>JAJYHY010000453.1 GCA_021784555.1 bacterium
GATTGGGGCGGCCCTGGTAGCCGGACTCGCTACGGCCGCGACGCTCGCCTTCGTAGCCACCCGACTCGCGGGGGCGGTAAGGGCGCTCGCCGCCATCGCGGGGGCGGTAAGGGCGCTCGCCGCCATCGCGGGGGCGGAATTCACGATTGGGGCGTCCCTGGTAGCCGGACTCGCTACGGCCGCGACGCTCGCCTTCGTAGCCACCCGACTCACGGGGGCGGTAAGGGCGCTCGCCGCGAGGGGCGCGCTTGTGCTCCGGGTCCGACCCTGACGATTCTTCTTCCACAACTACTCCAAACCTCATAGACCAACGGAGCGGAGCGGCGCAACGGCTGCGCCATGCAGAGAGACTGGAACTTTCCCGCGCCGGGCAAACTAAAACATTCTACCCACGCGTCGGGCAAAGGCCGGATGGCCGCCCGGATCAGGGCTCGTGCGGCTCCAAGACGCCGGTTGCAACGTCGTAAAGGAAGCCCCGTATCAACGTGTTCGGCTTAAGGAACGGGCTCCTCCGCAGATACGCGACTGTCCGCTCGACGTTCGCGCCGCGGTCCTCGAATCCTGCCCCGTCCCAGGAGGGCCTAGAGCCGACCTCCTCGTTCAGGCGTTGCACGAAGGCCTCGACGTCGAGACCCTGGGCTCCACAGTCGGTGTGATGGACCACGAAGATCTTGTCGGTTCCCATCGCCCTCTGGGATACCGCGATCGAGCGGACCACATCATCCGTGGCCGCCCCTCCGGCATTACGTATGACATGCGCGTCACCTTCGCGCAATCCAAACAGGCCGAAGATGTCGACTCGGGAGTCCATACAGGACAAGATCACGAGGCGGAGCTTTGGCGAGAGCGCCAGCTTGGAGCGATCGAAAGATACCGAATACTCCTCCGCGTTCGCCAAAAGGTGATCAAGCTCGTGCACTCGAATTTAACTCCTAACAGTACGAGTCGAAAACCAGGGTCTCGCCAAGACGCCACGGCCGCGCACGCAGCATGACAACGCTCCGGCGTACGTAGTGCAAGCTTAACACCGGTACTATTTCCCATCGCGCCCCCGCCGCGGGTCCGTCTGCAACGCGGAACGAGCAGCGGGCGTTAACCACCAAAAGGGCTTGGTTGTTATAGCCATCCGGGCCAAGCTCCCGAGGGTGGATTTGCCGAGATTACAGCTCTTTATGAGTTACCATGTTGGGAGGGGACCAGCGAACCTGGGCTCAGAGCTGCTCCGGTGAGGAGGCCAACTTGACGGTAAAGTCTGCTGGGGCAATCCACGGGAGAACCGCCAGATCTCACGGGGATTGTACTTCTGCTCCCGACGCCAAGCATCTGATCGTGACTTGCGCGGATATGGGCGGCCCGCGCGCCGGGCGCGATCCAAAGCACCCATGCGAGCGTCCTAGGAGTCCTACCACCGACTCGAGCGCGCGCGGCCAGCCGCTCAACCTTGTAACGACGAATACCGATAGGATTCATATGTCCATTGTCCGTAAGCACGGTCGAGACAACGAGGATGGCCTGAGCATTATCGGCGTTGTTATCGCCTCGCTGATCATCATGCTGGCGCTCATTCCCGCAGCGGCGCTTCTCGAATCGACGCTTGCAGTTTCTGCCGACAATCAACACCGTGTTGTCGCAGCAAATCTTGCAACTCAGCAGATGGAAACGATCAGAAATCAAATCGGTACGTCGACAGCCAGTTTTGCGGCGTGGCTCGCGAAAAACAACTTCACGACTTCGAGCAGCTCGTCATCGCTTACCCCGGCCACCAAGACGGTTGGCTCGATCACCTATACTGTCAACACGGACATCGCCTGGTCGGCTGGCAACTTCCAGACCGGAGGATGCTCATCGGTAAGCGTCGTTACCCCGCAAGCACCACCATTGCTCGAGGTTGCGATCAAGGTGACTTGGCCGAACCAGCGCCTCGCCACCCCGGTTGATCTTGTCTCATCGATCAACCCTCCGTCCAGCACCTTCAGCACCTCTGACGGCAGCGTTCTCGTTTCGGTACAGGGGGCGGCCGGCACATCCGCGCCCCAGGAAGGCATCGTCGTCAGTCTGTATCCTTACGTGGGGACAGCTCCAAACCAGACTTTGGGTACGCCCACCTATGGGACTACCGATGCCACAGGCTGTGCCTTCTTCCCCTCCCTGACACCCGGCCCGTACCTGGTGGAGCTGGACGGCTCAAAGAACGCCGGCTATGTCGGCGAATGGAACATCACAACCGTTCAGCAGCCTGTGACCGTAAACACCGGGGCAACGGCCGGTCTCCAGCTGACCTACGACAAGGCGGCTTACTTCTCGATATCCGATACAACCCAGTCCGCGATTGCGGGCGAATTCGGTCTCATAGCGAATCCGATTGCTCCCTCGCCCACCCCACTTGCACTTACCGCGAACGGAGGAGACCCGCCTACTTATGGTCCTGTTTTCCCAAGTACAACTGGATACGAGACCTGGCTCGGCTCGTGTTCCGCATATGTGCCGGCCGCGACCTATCAGACTCAAGCGTCGACAAATCCCGGAGTGACCACCAGTATCTCCGGACTCCAGTACTCTACGCTGACCGCTACTCTGCAGACCTCAGGAGCGACTCCAGGACCGGTAGCCCAAGGCACCAACGTCGATATCTATGTATGGCAATATTCGACGTCAGGTTCCACCACGGCGTGCAATGCTGCTCCGGCGGTGATTGCCGCCACCACAAATGCGGCCAGCGAGGTGTCGGTGAACGTGCCCATGGGATACTTCGAGATCGCCGCCGCGTACGTGGGTGACCAGCCTCCGACGCCTCCGACGCCTCCGACGCCTCCGACGATCGACGCCACGACACCCCAATCGGTGGGAGGCTCAGTACTGGTGACGCCCGCCATCACGGTCTCATGAAAGGCTTCCGCTTGCCAACGATCCTCCGAAGGTTCAGGACCACCTCCGCACAAGGAGGCGACGAAAGCGGACTGACGCTGATCGAGCTCATGATCGCGGCAGCGCTCTTCCTCGTCATAAGCCTGGTCGTGTTCGGGGTGATCAACAACTTCGGCATGGCACAGAATTCGGTCCTCGCGAGGGCTCAGGGCACATCGGATGGCATGGTCGTCTTCAACCAGCTCACCAGGGATATACGAAACGCGCAGATCCCCACTACCGGCAACGTGGTGATCGTTCCGGCCATCACCGTCAATGGAGGCAGCGTTCAAACCAGCGAGATCGAGCTGAACACCGCCAATCCGGACGGCTCAGCGGCGGTAGTCTGCATCATCGTGCAAAGTGCCTCGGCGACGACTCCGACGACCTGCCCCAACGCGCCGCCGACCACGGCTCCTTCCTGCAGCCCCTCCTGCACCCTCACCGCATACAACGTCGGCACGACGGGGGCACTCACCCTGCGTTACAGGGTATTCAATCTCACGACCGCGAATATCTTTACCGTCACCGCGCAGGCCAACGGCATAGTCCCGCAATTCGTCAATGTCAATGCCGCCTTCCAACCCAATCCCAACGAACCTGCGGTGACTATTCAGAATTCGATCGAACTGCGAAATGTCGCAATCTCTTCCTAACCCAGTCAGCGAGGGCCCGATGGCAAGGACGACGAAACACACTTTGAGTAGCAAGGGCATCCGCGTTATCCCACGACACTCGAAATCAGCCATGCGGGATCCTGAGAAGGGTGACGTGGCCGTCACCATAGCCGTGATCGCAGTCCTTCTCCTGGTCTTGATACCGCTGGTTACTTATGCAGCTTCCACGAACCTACTGCCGTTGACGCGCGGCAACCAGGACTACCAGAACGCGCTCGCGGCGGCCGAATCAGGCATCGCAGTCTTCATCAACGAGATAAACACAGACCCAACCTCGCCGCCTACGCTCTCGACCAGCAGCTGGGAACAAGTGACCGGCTCCCAGACCGAGTACTACTACTACACCGCGACATTCAACAACCGCAACAACAGCTATAACATCGTCTCAAGCGGAATCTCGCTGCGCGGAAAACAGACCTACACGAGAACCGTACAGGAGACGATAACGCCGGCCAGCTACACGTCTTACGAGCTCTATTATGACAGCTCGCTCTTGTCCGGCACGATGGCGGCACTTACTGGGTGCGATCCCACAACGGGCCCGTGCTATTGGACCCTCAACAACCTGCCCCCGGGGCAGTCGACTCCTGGAACCTTCTATACCGGCGGAGACTATTTCCTGAATCAGGGCGGAAGCTTCAACGGCGCGCCGAGCGGCGTCCGGCTCGAGACGGGCGGCAAAGCCACTACTTACTACACGGGAACCGCGCCGAACCAAGTCCCCAATACCGTGCCATTTTGCACCAATTCAGGTTGGTACAAGTTCCAGAACAGTGGATCCGGAGCCTGTGGGCCGGGAACCAGTTCAATCGGCCCGACTTCAAGTCCCATCAGCTTGGTACCACAAGTGTCCTGGCCGCCTGCTGTCAATCTTGCTTCCGACGCTCTTGGAACGGAAACACCCGCAACCACGCCATCTGCCGCCGGATGTTATTACGTCGGACCGACCCAAATCACAATGGCGCCGCCTACCAGCCCGGGTAATCCTGCGTTCTATGTGTATAGCCCCTATAGCACCCTAACCAACGTTCAGAACTACTCGAACTACGACAATTGTGGCGGCTCCGCAGTGACATCGTCCCCGGGAGTCCTGGTCAATACCAGTCCAGGAACTTTCAACGGAGCTGTCTACGTCGGCCAAGCTCCCAGCCTACCGTTAGGCTGCACTCTGGGCACTGTTCCGGCCTATCTCTACAACTACCCCACTTACAGCGATGCGCCGCCCGCAGGCAGCCCCTCCAACTCCTGTGCGGGAACCCTCCTCATCAACGGCACGTCTGGCGGACAAATCACTCTAGGTGCTCAAGGTGACGTAATCGTGGATGGCAATCTGATGTACGCCGACTGCTCGAGCCCCAATCTTGGCAACGATGTAACCGGACTTGTTGCGGGTCAGGACTTGGGCGTCGCCGTGACAGCCTGGAACGGTGTGACCAATGCCGGCAAGCAGCCCTACTCCTCGAATTCACTCTGCACGAACGTCACCGGCAACGTGGCAACAACCGCTGGAGTAATTATGGGAGCGCTCTTTGCTCTGAATGGCTCCCTAATACCGATCGAAACTTCCACATGTACAAACGGCGGGTTCTCAAAGCTGGTCCTATACGGCAATATCGCAGCCGGATCCGCCGGTCTAAATGGCTTTCCATCCAACTCCTACACGTGCGTGAAAGCGTCGTTCAACAACGCCCTCACCTACGATCAGCGTCTAGCGCAATTGGCACCGCCCGAGTTCCCGTTCCCAGTGGCCACCTTCAGCTCATCGGCTACTTGGAAAGAGATCTCTAACCCGGCCACCCTGCCGGCTCTCCCATGACGAGCAACCCCCCTGGGGGAGGGAACTACCCACACCACCGGATAGCGTCCCAATAAAGAAGGGGGACAGCCGGCCGGCTGTCCCCCTTCTTTTTCTCACCTCTGGGTGGTGTCACCACTTGGGTGTCGCATTTATATCCGGCGGCGTCCTACTCTCCCAGGGGGTTGCCCCCCAAGTACCATCGGCGCTGGCAGTCTTAACTTCCGTGTTCGGAATGGG
>JAJYHY010000070.1 GCA_021784555.1 bacterium
GGGGAGTCTGGGGACGGCGATTCATGAGAACAAGTGCTAGTGACTGCTAATAACTGCTAAAAACTACTAGAAAGTTCTGGGATTCGCGATTTGCGGATGGCGGAGGTGGCGGTGGAGTGGCGAGGTGGTTTCATACAGTGGGTGTCATTCCTGGTGTCTATAGGTGTCCATAGCTGTCCATGGGTTACTATGGGTGACCGCCGGATTTTTGATCTGCGACCTGCGATTGGAGGGCGGCGTGCCCTGCCGGAAGCGCCACCTTACTTGCCCTCGTGGCGGCCAAAGGGCGCCGGTGTCGATGCCAGGTTCGGAGTTCATATTCATGATCTTTTGTTTGGTGGCCCGAGATTTTAGAGAGCGGGCCTCTAATGAGGGGGAGGCGTTACGCGGGGCCGGATTTCAGGTTTTGGAAGGTGTTGAGAGGGAGGTAGTTACAGAGAATGTAACCGTTACGCGATCGTTACACTTTGGGTGACATTGCCGTTCAGCGCAGCGTCCTCTATCTCGGTCGGCGGATTCAGGCCCGGGCGGTCCTGGGCAAAATGTGTGGCTTGAAAGGCGCGTCCGTGCAACCGTAAAGAACCTTATCCTGACGCGGGGCCTAACGGCCGCCCACCAACCCTTTCGCCACATAGAGTGTATAACCCGAGTCCTGGCAAGCCGGCGCGTAACCGCCCTTGATGAACCTCGCCATTCCGGGGTCCATCGCGCCGTAGCTCGCCAGCAGAATCTGCTCCGGACGATACTCCTTGACAATCGCCAAGATGTGCTTTTCGGTAATCTGGCCCGACCAATAACGCTTCAGCGGCAGCACCGCCAGCTCTGGAATCACCGGCAGCCCCGCATCGAACGGATACATCGTCGCCTTCGTATAGACCCAGTGCGTCCGGCTCGCATACTTCCTCATCGCCGCGATAATTGGGTTTCCCTCGACCCGCGGCAGGGCGCGAATGTTCGTAATCTCGTCATAGAGCCGCAGCCCGCCGTAACTCTCCACGACCGAGAGCACCACCGCCGCCGACAAAACCACCGTCCAGGCCGCGATCTGCCTCCACCACCTGCCCCGCCGGAGGGCTGAAACCTGAAACCTGAGACCTGAAACCCAGCTCCCCCAGAGGGCTGAAACTGGAGAGCTGAAACGCGAGGTCCGATGTTTTCCGCTCGCCCTTATCGTTCCGTCTTCCACCCTCTGTTCCGGGCGCTTCGGACCGGCTGCCGGTTCCTTTGCCCCCTTCTCTTCGCCCTTGTCGCCCAGTCCCGCGTCCTTTGTGGCTCGGCGTTCGCCCTGCCCCATCCCCCTCCATGCCGCCTTGCACAGTTCCGCCGTCCCATATCCCGTCAACCAGGCAATCGGCACGGCAAAATGCAGGTAATAATAAGGCCAGTAGGGACGATGGATGAGATGAACCAGGAGCACCGTTCCCAGCAATAGCAGCGGAAAGACCACCGGCCTCACCGACCGCTTCCAGACCAGCACGATCAGCGCCGCGCCCAGGCCCCACAGCGCCTCGGTGTGTTGCACCAGAAGCTCCGGCGAGAACGCCATCCGGTCAATCTGAGCCACGACCGCAGGCGGTTTGGCCGCGAAATGAGACTGCCACGCCTCCCGATACCCGCTCCCAAAGAGGAGGCCCAGGATGATGAACCCCGCCGCAATGCTCCCCGCCCAAATCAGCACATCCCGCGTGATTCCCCACGCGGCAGCCAAGAACCGCCGACTGCCGCCTGTTGAGCGTGGACTATCGCCCGCCAACGATTGGCTATCCGTCCTCTGAGATCTGACATCTGAAATCTCAAATCCCGGGCCCCCGGCCCACCGTCCACACCCGGCTATCGCCCATCCAGCCGAAGCCAGCGCAATCTCAACCGCCAGCGCCGGTCCCATTATCGCCGCCGTCAGCTTGATTTGCAGCGCCACCGCCATAATCAGCCCCGAGACGACCAGCCATCGCTTCCCGCCGCTCTGCTCCCACCGCCAAACCGGCCACAGCGCCCACAGCCCGACGCCAATCGCCGGCGCCTCCAGCATCGCCGAAATGGTGAGCCTGAAAACCTCCGGCGCCGCCACCAAGCAAAACGCTGCCACAGCCGCCGCGAGCACGCCGCTCACTCTCCGCACGAAATGGAACAGCCCCGTTACCAGCACTGCTCCGAAGAAAACCGCCAGCCCGCGCGCCACCGCAATCTTGCAGCCGAAAATCCTGAACAGCACCCCAAGAAAGACCGTGAATAGCGGCGGCTGGTCATTCCAGACCTTCGTATAGAGCGAACAGCCCTTCGCCCACAACAGCCCCTTCGTCAGCTCAAATGGCTCGTCGCCGCCGATTCTCAAAGCGTGCCGAACCTGAGCGGGGCAGGCGGCCGCGACCAGTGCGCAGAAGACCATGCCGGCTGCTGCGTCGCGCCACGCCCACCTGGACGCAAACCTAGGACGCCGAGAACCACCCAGCCACGGAGGGCGCCGGGGCCTACAAATCAGTTCGGTCGCGCGCGGGACGCTCGCCCCGCCCTTCCCGAGGGGCGCTCGACGCGTGTGGATTTGCCTCAATCTGCTCATCGCGCCCGACCGTCCTCATGGCGTAGGCCGGCCACCTCCCGCGATGGCTCTGTCTTGCCGTTCCCGCCTGGACCACGGTACATGGCCCAAAGGCGCGCGTACTGCCCACCCAGCGACAGAAGCTGTCCGTGGTCCCCCTGCTCCAGGATCCTGCCCTCGCCCATCAATACGACTCGGTCCGCAGCGTCGGCTCGGAGCATCCGGTGCGAGATGAGCAGACATATGGTATCCTTTGAGAAATCCCTGACGCGGCGGAGCAGCTCGCACTCGGTTTCGACGTCGAGGCTTGATGAGGGCTCGTCGTAAACCATAACGCAGGGCTTCCTAACGAACAGCCTCGCCAGGCCGATGCGTTGCCACTCCCCAAGCGAGAGGTCGTGCCCACCCTGGTACTCCGTCGCCAGTACCGTGTCATATCCGCATGGGAGGCGCCCGATCACGCCGGCCACCCCGGCGGCGTCTGCTGCGGCGGTCGTCCTCTCTTTATCGACCATGTGATCCACGTCTCCGAGGGAGATGTTGTCCCGCGCGGTGAAGGCAAAGCGCGAGTAGTCCTGAAAGAGCATCGACACCTTCTTGCGTAACAACCCGGCGTCGTACTCAAGAATGTCACAGCCGTTGACCAGCACCTGACCGTGGGTTGGGACGTACAGGCCAACTACCAAGCGTGCCAGGGTGCTCTTCCCGGCACCGTTCCGCCCGACGAGCATGGTCCTCTGCCCCCTCTCGAGGACCAGGTTCACGTCGACCACAACCGGCCTTGATGCACCGGGATAGCTGAAGCTGACGCCCCGGAGCTCTATGCGCTCGATCTCGTTCGGAGGCGGGCGGAGTGGCAGCCGAGAGAGCCTCGGGGAACTCCGCGATCTCTCGAACTCCCTGTACATATCCAGAAAGCACGCGCCCTCGTAGATCCGCGAGATGTGGTGCATCACCTGGACCAACGTGTTCGACGCCCCCCAGAAGGCTTGCAGGTACATTGTGAGCTGCCCGACGGTGCAGCCTGTGGACCGGGCCACGCACTTCGCGACGATGTAGAGGCTCACGCATCCGCGCCCGACCAGCGTCACCAGAACGACTCCGACCTCGACCGCCGCCTTCGTCTTTGACAAATCGAGGTCCTTGGCAACGAGTTCCCCCGCCACACGGGTCCACTTGTCGCGCAGCAGGGACCAGAGATCAAGGGTTATGATCTCGGGCAGCACACGGCGGTTGGCAAGACACGATAGAAGGTATGCCGCGAACCGTGCCCGTTCTGTTCGCGCGCACTCCAGATCGAAGTGAGCCTTCGAGATGTACGCACCGGCCAGCAGATGCGGCACGCAGATGAGAGCCGTTGCCGCCACTACCACCGGAGAGAAGTGAAACAGGATGGAGCTAAGCGACAGCCAGGTGATCGTCCCGGAGAGAATGTCGCATGCCCCGGTAACGATGGTTAAGGGCTTGTTCCCCTCGGCTTCCGCCTTGGCCCTCATGATCGTGTCATACGTTTGCGGGTTGTCATAATCCTTCATCGGCAAGCGGGCCATGCCGTCGATAACGTCGCCATGCATGTCGAGCGAGAGCCTGGAGGCTAGCGTTGTTCTTACCAAAGAGATGAGCTTGTCCGCTGCGGCGAAGCCGGCTCCCACCGCGACCTGGAGGGCGCAGAACTCCAGCGCTCTCACCAGAAACCGCAACTGGCCGGGATGGTCGTAGGCGGCGATCACTGCGTCCAAGAAGTAGCGCATTAACCACACCGATGCCACCGGTGAAATCCCGTTGACAACGGTTGAAGCGGCGAGCACTATGAGAAGCCTCTTTTGAAATCGCCATATTAGCCCCAGGGCGTAGGGGAGTGCGTGAACGTAGCGGCACGCCGCTTTAGCGACCGCCCTAATGCGCGACGTCGCTTTTTCGGGGTCCCGGAGGTTCATAAACGCAGCAGCCGCAGCCAGCCCTCCTCATCCCGGGCACCGCAGGGCTGGCGCCCTCGCCGGCGCGCGAGCCCCGGCGATCTTGGCGGCCGAGCCGTATCCGCGAGCCACAATGTTCAGGTGGTTCTGACGTAGGTACCACAAAACTTTGGACAGTTCGGCGGGGTTTTGTATATGCCGCCATAGTGGAGCGCGAGGTCGCGGATGCAGTTGCCCACCGCCATGCAGGCGTCCCACCCGGCGCATGTGAAGCAGGGCTGACCCCGGAATCGCTCCCTTGGGGGGGCATAGGTAAGGCGCCGCATGCGCTCAGAATCCCAGACTTCCTGAATGGACTGGCCGCTGACGTCCCCGCAAAAGTACTCCTCCCTCTCGGGCATCTGTCCGCACGGAATCACCTTTCCGTCGCTGCATACCACCATGTGGGTCCGACCCGCAATACAGCGACTTCGGTGCGGCCAATCCGCCAGCTTCGCAGTCCCGGAGCTGTCCGCGAGTCGCGGTGGGCCGTTCTGCAGGTGAATGTCGTCGTCGGGGAACTCCGACCTCAGCGTCTCCAACTCCTTTTCGAGCCAGAGGTAGCTCTCCAAATGGTTGAAGAGGTCCTCTGAATGATGGAATGCGCTCCGAACATACGAGGCGAGCCGTATTTCTTCGACGCCCCTTCGCTTGAGGTCCCGGTACAACCGAGGAATGGTTAGTATATTGTACGGAGTAATTACCGCCTTTGCGTGGACGCGGAGACCCGCCCGCCGCGCCGCATCAATGGACGTGAAGGTGCGTTCGAGGTAACCATTCCGTCTTACCAGGTACCCCGCAACCTCGCCAACCGTTGAGTCTATGCTAAACTGGACAGCTTGGACGACGGTCCCGGCGGACGCGAGCGCAGCGGCCCTCCTCGGCGTTAGCTCGCTCTTGGTTGAGAGCTCCATGGGTAGAAACCTGTGCTTCCCAAGTGACGCGAGGATCTCCTCAAGATGGGGGTACATGAATGCATCGCCATTGCCAGCGAGTGGGAAAGCCACGACGCCGATGCGAGCCGCCTCGTCAATGAGCTCCAACACGCGGGCCTTCGGCAGTGGCTTCACCGCTCTGGCACCAAGAAAGCAGTACCTGCAGTGAGTCGAGCAGGCGGAAGTGCAGCCCCAGGAGACAGTGACCGGGGCGTCCTCGCGCAGGTTCCAGGTGGCGACGGCCTCCGCGTTCCCCTCAAGCGGGTCGCCGTCCAGGAACTCCCGTACATCGTACTTCACCGGCTCGAATCCTGTGGAGCCGAAGATCGTCTCGTACTCTCTGCCCGTCAGCAGAACAGGTCCCCTTGTTGCGGGCTGGAGCCTCCCCTGTCGGGCGTCGCCCCGTCGGCCCAGCTGTCGCATGACGTGAACCGCTTCCCTGACACGTTCGCCGGCGACCTCGAGTGCCTTGCGCTCGTCGGCCATTCTTACTAGTGGTCTGGCTATGCGCGATACATCGCCGAGCGTGCGCGTCCCGTCGCAGAGCCCGAGCACGACGGCCACAGCTCGATGAACCTTGGTCAGCTGCTCGCCTCCGTCGCCAATCACCGACGCATAGTACTTGGACCTGTGCAGGCGGCACAGCGGGTTCATTATGAACTTGTCCTCGTCCCGCAGCCCTGACCACGGCTCCACATGTTGTTTGTTGTCCATTCCAATATCTCCAGGTTGCGCCTACCCAATCTCCAATTCCAAAGACCAGCCGCGCAACGTCGCTCACCCAAGCGGTGCCCATCGGGGCTGCAAGACCTAAGGCGTGGAGCGACGACGCGCTGACTGGGACCCCCGCTATCGAGTGCAGCGGTACCCCTCGCGCTGTCCGCCTCCTGTCGCGGAAGGGCAGGCGGACCTCCCGCAGGCTCCGACACCGCGCCGCGTACCAGCGGAGGCATCCCGGCAACGAACCGTGCTCAGGCATCGCGCCCGCACCCGCAACGCTGTATCCCAGCGCTGGCTACGCGTGAGCCGAGGCCCCGCGTAG
Source organism: bacterium (assembly GCA_021784555.1). Classification (GTDB taxonomy): domain Bacteria; phylum Verrucomicrobiota; class Verrucomicrobiia; order Limisphaerales; family UBA8199; genus JAJYHY01. The sequence continues at coordinate 6,469 of JAJYHY010000070.1, forward strand.
CCGCAGGCTGCGGGTGGTGAGTGCTTGGCGGGCTCACGCCGGCCCGCTTTGCGTGCAGTTGTTGCCGTCGGGGCGGTTCTGATAGCACGAGCTTATCGTCTTACACTGCATGTCGCTGCTGGAGCACGCCTTCAGGCCGCACGTTGCGCCGGGGGTCGTGGGACACGTGTCCAGCGGCTGTAGCATGCCCTTGTGGTGCGGAAACTCAAGCGAGCTGCCCCATAGGTTCGGTTCTTCCATTCGTATCACCTCCTTTCGTCCGTCACAAAGTCTCGACCGTAAACCGTCCGCCCGCCGGGGGCCCGGCCGCCAAGCGTGTGCTCCGATCCTGGGCGGAGTCGCGCCCCTCCCGATGGAGAGACGTGTGACAGCAGCACGAAGAGGCTTCCGCCCCCCTCGGGCGGAGAGGTCTGTACAAGATTTGTAACTGTCAAGATCCCGCCTGGCCACGGCCACCTTGGTGGCAATGGGTCTACGCGAAAAACTGTTGGGTAGTGCATGTCCCCCAACTCCGCAGGCTTTTCGAAGTAGCACGCAGCGAAGTCTCGGACCCCGGCGCTCCACATCCCGAAGTACCGCCACTCCCAGAGGCGTTGGTGCCTGAATACATAGGAAACGCTGGGACCGTTTACGGTACAAAATGTGAGAATTCCAGCAGCGACCTGAGCGGGAGGTGTCCCAGGCCATCGGTGCGGTCTCCCGCACCAGTTGGTCGTGGTCAGCCAAGGCTGTAAGCCCATCTCCCCGAGCCGACAACCGAACCGCGGATCGACCGCACTCGGGAGATCCCGCAGCAAGGTTCCTGGCAGGGTTAGCAATTGCAGGACGCTCGCGGGATCGATCGCCCTGATCGCCTCGAGTGTGTGCTGCTCCCCGCAGTGGATCGTTGCAACTCCCCCAGCACCGACTCGGACTGACCAATTGCCGAGGACATCCGACAGGGACATTTCGTACGGAGCTGGCGCGTGGGCGACGCGGGTTAGCGGGAGGGCGGCCCGATGTATCGCCACCCGTCCGCCCAACTGATACCGTTTGCCGTTGCTCGTGACCAGGCGCATCTTGATGTCTCCGGAGATGCCCGTGAATCGAGACCACGCCCGGTGCTCGCGCACGAGGTCGTTGGTCGCTTCCTCGAATTGGGAGCGTGTGATGCCGCGAATGACCCCAGTCATAGCAAGCCGGCTGTTCAAAGTGTGCAAGGCCTCCGTTACGTGTGCAGCCCGTCTGTGGCGCCAAAGCACGGTCAGCATGATCGCCAGGCTCACGCCGATCACCAACGAAACACGTAACCTACGTCCGTTCATTAGGCGGATTGTCGTGGCGCGACCACGAAAAGTCGAGGACCCTTTCGCAGCAGAATGCGACAATTTCATAGCAGATCACGACAGGGTGGGACCAGCGTCCGGGTTTGTCGCCTCCGCTCGCGGCGTGTGTCCCGAGTGCTGCTTGAAAGCGCGCGAGAAGTCGTGGGCGTACGCGTAACGGAGATGCTGGGCGACCTCCTTCACCGAGAGGTCGTCATGCAGGAGGCGGGCTGCCTGGTGCTGGCGTTGCTCAATCAGCCATGCGCGAACGGTGGTGCCAAGTTCCTTGCGGAAGGCCCGCTCGAGGCATCTGAGCGAGACGCCACACTTCCTGGCGAGAGCCGCCGCCGACCAGTTGGCTTCGCGGGCAAGCTGGGGGAGGTTGTCAATGTGCTTCAGCAGGTTTCTCATGCGTTTTCTTGCTGGGTTGGATTTAGGTTTCGAGGGTTGGCCTGAATCTCGTCGCCCGCATGGCGGGCGGCGCTGGCACACGCCTCATCGCTTCCGCACGGTGCGGCGGCCTTCGTCCCCGGGTTGGGCCGGCGCCAGGCGAATCTCAGGTTCAGGGCGAAGTTCCAGACACTGACGATGAGGATGACGATGAGGTTAGCGACGTACAGGTCGATGTGGACGAGGCGGACGGCGACGTTCAGGAGCAGGACGTTGAGGACGACTCCAGCGAGGCAGACGACGTTGAATTTCAGGAGACGCTGGAGTAGTGCCCGCACGCCGGGTCGAGCAGCGGAGCGATCGCGGAAGGTCCAGAGGTCGTTCCAGGCGAAGTTGTTGATGATGGCGACCTCCGCAGCAATGGTCTTGCTGAGAGAGAGGTTCAGGTGAAAAGTACGCGGGTCGGCCAGCAAGAAGAGGATGGCCATATCGACAATGACGCCGCTGCCGCCGACCAGGCCGAATTTGAGGTAGCGGCGCAGGGTTGGATTTGCCGCGAGATTGTTTGCCAGCGGCAGGAGCGGCCGGAACGGGCCGCGAATTAGCCGCGAAAGAGCGCAGGGAACGCAAAGGGCGGAGCCGGATGGTGGCTTGGTGCAATTGCTCTCCGCCTGCGCCGGGGCCGAGGGCCGGTCCGTTACGGCGGGAGCATGAACGTGGTTCACGTCGTTTGACATTTGGAGGCTTTCTATCCCGCCCAACGGTAGGTCAAGAACCGCCACGCCAGTACGAGGTGTAACGCTGCGAACGCGGCTAGCGCGAGCCAGCGCATGAACCTTCGGTCTGGTGTGCCGAGCCAAGCCGCCATGGCGGCGAAGACCGGAAAGACCGCCGAGGCGAAGCGGGTGAAGGAACAGAAAGTTCCGGAGACGGCCGGGAAGACGCCGAGGGCGAGCGCCCAAAGGAACCAGACCTTGTCCAGGCGCCAAATCAAGGGGAGCCACATCAGGACGAAGAGAAAGGCGCAGCGATCCAGGAGCGAGCCGGTGAAGGCGTGCCAGGCGGTAGGGGTGTAGAAGCCCAGGATGAACTTGGGCAAGTTCCAGAGATTGCTGATGGATTGGACGCCCCAGTATTTCTGGGCTTGAAAGCCCTCGAACGGGTTTCCTGTCCAGTAGCACATAACGAGGAGATAGAGCCCCCAGCCCCAGAGCGGGGCAGCGACGAGCAAGTAGCGGACCTTCGGGACTCCGCCAGGTTTTGGAGTGCGGTGGCAGAGCGAAGCGGCGACACCGCTTTCGGCCCCGCAACAGCCTCCGGCGGCGCACTTTGCAAAGTCCGCCCCCTGCGCCGTCGCAACAGGCTGGGCATCACGGCTCCGGCCCGCAAGCCGGATGCCAAAGCGGCGTCGCGTTTCACTTGCCGCCGCACTCCACAAGCTGGCGCCAGGTTCGAAAGGGCCGGTAGAATTCCCTCGGGGGGTGTCATCTCGCCAGCCGAGGAAGTCCCTGAGCCAGCCGAGCCGGCGGTGCCGGGTTGTCCAGCGGACGAGCACGGGCGGCGGATGGCGGATGAGCAGCCAAAGCAGGATGGGTCCGAGGGAAAGGATGCCAACGGCACGAGTTAGCGGGAGCAGGAAGGCGGCTGCGAAGGCGAGCCAGAACCGGCCGGCCTCCAGGCCGAGGCAGAGGAGCATCAGCAGCAGGAAGAAGAGGCTTTCGCTGTAGATGAACTGGAAGAAGAGCGAGCCGGGAAACAGCGCCAAAAAGGCCACCGCCAGCCAGGCCGTCCGCTCCCCGAACCGGCGGCCCACCATCCAGCCGAACAAGGCAAAGCCGGCCAGAGAGAGCAGGTTGGACAGGACCATCCCGGCGAGGACATCGTTGCCGGCAAAGAGCGGCGCGGCCCAGCGGATGAGCAGCGGCCAGAGCGGATAGAAGGCGCAGGAGGGCGCGCCGGGGACGTAACCCTCCTCGCTTAGGCAGAGATAATGCTCGGCGTCCCAGGTGATAAAGTGGCGGGCGAAGGCGTTGGATTGGGCGGGTGGCGGGTGGAGACCGAACCGCTCGAACCAGCCGGCATTGACGGCTCGCGCCCGTTGTTCGTCATAGCGCGGCCAGAGCGCGATGGCGGCGCAAACCAAGCCAAGATAGGCGACCTTCCACAGCGCCAGCCAACCGATGAGCCGGACTGGCACTTTTGATTTTAGATTTGCGATTTGCGATTTGCGATTGGGTCCGTCGCTCGTCGGATGCCGCTCACTCACCCCAATCTCGCCCCCAGTTCCTCCTTGGTCCTTTCTCTGCGTGCTTCGCGTCTCTGCGGTTTCTTTACCGCGCCTGTCCCACGCAAGGCTTCCGGCGCCTCCAGAAGGCGGATTTAACCACAGAGACGCGAACCACGCGAAGAAAGGTCGCCATTCCGCGGCGCGCCAGGGCGTGCCGGCTCCGTTGGCTCCGTTAGCTCCTGTTGAAGTCATCGGAGCCTCCAGGTGGCGTGCTCTTCGAGCCAGAGGACATCCTTGCTGCGGGGCGCGGGGGCGTCGTCGCGCTGGGGATGGAGCGTGCGGGCGTCCAGCCAGCGATGGGACTCGGCGTGGCCGTCGGCAAAGCAGAGGTTGCCCATCTTCCGGTGGAGGATTTCCGGCTTGTCGCGGAGCACCCAGCCGCCCGGATTCTTCTCATCAAAGTCCCACTGAATGGCGAAACTGGCGTCGTTGATGGTCTCGGCCCGCTCTTCGAGAAAGGTCAGGGCCTGGGCCGGCGAGGGGCGGGTGATGTCCGACATCTTCAAGTAGGCGGTGGCGGCGGGACTCTTGATGGGAGAACCCATGAAGCAGTTCAGCGAGATGGTTCGGACGCGCGGTTGGGTGACGCCCCTCACCGTCACGGGCCGGGCCGACGGGCATTGCCAGACTTTCGGCGTCCGCAAATAAGGGCCGAGCAGGCTCCGCTGGAGGTAGAGCGTGTTGGTGCAGTCCGGCCCCGGCAGGCCCAGCCAGCCCTGAACCCAGGTCTGGCCCAGCGGGACGGATTGGCCGTCCATGTTGGGCAGGAGATGGTCGGCATTGTCGCCGGCGTAAAGTTGGAGGGCGAGCGCAAACTGCCTCACGTTGGACAGGCAGGCGGTTCTCAGCGCGCGGGCTTTGGCGGCCGAAAGGGCGGGCAGAAGAAGGGCCGCCAGGATGGCCAGAATGGCGATGACTACCAGCAACTCGATCAGGGTGAAACCCCGCCCCCGTCGGGCCGCGGATGATGGATGATGGATGGTGGGTGATGGAGGTCCCAGCCCACCGCGGTGCCTCCGTGGCCGCCGAGGCGCAGTGCCGCCGATTCCCATACCAATCGCAAATCGCAAATCCCCTGAGTGATGGAGTGGTGGAGTGGTGGAGTGGTGGGTACAAGCCTCTCCCGCGGGCTTGGCTGCCCGGACCGCCGCTGGATTGACTTGTCGAGCACCGTCCACATTTCCATTTCTCGTTCACAGTCATCGGCCCCCTGCGCGCGACAGCGCCCCAACATCCCAACTTGAGCCCGCAGTAAATCAGCAAGTCAGCTCCTCGCTCTACACATCCGTTGCCGATTACTGACCATATTTTGTCATAAGGCGCTCCCATCGCTCGCAACGTAGCGCCGGGCCCAACCGCACCGGCTCTGAGGCCGCTGGAGTCCTTGAACATGAGAATACGCTGTAAGCAGGCCAAATTCACGTGAGCTTATGCCAAAAGCGAGCGTACGGGGCCGAGCCTCGCCAGGGCCAACGCCTCTACAGCCGTTTCCTTGTCCCCATTCCTTTGTCCGATCCTCCTGAGCCATGTCTCGCGTACCGCGTCCGCAAATAAGCCTGGCAAAGGAATGGGGGCAAAGGAATTCAATCTGAAAGGGGCCCGGCATTTCGCATTGGGCATTCGGCATTTACCATTATTCAATGGCAATGCGAAATGCCTCAGTGGCCGGGGACGCTATCCGCCGATTTATGGAGGAAACTTGCGCTACAACCGTCAATAGCGGTTGGCTTGCAGCCTGGACAGGAGGACTGCCAGTCCTCCGGCCAGCACTGTAAAAGTCAAAAGAGCGGGACACTCCAGCAGCACGTGGCCGGCCTTGCCGAAGCTTCCAGATTCCAGATGCCCTCCCCCAAAACGATCGGCAAAATTTTGCCGCGCAACCCCGCGGTGAGCTTCCACCGACCTTTGGGACCGCGCCGCTCCGGCATCAGGCCCTCTATTCCCTCCTCGGCGAAATCCCTCACGTACCGCCGCACCCTGGCGACGTGGCGTCCGAACGCCTCCGCCAAGTCTTGCTCCGTTGCCAGCCCGCACTTCTGCAATTTTCTTTATACTCTATCATCCCGTCCCCGTGCTTACGCGAGGCCCTCCCAGCGCGGCTGAAACGTCTTGTCGCGTGTTTCAGAGGATGAACTGAGGGCGGAATCCAACGGACTTTTGCGATGATAGTCAAAAAGGAATGATCCCGGGCCTATGGAGTGTCCAGAGGTGGGCCGCGAGGGCTTTGTTTTTCGGCCATCGAATGTGCCGCGCGGCGGCCAAGGCTGGCGGGCGCCGCACTGGTGCCATATACTTCGCAGGCCATGGCAGTTCAAAATCGCATCGTCAAGGTTCAAAAACGCAATCGAGCGCTGGTGAGATTCGATCCGGGGCGGATTCGCACCGCGCTGTTGCGCGCCTCGGCATCCATCGGTGGATTCGAGCAGGACCTGGCGCCCGGCGTCAACGAGGGGATTTTCCACTGCTGCGGGACGGATGAAAGGATAGCGGAATTCCTGGCTGATTCGGTGGTTGTTTGCCTCAATTCCGATCCGCACCACCTCATCGCGAACTTTCCTCCGACCATTGAGATCATCCAGGACATGGTGCTCCACACCCTTCGCAGCTATGGGTTTCAGAACACCGCCGACGCCTACGCCTGCTACCGCTGGGGAAGGCATTGGCTGCGCGAGGGCGCCATCCCGAGCGGTGCCTTCGTCGGCAACGGCTTCTCTCCTGCGCGCTGGGAAGCCGCACTGGCGGCCAGCCGCCGGAGGGGCTGTGAGACGGTGGCGGGCCTGAATGAACTGGTGCGCGCGGGCAAAATCAAATCGCTGGTCGAGGAATCCCTCGCCGAGTACGAACAGTCGTTGGACGAAGCGGCGGCAAAAGTCCTGGCTCGCCTCCAGGCCGGCGACCCGTTGCGGATGATCTGGATCAGCGGCCCGAGTTCCTCCGGCAAGACCACCACCACCGTCAAGCTCACCGAGCGGCTCCGGAAGCACGGCTTGCGTTTCCTGATGCTTAACCTCGACGATTACTTCTGGTCGCTGGTCGAGCACCCGACCGACTGGATCAATGACCGCAATTACGAGACGCCCGAGGCCATGGACATCCAGCTCCTTAACCAGCACCTCCTGGCCCTGCTCAACGGAGAGACCATCCAAAAGCCGGTCTATAGTTTCAAGGAGGGCCGCCGCATGGCTGCGCGCGGGGTCAAGCTGGAGCCGGGCCAAGTGCTCCTGCTTGATTGCCTGCACGGGCTGTATCCGCCGATTACCGAAGGCGTCCCCGCCGCCATGCAATTTCGGCTCTACATTGAGACTCAGACGGCCATGTATGAGGGAGATGGAAGCGGCAAGCGGCTCACCAAATTCACCGACGTGCGACTGCTGCGCCGCATGCTGCGCGATGTCCATCACCGCAATCATAGTCCGTTGCTGACCATCCTGCACTGGCATTACGTCCGCTCCGGCGAACTCTTCAGCATCATCCCGCTCAGCGGCCTGGCCGACCACGCCATCAACGGCGGATTCCCGTTCGACCTGCCGGTCCTCAAGCCGTTCTTCGTCGGGCCGGGCGGTTACCTCCCGCGCCTTGCCGAATTCGAGCCTTATACCGGCTTCCTGGATGCGCGCATCCGTTACGACCGGATCAAGCGCTTATTGGACTCCGTGGAGGGCCTCGCCAGAGAGGAGGCGCTCGGCCAGGGCACCATCCCGGGCGATGCGGTCGTGCGGGAGTTCATTGGCGGCAGCACGATCCCTATTCCGCACAATGAATAAAGCGACATAAGCAGCGCGGGCCTGCGCCCCATGCTCACGTTCCGCAAACGTACACATTCTTCCGGTCTTCACCTGAGCCTCTGCCGTTTGCAGCCGGCGGTGCGCCGGGTCTTCGAAATCGCCGGGTTCACCGAGCTTTTTGACCTGCACGCCACGGTGGAGGAAGCCATGGGAGAGGGTGCCGGCTACACCGGGCCCCCGGCTCTGGTCACCCCGCCAGGCAACGCCATTCTCCAGTTGCAGCATGAGAGAGTCGTCTGTTGCTCGCTCCGTCAGGCAGGCTGTGCCCGACAGCGCCTGGCGTGCGGCTCGTCATTTCAGCCATAGGAGGGTGACGCCCTCGTTGGTCGCGCCCAGATCCGGGTCGCCGCGCAGTTCCGGCACGGCCTCCAGCAGGTCGAGCGCCGCCGTGTTGAAGATCGTGAAATCCTCCCCGGCGATAACGGCCTTGATGACGCCCTCCTTCCTACGCAGCCGGAATGATTTCCTCAATCCGACGCATAGCGCCCCGCCTTTGCCGGACGAGCCGTAGCCATGAATCACCTTAAGCACGCGCACCCCGTCGCTCTTCGCCCGTTTGATTTCGGCGATGATCAACCGCCGGGCCTCATCGACGGTGGGCATTCCGGCCTCCACGTTGAAGGTGCGAATGGCGCTCATTTCTTTCCGCAGCAGTGCTTATTGAGGAGATCATAGGATTGACGACCTCGCGGCAGCACACCGGCGTGAGCACACCTTGCAAGGTGTGCTCGTTGACCCGTCAGACCCGGGGACTGCTCTGTTAGTACTTCAGGAATCGTCATCCGTCGTTGCCTTTCCCATTTGATTGTCCCCGTAATTTCAACCTCCCCGGACCGCTAAGAAAGAAATTTCTCACCGTCTCGCGCGGCGCATAACTCTCTCCTCGGGCGTTTCAGATGGTTTTGCCACCAACGATTCTGGCACGGTGGAGGCGACCTCTGTGCGGAGGTCTCGCCGTGATTGACGCCGGAGGTTGCCTGGATAAACTTGCCCAAAACACCGAAATGAAATCTCCAGTCGCAGTCACTTTGATCCTCATGGGCACCCTGCTCATTCTTACACCCATCGGCGCTGACTACCTCTACCAGGGCAACCTGGTTTCGCTTCTCGCAAAGGGGCAGCCCGCGCTGGCAACGGTGATGGATCACTTGAACGTTTGGTATCGGATCTTCTGCTGGCTCGCGGGCTGCCTGATGGCCCTCTTTGGCATGGTCGGCGCCGTTGCCGACCACCGCTCCAGTGATTACGAGACGACGGCCGAAGAGGCTGCGGGGGATGAAGAGGATGAGGACGAGGATACCACGGATGAAGACTAGCGAGGGGGCTTCAGACCGCTTTTTCCATCTCATTGAGCATTTCTCATTATGCGTTAGGCATTGTCAATGAATATTGGATAATGGCGTCTGCGCTCCGGTTGGCCAACTCGGGACGCGTTCACATGCCGGCGTATCGCACGGGACAAGGGGCCAGCCTGAACAAGAAACCAAGCAACGCGCAAACAAAGCAGAGAGAAGACACTATGAAATTCAGCCTCGATACCGTTGGATATGGCGGTTATTTCACCGACGGCGCGCATCTTTCACTAGAGGATGCCTTCCGGCGCGCCGCCCGATTCGGCTATGATGCCGCCTGCATTTATGCACACCGGCCCCTGGCTTTCCCCATGGACTTGAGCGCGGACCGCCGCAAAGCCCTCAAGGAGTTGGCCCTAGAACTCGACCTGGAATTGGGGGCCGTGGTCTGTTGCACGAGCTTCCTCAAAGGCGACCACGTCCTGCTCTATCCGCAGGAAAAGGAAATCCTCTACGCGCGGGAGGCGATTAAACTTGCCCAAGACCTGGACATGAAGATCGTTCGCGTGATGGCGGCCTTCTTCGGCTATTTCCAAAATCCCCTTGCGGGCCAGGGCTACGGCAACCCGGCGTTTGAGTCGCGCTCGCTGCGGGTCTCGCAGAGCAAGGACTGGCTGGAGGCCTGGCACCAGGTCCGGGAGGCCTTGCATGAGGTGGCCCTCATCGCCCAGGACCACGGCATCACCCTTGCCCTTCAGACCCATCCGGAGATCACCAACAACAACCGGGAAACCCTGGAGATGATCGAGGAAGTCAACATGCCCAACCTGAAAGTAGGTCTCGATCTGCCATTGTTCGAGTCTCAAGAGCCGGAGTTCGTGAGGAAGACCGTCCGCAGCATGAAGGGGCTGATGGTCTATTCCCACAGCATCTCGATCGCGACCAAACGCACTGTCGGCGGCCTCCCATTCGGGTGGGATGAAGTCATACCCGGCTCGGACGAGGACCCGTGCCAGTGGCGAGTCTTCCTGGAGACCTGCAAGGAGATCGGCTTCGACGGCTATCTCTCCCACGAACAATGCTCGCCTATGATTATCAAGGGGCATCGCATCGCCGGGTTGGAAGACGTGGACCGCCGCTACGTCGAAGCCCTCAGGTATCTCAAGGGTCTCGCGCTGGAACTGAATTACTACACGGGCTGGCGGCGCTAAAGCCCTTAGCCCTGGAGGCATGCTGACAATGGGTCGGGTTGCGTCATGACTGCTTCGGAGGCGTGGAGACCAATTGAGAATTGAGAATTAAGAATTGCAAATTGTTCCGAAACGCCCATGAAATATGCCCGTTAGTCTCAGGGGTGATCAGCGTTCATTAGCGTGGATTAGCGGTTTGAGACGGCGAAACGAGTTGGCTTCAGCCCTGTCAATACGAAGAGCGGGGTCTGATGGGACGGCCGGCCTGTTGGCCACGGCTCCGCGGTCGAATGACAGCCGATTCCACCTAAACGGCGAATGGACGCGAAACAAGATAAGAGCACGAACAAGCCGCCACAGCGAGAAGGCCTGAGGGCGGTACTCCACGCCTGGCGCTACTTTTTCGTCATCCTGGGTCTGTTGGCCCTGGTCGCGCTCTATTACCTGGAAGAGGACTGGCGGGGCCAGAGAACCTGGCAAAACTACCAGGCCGAGCTCAAGACCCAGGGCCTCCCCACGGCGGCTTCCGACCTGATACCACCGCCGGTCTCCGACGCTGAGAACTTCGCCATGACTCCGCTGCTGGCCTCGGTGTTCAATCAGGCTGCAGGGTCTCAGATGTGGCCCGAACGGAAGGCCGTTGAACGCGTTCAAACCTTCTCGGGAGGGTATTCCAGGGCCACGACGCGACGAGATTCCGGACCCGGCCACCCGGCGAATTCGTGGCTCTTGTCTGGAATCGACCTGGTCGCGTGTTATGGAGCGGTGCTGGAATCGACAAATAGCCCTTATTCGGAGCGCGAAAAATCCATCACTCCGAAAGTCACACTCTCGGAGGCGGCCAGGGGCATCCTGGCCAGCCTCGCCGATCTCCAGCCGGTCTTTGATGAGCTCCGTTCCTCGTCCAAGCGTCCCTACGCCCGTTTCAATCTCCAGTATGACGACCCTAACCCCGAGGAGATCCTCCTGCCCCATCTCAGCCTGCTCAAGAGTCTCTGCCAGTTGCTCCAGGTCCGTGCCTGCGCCGAACTGGCCCTGGACAAGAGCGACGCGGCATTCGGCGATGTCCAACTGATGCTCCGCCTGATGAACGCCACCCGCCAAGAGCCGATCATCATCTCCCAGCTCGTCCGCTTTGCCCTGTTGCACCTGGCCCTTCAGCCCATCGCCGAGGGCATCCCGCAGTGGTCCGACGCGCAGTTGCGCCAACTGGAGCTGGAATTGGAACAAATTGATTTCTGCGCGGATACCAAGCGCGCGCTGGAGGCTGAAGCCGTGTTCTTCGGTCGTCGTGTTATAGATTACGTCTGGCAGTCGCAACGGCGCGGCTCGGCGGCAGTCCTCGCGGGCTTCGGGGACCAGTGGCAGGGCAATCTGGCGATAGTTGGGCTGCTCATCCGCATGGCTCCGCACGGTTGGTTCTACCTCGAGCAAGTCAATCAGGAGCGAATGGTGCAAGACGATCTGCTCCCCACCATCGACCTGAAGGACCACGAGATCTCGCCCGGCGCCACCCGCCGTGCTGAGTCTCGGATTGCCCAACTTACGGGCTGCTCTCCCGTCACTTTGTTTCTGCGCCACCGGTTCTTCTCCGGTTTGCTCCTGCCGGCGACCGCCAAGGTCACGCAGCGGACTGCCTTTGCGCAGACCGGCGCCGGCCTGGCCTCCTTGGCCTGCGCCCTCGAACGCTGCCGCCGTGCCCAAGGGGCTTATCCCAACTCGCTTGACTCGCTCGTTCCTCGCTTCATCGACCGCCTCCCTCACGACGTCATTAACGGCAAACCGCTCATTTACCGCCTCGACTCCGGCGGTCAATACCTCCTCTATTCCGTCGGCTGGAACGAGAAGGATGACGGCGGGAGTTTCGCGGCCGGTAAGGAGGACCGAAGCGTGGTTCAAGACCAAGGGGATTGGGTCTGGCGCCCCGCCAAGCCGCGCCGATGAACCGTTTGATCGCCCGGCGGCGGAAGCGCGCCTGCATTCGCACGGGTGCAATAGCAAGGAAATCGTGAATCGTGAGTCCTATTTCCCAAGCTCCGTCCTGCCAAGGGCACCTCACGTTTCACATTTTACGTTTCACGCCGCCAGGCAGACAAGCCGATGAGCAACTCGGCCACTCAGGGGCCTGCGGCAACCCACTCCACCTTCGAAATGACGGCGTTGGAGGCCTTGTTCTTGTTGACGGCCTGGATGAGGACCTCGCCGGTGGCGGTTTGTTCCGGGCTGAGCGACTGCTCAATCCAGCGGCCTTGCTCAAAATGCTCAAAGGTTCCAAGGAGGTCACCCGCCACAATCAGCTTCTCATGCCGCCCGCCCTGAAAGTCGTCTGGATCGGCAATGAAGAGCCTGACCTTGCCCTTCGCGCCTGGGGGCACGCGCAATTCGATTCGCAGGTCTTGATTGTCGAAGCGGGTGTAATAGACGGGCGGCGGCCAGCCGGTGTACGAGGAGCCTTGAAGGACGGAGGCCGAGTATCCAGGCCGGGCGAAGAACACCTCCTTGTCGGGCCGTCCGCAGAGCATGAGCAACTCCACTCCCCGCCGCGCGAGTTCCTTTGTGTCCGGCAAATGCTCTTTGTCCGGCCAAAAGAGCACGTCGGGCGCTGGCGCCCGGTCAGCCGCGGACGGCATCGGCGGGAACGGCCGGTGCGGCTCGGTCTGATACCAATAGACGGTGCTGGAAAATTGCAGGGTCATGCCGGGCCGCGAGAAGTCCCGATACCAGTGCGCGCCTTCGTTGGCGCCGAACCCGATGGCCACGCGCAGCGATTTGTGGAACGAGATGGCGTCCTGAACGAAGAAGCGGTAGGCAAAGGCCCCTTTCAAAAAAGGGAAATAGCCGGTGAAAGGGAACTCGTTCTGGGTTTTGGGGAATCCCCAACTGAACCCGAAGGAATCCTCCAGCCCTTGAAACTCCACGGCAGCATTTGTCTCCCCATCTATGTAAAACTTTTCGTTCTCATCCACGGGGTACTGGTGGCGGCCCGGGAGCCGGACCGTGACGTTCCAGCCGACGAACTTGCCGCGCCCGGCGGCGTTCAGCGCCACATACTCCCGCTTGCCCAGCAGGAGGGCCTCCTGGCGCCAACTCGCGTGGAAATAGCCGGTGTTCCGCCCGATTCCGCGCACGCGGCGATACATCACGTAGCTGTAGCAGGGCATCCGGCTCCACAACTCCTTGCCCGGTTCGAGCGGGCCCTGATAAACCAACTCAACCTTGGCCGAGCGCCGAAACGGCATCGGGAAATATTCATTGAAACCGCGGCGCACGTTGAGCAGGGCCGTATCCACCCGGTGCAGCACGCCGTCCGGATCGCAAAAGAAATCGACCAGCGGACATTCCACGCTCGGCGACGCCTCGCCATCCCAGTAAATCCGCAGCAGCAGATCGCGGTTGAGGCGTTTGTTCGCCTTCGATACCGCGCTCTCCGGGTAGGCAAAGTGCATCATGGTGATGACGCCGGGACCCTTGAGAGCCGCCACCACCACTGTTTTGGAGGTCTTGAATTGGGCCGTGAGGGGGTTTTCGACCCAGAGCGCGTTTTCCGCGCGGGTGCGGCCAGGCGTCAACGCGGCCAGGTTGTCGAGAGCCGGCGCTTGGGCCTGGCATGGCATTGGGCTTCCGCATAAGGCAAGGAGAAGGAGAAACTCGGAATGCTGTGGCAGTTTCATAGCCGTTGTCTGTTAGGACTGGGAATGGCCAGCGATTTGTCCATGCGAGCCGAGGCTACAGAGCGGCATCCGAGGAGTCAAGCTCGGCCTCGAAGCTTAGCTCAGCCTCACCAGAGCACTTGGTTTGGGACCAAGACGTCGCAGGTTCAACTCCCATCGCTCCGACCAGTTTTTCCGAGGAAAACGTGAACCTGGAGAGCGCATCACTGTAGCCTAACCTGTCGTTTCAGGAGCAGTTCGTAATTGCGCGTGAGTCTCAAGGGCTTTGCGGCCGACTGGGCCAGGCGCGGCGTTGACCAGGTCATGATGGCCAAGATCGAGGAGTGGCTCCAGGAGCAGGATCGGACGCCCAAGACGGCCCGCGGCTTCCCGGGCGAGGCGCGCGGCATGTTCAATTTCGCCGTCCGGCGGGATTACATCGCTCGGAACCCGGCCGCCGGCCATCGTCCCGCAGTAACGGCCGGCCCGCGTTCCGGGATTGTCAATAGTGTCAAAGAATGTCAGATCGGGTCATGGTCAACGCGACAGCAACGGAAGCGATGCCGGCAAGGCCGGAAGTGGCTGAGGGGATGGAGAAGCTGATCAGCTCCTGGCTCGAGGTCTGCCAGGTGTTTCACGATTGGGAGCGGCGGGCAATCATCCTGAATGAGCCGGACGAGGGCACGCTTGCCCGATATCGGCAGGACTTGAAGGTCATGCTTCGGGTCGGCAGGACACTCAGCGCGGCGATGAAGGACCCCGATCTTCCGCCCAACAAGCTCGCCAGGCGCCTGGAGGGCCGGCTTGGCCAGCTTGAGGAATCGTGGCGGTGCCTGAACAATCCGATGGGTGCCGAGGAGGCGAAAAGGGTCCTCATAGACATCTTTCCGGAGGAACGCGACTTCATTGACCGCATCTGCCAGGCATGAACCGGGAACTGGAGGCGCTGCTGCTCCTTTACGACGCCTGGCGCGAGGCGGGAGGCGTTCCTGGATGACCATCCGCGTATCAGCCGTGAGACGCTGCTCCGGGGCGTCGAGGCCAAGCACGCCGGCTGTATCCGCGCTAAGCGGAAGCCACCCTCAATACCGCCCAGGGCGTAGATAATATTTTAGGAAATTTAGGAGCGATGGCCGCCCGGAACGGGAGGGCGAGACGGGCATCCTAGATCAGCCCCCATCACGCCGCGCCGGTGAACCGTTTGAGCGCAAGGCGGCGAAAACGCGTTTGGATTCGCACCCAGGCCGGCAATCCAAAGGCTACGTCCGCCAGCAGACCCAGCCCAAACCATAAATAGAGATAGAAGCGCCAGCTAATCTCATTGGGCGCTCCCGAGGCGGAGAGCACGGCAATCGTAATGGCGAAATAGGCAACCCAGGGCAGAACCAGGACGCGGGAGATGGTGCTCACGCTGGCGTGGGTGGGGCTCCGAGCGGTGAGGCCGGAGGCCATGCCGACGCCGATCAGAGCGACGAGATCCACAAAAAGCATGATGACATTAAAGCTCGCGCACATCAGGATCTTCGAATCGACCGATGGGCGTCCGGCGCTCAACCCCACGATGAACTCGACGCCCATCACCACCGCCACCGGCAGGAAGAACTGCCTGCGCAAGGCCAGCAGTTGGCCCACCAGAATGTCCCGCACGCGCAGGGGAGTCGAGAGCAGCAACTCCAGCGTGCCCATCTTCTGTTCTTCAGCCAACGTTTGGCCGGCCTCGATGCCTGGCCAGGCCTTCAAAACCGTGTTGAGCATCAGGGCGGTGGTGAACATGAGCGACCAGTCATCCCAATTGAATGCAAACTTCATACGCATGAAAACCCACCAACCAGCGATGAAGGCTATCAGCAGCCAGACCCCGAACGGTTTGAGTCGCACCCGGGCGGCCAGCCAGTAAAAGGCGTTCACATCAAGGAGTCGTTTCCGGAAAGCGCGGCGCTTGGCGTCGTTGCCGTAGAGCCATTGGTGCCAGAGCCCGCGCCAGTCGCTCCTTCCCGAGTTGAGCGGTTTATCCCGCCAGGAGTGCGGCGCCAGAAGGCTGGTGAGCGCCACGAGCAAGCACGTCAACCCAAGGATGATTGCCGCGGACCACCAGAACCGCGTACTAGAGAGGGCATAATGGGTTGCTTCAGCCAAGTAGAGCGTATAGGCGGGGCAGGAGAGAAAGAAGCCGGAAATGACGCGCGGGTTCGTGCTGAGGAAGGCGGCCATGCCCGCCGCGCAGAGTGGACCGGCGGCGGCCAGGAGCAGGAACAGCAAAAAATTCGTCCCCATCGCCTGCCGGGCGTCCCGGCTCAGGACGGAGGCGAAAATGGCGACCGCCTGCGAGAAGAGGAACGTGAGCACCAGCACGAGCACCACCCGCCAGAATTCTCCGCTGGCGATGCCGCCCATTAAGAGCGGCAATGCCAAAACGGGGAAGATGGCCAATAGCGCGTAGAATCCGTTCAAGGAGTTCGCCGCCAGTTTTCCTAACACCACGTCGTAACCCTTGAGGTCGGTCAGGAAGAGCAACCCAAGCGTTCCTTCGCGCTTCTCGGAGCTGAGGCAATCCGCGGTCGCGCGCCGCCCGGAGATAACGCCATATATGAATGCCAGCACAGCGAGGCCCCAGAAGATTTGGTGGCCCAAATACCGGGGGGGAGCGGGGAGCTGGACGCCGTAAATGAAGACACTGGTCACGACGGCGCCCAGCGCGGCCAGCAACCGCAGAGAATAGGTGGCGTGCCGGCGCGCGGTCACCCGCAGTTCTCTATCGACTATCGGCAGAAACGTCATAGCTCCGGAAACGTTGACATTAGGCGGTAATTCAAAGAGACTCAACCCCGCTTGATGCAATTCTTCGTATTATGCCTCTGCCCATCGACCAGTTTCTGAGCCGATACGATCCGGCGACCGGGCGGATTGACGGCGTTGCGCCTGTCAAACGGCATCTGTCAGACCTGCGCGGCTGTTTTGCCGATGCCGCGGCCTACGAGGCGGCACTGCGTGAAGGCGATCCGCTGGTGTACTCGGTGGCGAGCGTGGCGCCGGCAACCGGCGAGGGTGATCTGCACTACGGCATTGGCCGGTTGATGCCGGGGCGCATTGGCCGGGAGTATTTCATGACCAAAGGCCACCTTCACGCCTGGCGTCTGGCGGCGGAGTTTTATTTCGGCTTGTCCGGCGAGGGCGTGATGTTGCTCGAGGACGAGGCCACAGGCGAAAGCCGGATGCTCGAGTTGCGCCCCAACACCGCGGTTTATGTGCCCGGCAGCACCGCGCACCGCACGATCAACGTCGGCGCGACGCCGCTGACCTACCTCGGCGTCTATTCAGCCAGGGCCGGACATGATTATGGCGCGATTGCCGAGAGGAATTTCCGGTGTGTGGTCGTCGAACGCGGCGGCAAACCGGCGATGATTGAGCGAAAGGAGTATAAGGGCGGAATCCAGCGAATCACGGACAACATGAAAACGTACGCAACTAAACCCATCCCGCCTGAAAAGCCCGAAGTCGCCCTGGTCGAGCGGCCCTGGGGGTCATTCAGACAGTTCGCCAACAACCGCGACTGCACCGTGAGCTTGATGACGGTGCTGCCCGGCCAGCGGCTCAGCTTGCAGTCCCACACGGGCCGGGCGGAGCTGTGGGTAGTGATTGACGACGGCGCCGTGGTGCAGGTAGGAGAGCAAGAGCGGTTGCGGCGAGCCGGTGACGAAATTTGGATTCCGGCGAACGAGAAACACCGGCTCAGTTGCCGCGGTGATAAACCGGTGCGGGTTCTTGAAGTGGCTTTCGGCAATTGGCAACAGGAGGATATTACGCGCCACGCCGACGACTATAAACGCTGATCTCATTATGCGAACTACCGTCGGGGTCAGTTCCGCATCTTTTTCCGCCACTTCGCTTTCCATTCCCGCGGAAAAAGTGAGGACTGACCCCGACGGGACGCCGAGGCCTCCAACCGCACCGCCCATTTGAATGGCAAGGTCTATTATCTACGCGGCTCGAACATCACCCTCCACCGCTTTTTTGAGGACCCGCTGTGCGGGGATTTGCCATGGACTGCGGCCTGGGTCCACAAGCTCCTGGCTGTGATTCCAAAGCGGATGCACTGGAACTCCTTCCGGTTCTGCATCGGGCCGGTGCCCGACCACTGGTTTGATGTCTGCGACGAAGCGGGCCTGCTCATCCAAAACGAGTTTCCCGTTTGGACCGGCGGAAAGGGCTGGTACAGCCATCCGCACTACTATGGTCGAATACCTCGGACCAATTCAGCGAGGTGAGGCGCCTCAAGCTCGACCCCGCCTTCGCTGATTACGTGGGCGAGGCCTTCAGACCGCTGGGCGTCTATGTCAACTTCTTCCACCCAATGCTTCAGGCAGGCGCCTCGCGACAGTTCCTGGTAAAGATGGTGAACGACTATGATAAACCCATGGCCGGTCGGCTTCTCCTGACGCTGGAAACCAGGAAGGGCGGGGTGCTGGCCAGGGCAGAACGTTCTTTTGCTATGGATGCTTTGGGCGCAAGGTGATTTCCCCATGACCCTTCCCATTCCGGATAAGCCGATGCCCGGCTTGATTCTCAAGGCGACCGCTGAACCGCAAGGCCAAACCGGCATTGGCCCAACCCTCTCCCGCCGGTGGGTATCCGTGACGAATTAGGTCTCGGCTCAAACGTGCTACAACGGGCGGACTATTCGATGGATTGTTTGGAGGGTCGAATTGTCGGATTTGCAGGGGCACAGAAGGAAGCTCGCCAATCCGCGCCGCAGGTGGCGCCCAGCGCGAGGCCACCGCCCTGACCAAGTTGTCCCGCAAATTGCCCGGCGCTTGCGTCAGCACGAAATTCGCCACAGTGACTCAAAGCTGCCCAGGAACCAATACAGCAGCAGCACCGGGAGGATGACGTCGGCCAGACCCTTCGGCAGCGGCAGACTGTCCGACAGTTGCCCGAGACACGGACAGAAATGGACTCCAAGCAGGTGAACGCCAACGTGGTACCAGATGAAATTGGCGCTCAGCCAGAACAGCACCAACGACCGCCGCGACTCGCTCCGGCTCCTGAAAAGAAAGACCGCCGCCGTGATCTCCAGAAGCGCCGCCAGGATCATCACCGGGCGGTAACCGAGATGGAGCAACGGATCCCGAACCTGGAGGATCCTGGCCGACCCGGCGGCACTGTACAGCTTCGCCAGCGCCGTCACAACCAGCATTACCACGCTGACGTTGAAAAACCACTCGTTGCTTCGCGAGCCCGTTGGATTGGCCGTCGCAACCTCGCCAACCTCGTTTTGCGTCTTGCTCATATACCTATCAATTGATGTTGGCCGCCCAGGCCTTCTACCATGACCATCGCCAGAGGTGGGGCTGATGATCGTTGTTCCACCGCCGCGCCACCACCGCATTGGTCACTCCAAACAAGCTTGTCGGACGCAACGCTTCGGTGTGGGCATCGCAGAAGGCGACGTTCCATAAACCGCCGTGGCGTTCCTTCATTGCCCGCACCGCAACGTCCCCGGCAGGAACACCTCCCATAACGGCAACGTAGGAATCGTGGCGTGACATCGCGGTGTCTAGGGGTTCGCCGATGGGAAACTTGGGCGCGGGAAGTATATCCGCTCTCAGCACGGCGTCGCCCATGCCAATCATGTCGCTCGGGGCAACCACCTGGCCCTCGCGCGTTGGAACTGGCCTGAACGTCCCGCCGGACGGGGTCAGGTCCCGGCCGGACAGGCCAAGTCCCGTGCCGCCTTGGACACCTGACTCGTTGTAGCCGTAGCTACAGGTTCCGCCCCCGGCGATGTAGATGGCCCCCTTGAAGCGGTTGTACGCTGGGCAGGCGTAGATGCCGGTCCTTGGCCCGAGCCAAACGATTGCGTTCTGATTCCGCTCGTCGTAGTTATCTTTCGGAAACGACGCCCTGGTGTAGGGACGGAGCTGATTGACAAAGGTCCTCCATGTGAATGGCTCCATTCCCGGGTAGGCGCGGTTGTCATCCACATACATGCTGATACCCAGTGTGATTTGCCGCAGGTTGTTGCGGCAGACGGTTGCGCCCGCTTCGGAGCGAGCGCGGCCCAGGGCCGGCAGGAGCAGCGCCGCCAGGATTGCGATGACGGCGATCACCACCAGCAACTCGATGAGCGTGAACGCGCGCATCTTTAGCGGGCGTACCGCATTTTCGCCCACGGAGGAGGCCCAACCAAGCACCGGCTCGCAGGTTCCTGCTTCCGCGGGCAACCTATGCGGGATCCTCGACCTCGGCGCGCCGGTTTTGGCGCGTCTCGAGGCCCGCGAATCGTTGACACTTAGCGAAGCCATGGCGGAAGGTCATCGAGGTGGGGCTGATGGTCGTTGTTCCACCGCCGCGCCACCACCGCATTGGTCACTCCAAACAAGCTTGTCGGGCGCAACGCTTCGGTGTGGGCATCACAGAACGCGACGTTCCATAAACCGCCGTGGCGTTCCTTCATTGCCCGCACCGCCGGGTCGCCGGCAGGAACGCCTCCCATGACGGCGTTGTAGTAGTACTGGCGCAACATCGGCGCGTCTAAGGCCCAGTGGCCCAGCAGAACGCTGGAGGCCGCCACGTCGGTTGTCAGGACGGCGTCGCCGAGGGCGATCATGTCGCTCGGGTCAGCCACCTGGCTCTCGCGCGTTGGGACGATGACGGCGCCCGGGCTGTTCCGACCCAGTTCCTGACCCGACAGGCCAAGTCCCTCATCGCCGAGGTGCCCCCACTCGTTGTAGCCGTAGCTCCCGTGCCCACCCCCGTCGACGACGAAGGCCCCCCGCATACGATTATACGCGGGGCAGGCGTAGATGCCAATAGCTGTTAAGCTAAGGCTTGCGCTCCTGGGAAGGAGGGCGTCGTTCTGAGGGGGGCCGGGTCGGCGGGGCGAAGATTGTGCTGGACTCGTCTTGAGTGTTCGCGTAAAACGGCT
>JAJYHY010000071.1 GCA_021784555.1 bacterium
TAACCCAGTCCATGTACAAGGCGGGCCTGGTCAGCGACCTGGACACCACGCGCGCCGCCGCCCAAGTCGCCACGACCACCTCGACCATCCCGCCGCTCGAAGCCCAAGTCCGAGAACGCATCCATGCCCTCTCCACCCTGCTGGCCAGACAACCCGAAGCCCTGAACAAAGAGCTAAGCCAAACAAAGCCGCTCCCGCCCCTCCCGCCGCAGGTGCCTGTCGGGTTGCCTTCGCAGCTCCTCCAACGCCGGCCTGACATCCGGGCCGCCGAGCGCCAAATCGCCGCGGCAACCGCCCGTATCGGCGCCGCCAAAGCCGATCTGTTTCCCAAATTCTCCATCACCGGCAGCATGGGCCTCGATTCCTCTCATTTGGACAACTTCTTCGAATGGAATAGCCGTTACTTCCTCTTTAGCCCCACCGTCACCTGGCCCATCTTCAGCGCCGGACGCATCCGCTCCAACATCGCCCTGCAAAAGACCAACCAACAGGCTGCCCTGCTCGCCTACCGCAACACCATCCTCGCCGCCCTCCAGGAGGTTGAGGATGCCCTGGCCGTCTATGCCACCCAGCAGGCCCGGCGCACCTCCTTGACCGAAGCCCTCCGCCAAAGCCGCCAAGCTCTCGACATCGCCCAAGACCAATACAAGAATGGCCTGGTGGATTTCCTCACCGTGCTCGAAGCCCAACGCAGCGTCCTCGCCGCCCAGGATTCCCTCGCCCAATCCGACGAGTCGGTCTCCACCGGCCTGGTCGCCCTCTACAAGTCTCTGGGCGGCGGGTGGCAGGACTGAGCGGCGCCATCCACCTTCGCGGCGCCCCGGTTGCATGACCTAGCCCGAGGCGTACTCGTCAAGCTTGGCGGCGACGTCCTTATACTCGATATCGACCTCGTAAATGAGCTTGAATTGTTCCAGCGCCTGCTCCTTCTTGCCCATGGCCTCCAGCGCGGAACCAAGATTGTAAATCAGCTCCTTCTTTTCGTCGTCGAAAACCGCCTTTTCCTTGATGGCATTCTCGTAGGTGCGGACCGCCAGGTCCAGCGTCATCTTGCGCTTGGCGAAACATTGGGCCAGGTAATTCAGGGCGCCGATGCGTTTGTGCGGATTGTTCTGGGCCTTCTGGAATTCCTTGATGGCCTCGCTGATCTTGCCCGCGTGGAAATAGAGCTGCCCCAACTCGAATCGGAGCTGCAGGTCGGTGGGGTAACGTTCGACCCGCTTCTGGCACTCCGCCAGGCGGTAGGCGTCTCGTTCAGCCTGCAACCGTGCTGACTGCTGGGCGTAATCCGGCCCCGTGGGGTCCAAGCGAGCGATCTGGCAATCGTACTTCCGGACGGTGGTCTCCGCGATGCCCTTATCGAGCGAGGCGTCACTGCCGATGTCGGTGGCTTTGAGCCGTTCGTAGTAGCCCAGGGCAACATCGAATTGCTCCTTCTGGGTGTACATCTCGGCCAGGAAGCGCAAGAGCTTGATGTTGTTCGGCTCTGTTTTAAGCCTGGCCTCGTATTCCGCTATCAGCTTTTCGGTAAGGTCTTCGGTCTTGACTTGCCGGTTCTCCTGTTCCAGCGAAACCGCCTCTTCCTTGTCTTTGAGGATGTCGCGGTAGGAGCCGGTTCCTTCGGCCAAGGATTCGTAGCCGCCTTCGTCGAGAGTTTTTCGCGCCGAGAGATCCTTGAGAGCCTGGGCGAGATCGTTGTCCGTGGGGGACGCCTCGTAGAGGCCCGTCAGGAGCTCCTCGGCGCGGCGGGCTTGGCCGATCTCCGCCAGCGCGTTGGCGAACTGAATGGCGATTTCCTTGTCCTTAGGCGAGTTTCGGGCCAGGATTTCGAGCGACATCACCGCCGTCTGCGGCAATTCCAATTTCAGGGCGGCCTGCACGAGCAAGCGGTGGCCCGGCGAACTGTGCGGGTCGCTATTGAGGATCTGTTCGGCGATTTGCATCGCCTCGGCGGGGTCGCGGTGCATCGCAAGCTGGCCCTTGGCGATGAGCGGCGAAGAACCGGCGCTGCTTAACATTTTCTTGAAAAACCCGCCACCGCCGCCCGCCTTGCGAAACTGGGCGGTCCGCAGCGCCTTGCGGCATTCGTACAAGCCGGGTTCCTTGGCCAGCACCTGGCTAAAAAGCTCTATCGCATAATCGAAGTTATCCCGTTGCATGGCCTCAGTGCCTTTGGTGTAGAGGGCTCTTAGGTCCCGCGTGAGAGCGTTGAGACTTTTCTCTGCCATGAAAAAAGTGTAACCATGCCCCTGGAAAAAGCCATCCTAGAAATCTTGCAATGAGGCCGGCCAGTTCTACCGGACGCCCCAGCGTGTCCGTGGCTGGCGTAGGCGTCCGTTGCGGACGAGCGTCCAGGACGCGGCAAACCCGGACAAAGCCCGGCAGATAACGAGTGACGGTTTCGGGGGAGGGCCTCCCTGGCATCTCAAAGGAGCGTGTGCCTTTGGCGTAAGCATTGGAGCAGTTACGCCTGGCATGCACCAACCTATGGCCACCGAGGAGGTTGGGTTCGGGCCGACGACGAACGATTTGAGGAGACTGCTTGGGGTCGGATGGGCTGAATGACCGAATCAGCCAGCCTAACGATCTCAGCCCCCGCTCGCCAGACTCGAAACCAACACGATAAGGAAGGCCCGCGGATGGATGCACTGGATACCAAACGGCTTCCCCAGATCGAGCAAATCGCGGTCGTAGGAGACGAGATAAGCGGCCCCGGCACCGAGGGCGGCAGCCAACACGGAGTCGTCCTTGGGATCGCGTTTTACGGTCCGCCGGAGCGGCACAGCCTCCGCGAGCACTGAGACGGTCCTCAGCCAAACGAGCCAAGTGGCCCAATTCGGGTTCCGCCAATTGGGGAGTGCGGCGGTCATGGCCACGGCTTCCGCCCACTCCTCGCTCAGCGCAGCCGGCGTGCAGGAAGTGAAAGCCCGCTTGGCCAGGAGGCTGAGGATCCTCCGCGCCTCGCCTTGCCAACCGATGGCCGAGACAACTGTGCTGGAGTCAAGAACGGCGCGCGGTTTCACGCTGTTTTTGGAGCTTGCGCTTGGCCTGGCGGCAGGCGGCAACGATCTCATCGACCGGTTCCGGTCCGGGTGCGCCGTCCCGCTTGCTCATCTCCTCAAACTCTTTCTCCAGGTTGCGCCACCTCTCCTCCTGCTTCTCCCGGATCATATCGCGCACCACGTCGCTCGCGGTAGCGAAACCCCGCTCGGCCTTCTGGGAATTTATCCAGGCGACCTGCTCCGGCGTCAGCGAGATGTTGAGCGTCTTAACCATGCCGAAAACATACCGAGCCACCAGATTCTTGGCAAGAATCACGTGTACTCTCTCCGGCGACCAAGCCGCGCCAGGCGGCGGGCGCTTTCATAACCGGGCGGATTGTGGGAAAATGGAGGGAGACGGCTCCGAGCGGATATGAACCTGGCCGAATATCGAGAGCAGGTGAGCCGGATTCCTTACGGGAAGCGGCTGCGAACAGCATTGTACGTTCATCGCCAGGGGTTGGGCGGCGGTGGGCGGGAGCCTGGGCGCGCTACCAGGTTTCGGCGGAGTTCAACCCTGTCAAATTCAGGACCGATGAGTTGAAGCTGTCGTTTCTGGCTTACCCAGAGTTTGAATCCGATGCGCATCCGGCCTTGCGGCTTGCGCTCAGCATCGACCTGGCCATGGGCAAGGCGCGGCACACGGATTATTCGGGCAACGCCAATCCGCCAATCCTCCATCGGAAGGAGGCATTCTTGCCGGTCGGGCACCCGCTCCGCCCAAAATTTGAGGCACTGACGCGGGCTGAGGAGGCGGCCGGCCTTTATGAGGAACCAGCCACGATTGGCTTCAAGCTCAATTGGCAGCCTGTGCTTGAATCCAAGGGTCTCGTTATCCAGGGACACGTGCTGCAGAAAGCTGAAAGTGGAAATAGCGGAGTTGACGGGCGGCAACCAAGAGAACCACGAGCGCGGGGAGGCGGGGGCGATGGTAGTTGAGAGGCACAAAACCGCGCTCACTCGCTACGACCTCTCCAAGCCGGTGAAGAGCCTGTTGGAATACGGAGCACTGCGGAACGGGATGAGCTTCTTCGATTACGGCTGCGGACAGGGCAGCGATGTAAAGGGGCTTCAGGGACTCGGCTACCAGGCCGAGGGCTGGGACCCGGTACTTCGGCCGGATGCGCCGAAACGCGAGGCAGATATCGTGAACCTGGGTTACGTGGTCAATGTGCTTAAAGACCCGGCGAAGCGCACGGATGTGCTGCTTCCAGAGTTGCAGCACCGGATCAAAATGAACTTGAAGACGCGCTGGGCACAGGCGTTCGACCATTGCGGCTCAGGCCGATCCTGGTGGCCGCGGTCGGGCGCCGGTTGCGCGGTCTTACCAGAGCAAAGCGACCCCGTAAGGCCGGAGACCCGGATGGCACGAAACGAGAGTCAGCCCCTCGACCTGTGCCTGAGCAACAAGCAATCGGTCGAACGGGTCCGCGTGATGGCGCGGCAGGTTAAGCAGTTCCTGGTAGTGCTTGAAATCGGGAGGCAGAGTTTCAAATCCATTGGCCTGGACTGCGCCAGGAAATAGATCCTGGTAGGGCACCAGCAACCTGAGCTTGCCCAAACTGGCTTTTATGGCGACCTCCCATGCGGAAGCATGGCTCACCCATTTTTCGTTGCCGGAATCCTCAATGGCGGCACGGGCGGTCTGGCTGAGAGCGGCACTCCCATCGCAGAACCACAGAAACGCGTGAGTATCGAGTAACAACCTCATTCCATGTAATCCTTGAAATCCTCCAGCGGCTCATCGAAGTCCGGCGCCAGCCAGATTTTTCCCGCCAGACAGCCAAATCGAGGACCGGTTCCTCCCATTTCTGCCGGCTCCAATTTCGCCTCAACTTTCACCTTCCGGTGTCGCAATTCGGGCGGCAACGGCAGGCGCACGGTCCCGTCCGCCTCCGGCGCGAGGATTGCTGTGATCGTGCTCATGCCTCCAACGTTACACTGGAAGTGCCAGCTCCCAAGCACTTTTTGTCCGTCACCAGGAGAGGCATAACTGCTCCCTAACGGCCCGTTGAATTGGCTGCGGAGCGCGGCTTGAGGGCGCGTGGAACACGGTTCAGAAGTTTTACGACCAACAGGAACTCCGGCAGTTTGTCGAGGATGCTCTCGAAACCACGGCCGTACCGGCCGGGTTGGGCGTCTTCTATGTCTTCCGCGACCCGGCGGAACAGCAGGATTTTCTGTCCGCGCGAAGCCGGCGGGCGATTGACTGGACGCAAATCAATGCGCGGCTGGGTCTTGGCGGGCCGCCGGCGGACCGGTGGGAGGCGCTCTACGCCGAGCACAAGGAGTTGCTGGATGCGTTCGGGAGCGCGGCACTGAGCCTGGGGCGTTGCCCGGGTGAGGCCGAGTTTGCTCGGATTGGTGAGTTAGTGGAAAAGCTCGGGTCTCTGAAGCGGGCATTGCGGGCTTATGTGCAGGGCGGCGGCGCGAAGGATTTGAACTGGGGCGACGTGGCGGCCCAATTCGGTATCGGTGTCCCGGAGCGGCCGCGATGGGAGGTGCTTTGTGAGGAGCACAGGGCTCTGCTGGAGGAGTTCTGGAAATTGGCTGTGGAGCTTGGGCGAATGCCGGTGCCGGAGGAGTTTGGGCGGCACGACGAGTTGGTCGAGGCGGTGGGATCGGCGAAGCGGGGTGGTGTGCGACGTTTCGAGGGAAAGCCGCTGCCGGAGTTGCAACACCGCTGGCGCAGCGTGGGTTAAGCGGGAATCTGAACCAGCGCCGGCGGAGTGCCGCGAAGGCTGCGGTTTGATGGAGTTTCCAGGCCTATAACCGGGAGCGCGGCGCGGGACTTGTCGGACGGGTGTTTTAACGTCCGCGCAAGAAAGCGCGCATCTCGTCGTGACTCATGACCTCATAGGCCAGCAGGTCATCTCCCCGCAGGTAGAGAAGGATGCGCCAGCGCAGATCAATTCGGCACTCATAGTAGTCCGGGGCCAGCTTGCGCATGCCAATGCCCGCGTGCAAATGCGGCTTGCCAAAGCTCTCCATCAACTCGCGCAGGACCGCTTCTGCCTTGGCCTTCTGGTCAGCGTTTAGTTTGGATAGAGACTTGAGCCACCTCGGGCTGAGAAAAATCCGGGTCATCGAAGCTTGCCCTTGAACTCCGTCATCTTGCCGGACGCAAATTCCGCCTCCAGTTCATTGGTAGCACTAACAAGCGCCGCTTCGGCCTGGGCCAGTGTGACGCCGTATTCGTCCAGCGCCGGGAAACTCGATGGCCGGAACGGCAGGGCCCGCAGCTTGACGACTTGGGCAAAGAGCATCCGGACCAGATCCCCGGGCGTGGTGCCGATTTCCTCGGCCACGCGCTTGGTTTCGCGCAGCAGCTTGGGGTCAAGCCTTACCCGGAACTCTTCGGTCGTTGGCGCACTCATGTATCAATTGTGCAGCAATCCCGCCTCTTTTCAAGCCCTTTCCCGGACCTCCGCGTCTGGATACACTCTGGCCATGTGCGAGTCCGGGCTGGTCAACCGCCTGGATTGAATGAGCAAATCAGGCAGCTTTGAGCAAATCCCTCGATGACACTCCCAGCGCCAGTAGCCCTCGCACCAGCAGGTCGAGAGAAACCGAGGGGTCCCCGGCCTCCATTCGCGCAAGGCGGCTCTGGCTGGTGTTGAGCAGTGCAGCAGCCCGAATTTGTGTCAAGCGCCGCCGCTTCCGTGCGTCTCGCAATCGCCGGCTGAGCACCAGTTTCATCTCAATATACTCCACGTCCGCCGTGGACAGGTTGAGCAGCTCGCGGACGGTCGTCTCCCTCCATCCGGCTGCTTCGAGACGGCGTTTCTTCTCAGTTTTCATATCGATTCTCGGCCGGCGGCGGCATCGTAAAGCCGCAGACGACGCTAGCAATTGGCAATGACTTGGCGCGGTGTCCTGCGCGTCTTCTTCTCAAAGAGATCCGCAACGACGATGGCATCAACATCAATGCGATAAATGAGGCGCCACGTCTTGTTTTGGTCGTTCACCCGCAGCTCGTGACAACGCGGGCCGATGTCTGGCATCGGGCGCGAGTGCGGCAGCGCCAGCAGCTCGCCTCGTTGCAGCCGCCGAAGGAGAAGTCCAGCCTCCCGCCGCGCTGCCTCAGACATGGGCGGTGTTCTGATCTCGCAGCGGAGCACCATCAGCACTCTGCCATTCATTGGCGAAGCATACTATGCCAGAATTGATATAACCGCAAGGGCAGGTTTAATCCGCGCTCCTGTAGCCATCCCGGTTGCGCGGGGGCGCCGTTCGGCGACCTGGCTCAAGCAGACTTGGTAAAGATCCACAAAGCGTCGGGGAAGGTGACACTTCTGGTGTATGACGATTTCGAAGGTAAGGCGCTGCCGGAGTTGCAGCACCGCATCAAAGTGAATTTGAAGACGCAGTGGGTACAGGTGTTCGACCATCGCGGGTCGGGGCAATTGCTCTATTTTAAGGAGCGGTTTCTGGTGCCGGACCATCCGCGGCTAGCAGAAATAGGGGCGTTCACCGCGAAGCTGCGCAGGCTTGGGGTCACCGAGCAGGTGGGAGTTGGGCCGACGAAGAGTGAATTTGCAGCGCTGCTGACGCAGCATGGATTAAGCGGGAATCTCAACAAGCGGCGACGGAACGCTTTCAGGCTAACAGCGGCTTGAACCCCGTCAGATCGAAACGATGGGCAGCCGGCGCGTTCAGCGATAGTGAGATCACTTCGAGAGAAGCCGGTCATAATCGTCTGGCTCGATGTCTGGAACATCGCTCATGAATTCGTCGAATCCGGTTTCAGATGCGTGCCTTGCGCGCTCTTCCAGTTTCTCATCCGGGAACATAGCCGAGAGTTTCTCCACCAGCGCTATTACCATCAATCGCTCCAACGGCATGGCTTTTACTTGCGCCAGTTCCTTGGCCTTCTCATGCACCCGCTCTGGCAGTTCAATATGTATCGCGTTCATGCTCGTACTAAGGCCAGAAATTCATCCGGCCTAATTACCTTAACATCATACTCCAGGGCCCGCGCGAAGTCGCGAGTATTCCACGTCACGATGTAGTCCGCGGTTTGCAAGAGCGCATAGGATGCGCCCCGCCGGCTGCGCGCCGCCGCCACAAGCACGTTCGTGTCGAGAACGATCTGGTACATTGTCACTCTTTCTCGGGCGGCCCATGGTACGGATCTCGCCGCGCTTAATCAATTCATGGGTGGCTCTGCGGGGCGAGGAAGTAGAAGGTGTCGGCAAAGACTACCTTCATGACCTCTTGGGATGTCCTTTGACGTAATGGGCGTGATTCAGTGCGAAATCCTCAGGCCAATCCGGCCGGGGCTTAGCCAATTTCAGGATGGCCCGCAAAAACGGCGGATCCTGTTCCGCTGTCCCCAAGAGGGTCACCTCCACCCTCGTGCCCTCCGGCAGCCTTGCCTCCGGCGGCAGCACCACCACCCCGTTCTTGACTGTGCCTTTGTAGCTCATGTCCGTTACTTACACGAGGCTTGTCCCAGAGGCAAGCGCCCCAGGATGGCTCAGTGGGGCCGTGCCGCGCTCGCTCGGCCAATCTTGGGAGACGCCCCTGATGGTCAGCAACCCCTCTCGGCCAGCGCGCTGGCAGGCGCCACACCGCAACCACCGGTTCTTCGAGCGGAGAATCGCGGAGAATCCGCAGACCGAGCAGCGATACTCGTAACGCCGCTCCGCCGCGCGCTGCCGCTCCTCCATGCCGAAGACCTCCTCGGCAGGCGTGGAGACCCGGGGCTCGAACCCCGCGGCCTGGACCAGCGCCTGCCACTCCGGGCCGTGCCGCTGTGTTCAAGCCATCCGTTCGAAAGGCAAGGCGCCCAGGTTCTACGTCTATTTTCCGATCCCCTTGGCCGCCGCTATTGGCCTCCGCGCAGGCGAATCCGTGGAGTGGGAACTGTTGGACCGCGCCGAGCTCCACCTGATGCGAACCAAGGCCAGCCCCCTCCGCGCAAGGCGGCGGGCGCGGCGGGCACTTTCATAACCGGGCGGAGTGTGGGAGAATGACGGGAGACGGTTCTGAGCGGATATGAACCTGGCCGAACGAAAGGCAGACGGCAAAGGCGAGAAGGCAGAAGTGGGAACAGAAGGAAACAAAGAGACCGGAGATGGTCAAGGTGGAGAGGACACACCTCGCCCGACCGCACCCGCTCCCGTCCCGGACCAACGTCCCCGGCCAACCCAACGGCTCCCTGCCCCGGAGGGGCATCGACAATAGCCCAACGTCTCGACGTTGGGAAAAATGCCCCCAAAGAACCAGCAAGTCCCGGAGGGACGATCGACACCCCCGGCGCCGCCGCACCTTGCCGCGTCACAGCTCAACCGGTTGTCGTTGCCCGCCATAAAACCGCGCTCACTCGCTACGACCTCTCCAAACCCGTGAAGAGCCTGCTGGAATACGGGGTACCGCGGAACGGGATGAGCTTCTTCGATTACGGCTGTGGACAAGGAAGCGATGTAAAGGGGCTTCAGGGACTCGGCTACCAGGCCGGGGGCTGGGACCCGGCACTTCGGCCAGATGTGCCGAAGCGCGAGGCTGATATCGTGAACCTGGGTTACGTGGTCAATGTGATTGAAGACCCGGCGGAGCGCATCGAGGTGCTGGTGGATTCCTACCGGCACGCAAAGCGCCTGCTGGTCGTCTCGGCGCTGATTACCGAGACGGTGGACACCGGTCGGGCGACCCAGTACGGGGACGGCGTCTTGACACAATGGAACACGTTCCAGAAATTTTACGACCAGCAGGAGCTACGGCAGTTTATCGAGGACGCCCTGGAAACGACGGCCATACCGGTCGGGTTGGGCGTCTTCTATGTCTTCCGCGACCCGGCGGAGTAGCAGGATTTTCTGTCCGCACGAAGCCGGCGTGCGATTGACTGGACGCAAATCAGTGCGCGCCTGGGTCTTGGCGGGCCGCCAGCGGACCAGTGGGAGGCCCTTTACGCCGAGCACAAGGATCTGCTGGATGCTTTCGGCAGCACGGCGCTGAGCCTGGGGCGTTGGCCGGGTGAGGCCGAGTTTGGCCGAGCCGGTGAGTTAGTGGAAAAGCTCGGGTCTTTGAAGCGGGCATTGCGGGCTTATGTGCAGGGCGGCGGCGCGAAGGATTTGAACTGGGGCGAGGTGGCGGCGCGGTTCGGCATCGGCGTGCCGCCGAGACCGCAATGGGAGGTGCTTTGTGAGCGGCACAAGGCCCTGCTGGAGGATTTTTGGAAACTGGCGCTGGAGTTGGGCCGGATGCCCGCACCGGAAGAATTCCCGCGCCACGCCGAACTGGTCCAGGCGGTCGGGTCGGCGAAGCGGGGCATGACCTTGCTGGAGCGCAGGGGCGGCGGTGAGTCGATCACACGAGCGGCGGAAGCAAGGCGGAATGATCTCCTGGGCTATCTGGGCCTGGCCAACCTGCGGAAGAAGGTGCCTTTCGGCCATCTCTCACCCCGGCTTCGGCTGGACGTGAGGGAGTTTTTCGGAAATTACCAGCGAGCGCTAAAACAGGGCCTGGAATTGCTGTACGCGGCTGGCGACCCAGGCGAAATCGAGCTGGCGTGTGAGGGCCTGAAGTTGGGCTGGCAGGATGAGCAGGCGCTGTATGTGCATCGCAGAGTGGTGGACCTGCTGCCGGGCGTGCTCCGCGCTTATGTTGGCTGCGCGACCGCCCTCTTCGGCGACCTGGTCCAGGCCGACCTGGTGAAGATTCACAAGGCTTCGGGGAAAGTCACGTTCCTGGTGTACGACGATTTCGAGGGCAAAGCGCTGCCGGAGTTGCAGCACCGGATCAAAGTGAATTTGAGGACGCGGTGGGTGCAAGTGTTCGACCATCGCGGCTCCGGGCAGTTGCTTTACTTCAAAGAGCGATTCCTGGCTCCTGACCATCCGAAACTCGCGGGGATGGCCACATTCAACGCGAACCTGCGCAAGCTTGGGATCGACAACCAGGTCGGGTTTGGACCGACGAAGCCGCGGACTGCCGGGGTTCTGGCCAAACACGGCCGCAATGAGCATCTGAATCGACGGCGTAATGCCTCTGATGAAGCCCCGGCTGGTGGTTGACTGGCCCAGCCAGAAATAGACTGGTGCCCTTGCGCATGCAGGCTCCTTGAAGTACTTCATCGGCATAGCTGTTGCCAATTCCCGACGAACGAGAGGATGCCGAACGAGTTGTTGCCATAAACGATCGGGCACGCGGCCACATGCTTTGAGCCTTCGCCCCGCGGATGCCGCCTGTTCCACTTGCGGCTTGCCGAGATCTGCCTTCCTCAGTTACGGTGCCTGCAGTGATTTATCTCGACCACAACGCCACCACGCCCGTCCTGCCAGAGGTCTTCGAGGCGATGCGACCCTATTTCTGCGAGGAGTGGGGCAACCCGTCGAGCGCGTACAGGTTCGGCTCAAAGCTCAAGGGCGTGATCGAGGCGGCGCGGGCGCAGGTCGCGGAATTAATCGGGGCGCAGCCGCGTGAGGTCATTTTCACGTCGTGCGCGACGGAGAGCAACAACGCGGCGATTCACGCAGCGCTCAAGGCCAATCCCCGCAAGCGGCACATCGTGACCTCGGCAGTGGAACATTCGTCGGTGCTGAATTATTGCATGGCGCTGCAGAGGGATGGGTACCGCGTGACGTATCTGCCCGTGGACCGCGACGGGCTGCTGAAGTTAGTGGACCTGGAAAGCGCCGTCGCAGACGAAACCGCCGTCGTATCGCTCATGTGGGCGAACAACGAGACGGGCGTGTTGTTCCCAGTCAAGGAGATCGCCGAGTTTTGCCGCGGCCGAGGCGTGCTCTACCACTGTGATGCGGTGCAGGCGGCCGGGAAGGTAGAGATTGATGTGCGGAAGGTGCAGGCCGACTACCTTTCCCTCACGGGGCACAAGTTCCACGCTCCGAAAGGTATCGGCGCGCTTTACGTCCGGTGGAAAGCCCCTTTTTCACCGCTCGTCCACGGCGGGCATCAAGAGCGGGGTCTCCGTGGCGGGACGGAGTGCGTGCCGCTGATCGTGGGCACGGGCAGGGCGGCGGAATTGGCGCGGCAGCAGCTCCCCGAATACGGGAAGAGAGTACGTTCGCTGCGCGACGCGCTAGAGGAAGAAATCCTGAGTTCGATTCCGAACACCGAGCTGAACGGCCACAAAACCGAACGGCTGGCCAACACGACCAATATCACCTTCCACGGCGTGGAATCTGAGGCGCTACTCATCCTCCTCGATCAAGAAGGCATCTGCGCGTCATCCGGCTCCGCCTGCCTAGCCGATTCGGACGAACCATCGCATGTCGTCAAGGCGATGAAGCGAGAATCCGCGGCATCACGGGAGATGATCAGACTATCCTTCGGCCCTGCGAACACAGGAACAGACGCCAGCGGCGCACTGAACGCTTTACGCCGATCAACGCAAATGTTGCGCGGCTAACGGCCGCACAGCCTCCGATAGTCAACAATATCCGGGCTTTCCTCATCGAGTTTGGCTAGCCCGGCCCGTACCTGAAGCACCCTAGCGATATGGGAGCGTCCAATGCCAGAGGCTTGGAAGAATGCGTCCGAAAAGTCCACAGGAGATGAAGTCGCGAGGTGCTTCTCGAAAAAGGCCTCGCTAATGTTCTTCTTCTGCTCGAAATCTCTAAGGATTGCGCGCATCGTGTCGAACAACGCTTGGATTCCCACCGTCTTGCGAATGTACGATCTCTCACTTGCCCTAGCCCACAGGGCTCTGTCGGCTGCCTTGAAGAAATTCACCACGGATGTGTATATGGCCGTATCGTTACCGCTGAGGTAAAGGCCACGCAGCGGGCTCCCATCTTCCACCAGCACTTTTCGGCTTCGCCCCTGTCGCAGAGCGCGCTGGTGCATGAAATCCCTATCGGCTTGGGGTTTCGCCGAGTATAGGCGCAAGATGCCATCAACGATGGTTGCCGTTGAGACCTTCCACTCCTTCCCTTCACCGAGGTTGAGTAGAATCTCGTCGTTCTGTGCAGCAACGACGATGTGGCCTTTGAATGGAGACGCGTCGTCGGCACCCAGCTTGCGAGAAAGGAAGACCGCAAGCTTGTCGGGAGACCAACACGCCGGTGGCTCGTCCTCGACACTGAACGCGAACAACTGGTAAGCAAGGCTGCGGTCGACCTTCTTCTGGTGGAAGTTGATCGTTGCGAAAAGGTAAGCCTGAAACGCGAGCGGCAGGTCCAGGTACACTGCCGTCAGCAGGTTCATGTCCAGCCGTTCCGGATTGGCATACTGAAACCCGTCCAAGCGGTGCTGGCCGTCAATGATACGGGCTAGCCTCGCGCTCGTCGGGATTCTCAGTTCGTATCCGGCTGCACCAGTCGTACGGTGTGCCAGCCACCTTTTCTTCGGGTCTTCCTCCAGCACGCCATCCTCGCGGTAGTTTGCTCCTAAAATGACGGAGTTGGGGAAGGCAGCTTCAACGGTATTTATGAACCGCCCAATCTCCTTTAGCCGCAGGTCCTTCCTCTCACGCTGGCCGCCTATCAGGCCGAAACCGACTGCGGATTTCTCCGACAACTGGACGCGCAGCGGCTCAGCATAGGTGGTTTCCAGTAAGCAGCGAGCGGGAAGGCTCGCTGCATAGAACTCGCCTAGTGGCTGCACTACTCGAAAAGCAGGGACGCAAAGTGGGTACACGCATGCCTCCTCAGGTTATCAGTCCTTCGGTTGTCCCTTCCAAGTCAACGGTGGTTGAGCCACCTGCCGCCGAGATGGCCTCCGGTGGTTCATCATGCCACCGAGCCCTGTCCGCGTTGAGAACCCACCATAGGAACAGACCGAGGGCCAAACCAGCCGTGCTGGCAATGTACGCCAAAAGCAAATGGCTGCGTTGGATGCCGACAACGGCGAGCGGAACACTAAGCAAGCTGAAGCCCAGCGCGAACATTGTGAAACCTTTTGAAGGGGTTGGCGTCGCGGAGGTGTCGGAGCCCGAGTCTTCACCTAAAACTATGTCCGCCAACCCGCCGGCAAGCAGCGCCAAGAAGAAAGCCGAAGCGGCGCTGGGCACTTCAGAAAGCGCGCTCTTATCGTTCAAAAGACAGAGCCGACACAACGGTATCAACCAACCGATCCCGCCAAGCAGGACGACGACCGTGAAAAAATAGATAACGAATATGACCCGTCCGAGTGGTTCGCAAACGCGGCGCCTTAGCTCGCTGCAAAGCCGCGCCCATTCGGGGAATTTGGGTATTGTGTCACCGCTGCTCGCACAGGGTGCTGCACTGCTCTCCTTGGGTTTGTTCATGGTACCGTCCCTCCGTGTTTCCAGAACTGCCGAGCCACACCGGTTTGGAGCCTGCCTTGCAGGCGCAAGGCAGCCTCGGCTTTCTTAAATTTTTGGTGAATCGTGCCGCCGAGGATCAGCTTTTGATCGGTGGGACTTAGCGATTGGGGAGAAAAGTGGACACCGCATTCGGCCAACTCGGCGAAGTTGGTTTCGTTGGTGCCGGTAGTCAGAAACTTGTCGGCGTCTTGTGACGCCATCCACACGGGGAAGCCCCACGACCGGCCTTGACGGGCCAGTGAACTCAGCAATCCGGCCTTGTTTTCCTTTGGCAGCAGCAGGTGCGCTTCATCCACAAACAATACTATTTTGAGCGGTTGAATGTCATTCTTGACGGCGAGCTGCTGGCCCAGCTTCTTGACGAGAAAGTTCAGAATGAGCGCGACGGCCAGAGCCTTGGTGTCGCTGTCCGTTCCGAATCCTTTGAAGTCAATTACCATGGAACTGTCAAGCCATTCGTCAGGCGACTTTCCAGTCTGTGCGCTGGCGAATATGTTGAATCGTTCGATCTTTTGTATAATCGCGAGGTCAACACCGTTTGCGCCGCTGTTCTCCAGCTCCAGTGCCAACGACGGGAAATCGGGGGCGGCGAGCCGCTGGTAGCAGTCACTGATGTTGCGTTCCTGTTTCGCGCCGAGTTGCGGCGCAAAGCAACGAATCAGGTTGGCGATCTCGTAGGCAATCTGCGCGTTCTGGGTCGGGTTGTGGTGTCGGTAGAGCGGATTGATCGGCAAGTCCTGCTGAATGAGCCGGACATAGCGCGCCCCGGTCTGCTCTAGGAACTGGGTGCGGTTCTTCCGCAACTGCGCGTTGCGAGGGTCGTCCTCCAGCTCGCCCTTCATGTCAAAAAAGACAAAGCGCACGCCTTGGTTGGTGAGTTGCGCCAGCAGATCGAGCGCAAGCTGGCTCTTGCCGCTGCCAGGCTGGCCGGAGATTACCAGCAGACCGTTGTTTGTGCCGGGGCCATTGACCGACCATTCGTCGGCATCAACCAGCACCTTGAGTTTCACTTCCTTTTCAACAACAGGCATCCAGGGAACGCTGGGTCTCGCGGTGCCGGGCAAGTCAACATCGCCGCCGGTAAGGGTGAGGAGTGTGGAAACAAACCGCGCTTGGTCATTCGTTGACTCGGCCCACATCTGCCGGAGTCGCTGGCAACCGAACTCGAAATGGCGCCGGAACTCCTGGCGATAGCCAGCCTCATCGAGGGTGCGGCCGGCTCGGTGGTTCAAAGCCGTATGGGCCAAGTCACGCAGTTCGTCGCCAAGGATTTGCTCGTCATTAAGGGTCACCCCTTTGGCGTCTTTCGGTTTGAATTCAGGCGGCACGCCCTCGCCCAACGCCAGAAACAACGCCGCGCGTCCAACGACGGCCTGGTTGCGCGCCCCAACGCGTTGGAAGACGTTTTCAATGAACTCATGCGCTTCGCTGCTGGTCTCGAATTTCATGGCCTACACTCCCACCTACGGTCCCGAAGCGCGTCGCACCTCCTCAAACGCGGCTCGGGTTTGTGCCCGTTCTAGCTCGTACAATTCGCGGCTCTGCGCCGGCAACTGCGCGGCTCTGCAAGCAGCGCGGCGAAGCTCCGTACGAGTTTCCCAATCCAACGTGCTGTGGAGGACACCCTCCCGCATAATGTGTTCAGTCAGCCCGGCGTCATTTGCGGTACAGCCGGTATCTTCGAGAATCATTACTTGGTAGCAAGACATCGCATCTCTCCTTTCTCGTTAAACATCGTGTCCGAAATAGTCGCTACTGATGCGGACTTCGTAATTCAAGCTTTCGGGTTTCCCGTGTGGGTGTAGCGTATATGCGCGGGCAAATTGATTGCGGACGCGGTCAAACAATGGCCCATCGGGGTCGATCTCCGCATTCGTGCTGAGGATTATGGACTGGTGGCCGGTGAGGTAGAGCTGGTCGAGCACGTTGGCGCGCACCTCTCTGTCGAGCCGAGCCAGGGGAGTATCTACAACCAGAGGAGGGACCAATTTCGCCAGCCGCCGCAAGGCCTCGTAGAAGGCCAGCATCCGGACCTGGCGCTGGCCAGCGGAGGTGTTGCTTTCCTCCCACGTCACCTTCTTGCCGTCGCGGCGCACAAGCCAGCACTGCCAGTGGCTGTCGAACTCCATGCCTTCGAATTCCCGTTCCCGCTCGGTAAGGTCGACCCACAGCTTTCCGACTGCCTCCGCAATCTGGCGGCGCATCTGAATGGCGGCCCGGCAGCGAACCTCGCCGGCAGCCTCGCGGTAGCGCGTTGCCATCGCAGCGAGGCTTTCCCCCCGTTCGGCGCGCTCCGCGACCTGCCTCTGCGTTGTTTCGTGCCGCTTCAGGTCTGTAAGCTCCACCTCCAGGCGAGCGATGTCCGCATCAATGTCTTTCAACCGCTTGATGGTTTGATCCCGGCGAGTAGTGAGCCCACCCCGCTTCTCGTGCAATTCTACACCCCGCTTGTAGGCAGCCGTGTTCTGTTGCATTTGCTTCAGCTTCTGGTCGAGTTCGCGCAATTCTACATCCATCTTCTCGATGGTGACGCACATCGCAGCCAACTCCCCGACCTCGGCGCGGTTCGCGGCAAGGAGGGCGCGCACCTGGGCGCTGACGTCGTTGCGGTCGGCAAGGTAGGTTCGCTCCGCCATCCCCTCGGGCGGAGGATGGAAGAGGCGGTGAAGGGCGTCCTCCAAGCGCTTTATGTAGAATGACTCAACGTCAGGCTGGAGCTGGAATTCCTCTGGAACGCCGTCAAACACGTCTTGTTTGACCTGCGGAATCTTAGGCTCGACCGTTGACTTAGCCGCCTCCCACTCACGCCGCCTATCCTCAGAAAGCAAGGCGTCGTGCAGTTGCTTCCGGTAGGAACCAAGCAAGGATACCGGCAACGCCAACTCCCAGGCCTCACTGAGTTTGACTTCAAGCTTAGTTTTGACGTCTGCCACTTCGCGTCGTCGCTCTTGCGCTTTCTCCAACTCCTCGGGATCAACCGCGCCGAGTGTCTTCAGGTCATCCTCCACTTCCAGCAACTCAACCTCTATTTCTCGCAGATCCCGCTCAAGGGCGTCGTGCTCCTTCCGTCGCGCCTTCAAGGTTCCCTCCCCTGTGATAACCTTTCCGTTCAGCTCGGCAAGCAGCGTGTCCGGGTCCGGACCGCCGATCGAGTTGAACACACGCGGGATCTTGGAATTGACCAATTGCCGCAGGTCGTTCTCCAGTTCGGCATACGTCCAGAGGCCCAGGATTCGGCTGATGCCTTCAACGATGTCCTGCTGGCCCAGGTTGATGCTTTGGCTGCGCTCGGCGTCAAAGAAGAAGAAGCGGGCGAGATGCCGCGGTAGAAAGGCGTCACGGAGCTTGTGGATTACCTGCTCATCCTCAATCCGGCCCGCCGTGTCCGACCGGCTCGCGGAGTGCTCCCAGACGGGTGCTGAGTTAGGGCGAAAACGCACCTCACGGAGAAGATCGACCTTCCTGCTGCCCACTTTGTCGTCGCGCAGCCTAAGACTAGCCTTAAGCCGCATCGTGTCCTGGCCTTCCGCCAACGCCAGCCGGTTGAGGGATTTCTCGAACACGAACCGGGTGGCGTCCGAACCTGTCTCAAGCTTCTTCAGGTCGCCAACGCCGCTCTCGCCTACAACCGCGAGGTACAGGGCTCGAAGGACATGCGTCTTGCCAGCGCCGTTCTTCCCTCCGACCAAGACACCACACTTCCCCTCCAGCCTGCGGAAATCGAGCGTGTGCTCCCCGTAAAACGGGCCGAAGTTTTCCAAGGTCAGGGAGTCAATATAGACCTCGGCCATGTTCAGGCTTTCTGGGCCGTGGATTGCGCTTCCAGGTCGTCCTTGAGGATATTGAGCAAGTCGTCCGGCAAGCCGTGGGCACGGTGGCTTTCGCTGTATTCCTCCACCTTGGCGACCATGCGGCGGAGCGTATCCGGATTCACGGCCTTTTCGCGGGCAACTTCTTCCTCCAGTTCTCGCAAGCGGTTGAGTTCTCTAAGGTTGGTGCTCATGATGACACCTCGTTGTTTGTTGATGATGCGGGCGACGCCCCGGCCATCGTCGGGGTCGCGTGCGGCTTTCCACATTTGCTGGATCAAAAGCAGCTCCTCAGGGCTAACCAGTTGCAAGTGCGTTTCTTCCTGCAACGCCAACAGGCGCTTGAGTAACTCGCGGCGCCCCTCAATTTTTAGCGGCCCAGGGCGTTCATCACCATTCATGCGCCGACTGTCGCGCCAGCCCTTCGCTGGGTCCCGAAATTCCAGGAGCGTCTCCCGGAACTCGATGAGCTTCTCCATGCGTTCATCCCCGCTGGCGAGTAAGCCCTCGCTGGCCTTGTCGCGCTCCACCACTGTGCATGTCCAGCAGCCAAACCGGGAGTTGCCGCAACTGGGCGTGCTCGTGTCAATCTGAATGGGGCATTCGCCGTTGGACGCGCTGGCGTAAAGCCTGTAGAGGGGACGATTGTCCCCGCCCCATGGGTTGGGTTTCTGGAGAAGGTAGGCCCAGACTTCCTCCGTGGTGAGGAATTCAATCGGATTGGACACCCAGACTCGGGGGAGGTCATTGTGCCGGTTCAAACCGTTACGTTTCTCGCGCCCAGCCATCGTCTGCGCGCGTGTCGAACTCTCGGCCCGCCGCGCACCAAGGTGGAGGATGGCTTCGCTCCAGTGACCGAGTCGCTGCCGCATGAAGGCGCCGACGGGGTCAATCTTGAGACGTTGGGTGCACCATCGGAAAGTACGGTTCGGTGGCGGGTACCCGCGGCCGATTATGTTAACCCAGAAAGACTCCTCCGGCGGTGGTCGGAGCAAATTGACCTCGATGTTGAGGCTGTGCCGTTGAGAGAAATGCTGGATCCGCGCCAGCGTCCCCTCCACCATCTCGACCATGGCCGGGATTTCGACGCGGGTGTCGGTACAAAGTATGGAGACCGACTTCTTCCGCTGCTGTTCGGCGATGCTGGCCACGACCTCGACGATGAGCGAGGCAACCATGGTGCTGTCCTTGCCGCCACTGAAGCCGACCAGCCAGGGCCGCGGATCCTCCAGATACAGCTTGCGCAGGGAATCTTTTATTTCGGTGTAGGCACTTGCACCCATCGGCGCGAGCGTAACATGAAGTCGGACCATTTCAAGCCTGAAATCCCACTCTGAGCCCCGCCCGTCTGATAGCAGGCCCCGTTGCTTGGCCTGCACCGCCATTTGTGAGTTCGAGGCTGGGCGCTCGCAAGCAAACTCCCGCTCCAAGTCCCCGGCGGACTCCCGGCGAGAGGCCACCTCCTTGTTGAGCCCAATAATTCATTTCACGACCTCACTGTCCTGCCCCGCTTGGTGGGCCCCGGACCGATGGCGGGCTGGTTGCTCTGTACTCGCCCGTTCTCGGTACCGGCGGCACGGGCGACCTCGCCGCCGGTGGCCGTACTCAGGGCTTCAAGAATTTCGTTGTCGCACGTCCCTTTTTGCTGCAGGAATTCCCACTTCTGATGCACAAGACCCTGCAGGTCAAGGAACACGGCGGTCGCCCTCTTCTGCTTTCCAGCGGCCGCGTCTGCTGGGTGGCGGAATCGTGGTCTGGTCGACTTTCGCGTCTTCATGTGGAGGTGGGTTTATTCCCAGCGGCGATCTGCCAGTACCTTGCCTTATCGGGGATTATGAACCGGACCCCGCCTCTTGGATCTGGAACATCTCCGGCATAGAGCGGGATGACATGGATATGGGCATGGGCCACCGTTTGACCCGCCGCTTCGCCAATGTTTATGCCGACGTTGTAGCCGTCTGGGTGAAACTCGGAGTCCAGTCTCGGCCTGACCTGCGAGATCAGATCGAGGGCGGCCGCCTGTTCCTCTCCGGTCATCAGAAAGAAGCTCGGTTCGTGGCGGAAGGGGATGATGAGTAGATGGCCTGTGCTTACGGGGTAGCGGTCAAAACGAGCATAGCAGAGGCCGTTGCGGAGGACGACGTCGCGGTCGGCAGGTGAGCAGAAGGGGCACGGTGGCTTCATCTGTTAGTCAGGCAAGGTGAGCATCTGGACAAATTCGGCTATTGCCTGGAGGTCTGAATCGTCCTCGGGGGTGAATTCGAGGACCGGGAAGGTGGCGCGATCCGGGTTGTCAGGGATGAGGCGGATGCGTTCATGGCTCCAGCCGTCCTCGGTTGCCGCCTTTTGGCTCTCGTAGCGTTTCACAGTGTAGCCGCCGCCGGTGTCGGGGTCCGTGAAATCGCGCTTCTGCACCAGGAGGATGCGGTTTTGGCGCGTGCCGCTGACGCCTGCGCGAAACACGCAGTACGCGCCGTCATGAATAGTCGGCTCCATGGATTTGCCAACGACCTGTGTGACGAAACACCCGGCGCCGGGGCGGCCTGTGCATCCGAAGTGTCTGCAGGTAGGTGTCGAGGCCCGGCAGGGTGTCGCCCTTGCTGGAGTTTGTGGCTGCGTCAACCGGGGCCAGATTCCATAGGAGGTCGTGGGCCACAAAGCTCCACGGCAGGAAATGGTCAATGGCGAATGGTCCGGTGAGCGGTTGACCGGAGTAGATATTGCGGAACCGCTCCGGTTGGCGTTTCTCTTGGAAGCCGTCGCGAACGAATTCCCAAAAGTCCCGGGCGAGTCTCAGGTCGCGGGCTGTGGGCGCGCTGAGCTTATTTACGATTCCAGGGACGTTCGGGTTGCGGTCTTGCACGTAGCGCGCGAAATGCTGCTCGGCGAACCCTCGCACCACGGCCATGTTCTCCAGGAAAGGATGGCGAGGAACCAGACCAGCTTATAGGAGTTGGTGGTGTCGTTGAATACCTGGCCGAGGTAAAAGGTCTTTTCGGGGTAATGGTTGGAAATGCCTTCGAGCATGGCTGGTGTCGTTCGCGCTCGCCGCCTTCCTCAGGGCTTCGACCGCTTACGCACGACGCGGAACCCTGCCCTATCTATCGCAACCAAGATGTGGAGAGCCTTGTCATACAGATGCCGATAGCCCGCTATTTTCATAGGAAAGGCAAAAGGGAAAGGGCAAAAGGGAAAAGTCAGAACGCAGAGGGCAGAAGGCAGAAGTGAAAAGGGAAGGCTCGCAGAGGCGGGTGTGGTCGTGGCCCGGTGCCGCAACGAAGCCGATGTTGCGGGGGAGCATGCCGCCAAGCAGGGCGGCGCAGGGGGAAGCCTCTGGTTCCTGCTTTTTAGCTTTTGCCTCTGTTTTCATCTCGTTTGGCGGTGTTGAGGCTTGAGGTGAAGATGGCGAACAGCTCGGTGGTTTCCTGCCGGATGGACCGGAGTTTGGTTGCAGGTAGAACTGCCTCGTCCTGGATCAAGCCGAGCCAGTAGTCAGACTCGTCAATTTCTTTGTGGCAGTCGCCGAGCTTGGAGATGAACTCGGCTTTGGAGCGGGAGGATGAGGCTTCGCGGTAGTTTGCGCCGACTGAAGTGCCCGAACGGAGCAATTGCCGACCCAAGGTCCTGGCAACGTCGTCATGCGGCAATGCCCGAAAGAGCCGGATGATGCGGCGCGCGTAACCGTAGGTGCGTTCACGAAGATTGGGCGGCGACTTTTGCATTTTGCCTTGTTACTTCTGCCTTTTCCTGATGTAGAGGCTCATCTGTACAGCGCGCGGACTGTTGAGGACGGTGGCCGCCATGATCGCGCCGTGTTCGGTGAAGGCGCGGGGTAAAACGGGCGAAAACTTCAGACGCCTGAGGTGGTCACAAGTTGTGACCACCTCGGCCTTCTCGGTGTTACTGAGAAAAAAGGCAAAGTTGCTCGGAAATCGCTCAGTATTGCGCTTTACCGCCTGATTAAGCGCCTTGGTAGTCACGCCGTAGAGTTCCGCCAAATCGAGGTCGAGGATGGCCCTTTCGCCGCGGATGGTGAGTATCCGCTTCTCGATTGGCACAGCCTGGATGGGTGAGAGCTCTGCTGTCATGTTAGGGCTTATGTTCGAGTTCGATTCCGGGAGCGCCTTTTTCTGACACGGTAAGGCGTTGCCGGTTCCTTGATCTCGCAATCAGCCGGCGTTGTCAAGAGCGGCGGCGGTTCAGGACCTTGGGCGAAGTCGAGCGGCGGAACCGGGATGAAGGAAACCACGGAATATACGGAACACACGGAAAGGGGAAGGTCCCGTGATATGGTCGGAGCAATTGCCGACCCAAGGTCCGGGCAACGTCGTCATGCGGCAATGCCCGAAAGAGCCGGATGATGCGGCGCGCGTAAGCGTAGGTGCGTTCACGAAGATTGGGCGGCGACTTTTGCATTTTGCCTTGTTACTTCTGCCTTTTCCTGGTGCGGTACGGAAGGGGCTCCTCCCTGATATGGAAGCCGATTTCGGGTCTGGGGGGTGGCGGAGGCGGCTCCAGGAGCGGCCGGAGCTTTTGGTAAATATCGCGCAGGGCGCCATCGTGAAGGAGCAAGGTTTTGTCGATTTCGGCCAGGCGCTTGAGGATGGCGGCGTTGGCGGCCTGATCCTCGCGCATTTTCACGAACGCGCGGATGACATAAACGCTCATGGTGACGGCACGAGGGCTGCTGAGGACGGTGGCCGCCATCAGGGCACCGTGCTCCGTGAAGGCGTACGGAGCGTACTTTCGGTGGCGTCCGCGCCCAGGCTTTAAGATCACAATTTGTGATCTTAAAGCGTTGGCTTCATCCGGCGTAAGCTGGAAGAGGAAATCCGCCGGGAAACGATCGCGGTTGCGCTTGATAGCCTGGACCAGGGCCCTGGTTTCAACTCCGTACAGCGGGGCCAAATCGGCGTCCAGGATCACTCTCTGCTCGCGGATATATCGGATCAGCGGCCAAATCTGAGTGGAAGGGACGACAGTCGTTGCTTGGTTCATGGCTGAATCCACTCCCCGATGCAATCTTGTGGCGGGCGAGCCCTGGCGAACTCGCGCAGGGCCAGTTCTTGCAGGCTTTCCTGGAGAGCCGCGGCCGCAGTTTGCGCCGGGCTCGGCGCTTCGGCTCCAGGCTGCGCCAAAGGCGAGCGTCGGCGTTGTATTGGTCCACCAGGCGTTGCAGCCGCCCTTGCTCCGGTGGCAAGTTGTAGTAAGGATTCATATTGCGGTTCTGCTGCGGGAGCGCCTTCTTCTGACACGGTAAGGCGTTGCCGGTTCCTTGATCTCGCAATCCGCCGGCGTTGTCAAGAGCGGTGGCGGGGTCAGTCCTCACTTTTTCCGCAGCGCTGGAAGGCGGTCCGGCGAAAAAAGGTGTAGGACTGACACCGGCGCCTTGCGGTTCGGCCGTTTTCCGATAGACCTGTCCGAGCA
Source organism: bacterium (assembly GCA_021784555.1). Lineage (GTDB taxonomy): Bacteria > Verrucomicrobiota > Verrucomicrobiia > Limisphaerales > UBA8199 > JAJYHY01. The sequence goes on from JAJYHY010000071.1 coordinate 23,529, forward strand.
GGTCCGCCGGTGCGAGATTCTCCGCGCGGGCAAGTTGCTGAAAGGCGGCGGATTCCTGGTAAAGGAAGGCGCTGCTGGAGTCGCGCTCGATCGATTCCAGGCGCTCGCGGATGTCAAATTCGGGCAGCTTGAAGACCTGGCCGGGGCCGCCCTGGCCGACGGCGATCTCGCGGAAGGGAAGCGTCTTTTCATTGGCGTGGCGCTTGGCCCAGGAACTGATCGTGCCCGTTCCGACCGAAGATGGCGTTGCCGAAATCCGACACCACCCAGTCCCCGGCGCTGTTGCCGGTCCGCTTTCCCGTGCTGTATTCTCGCTTGGCCTTGTCCAGCAGCATGGGTTCGCTGGGGGCGGTTTCCGGGTCATTCCCGTTCTGGGCTTTGGACTTTTCGTTCTGGATCACCCCGGCGGCATCCGCCCAAAAGCGTATGGCGCGAACCATGTTCTTGCCGACGCCGAGGCGGACCATGGCGTCGTCTTCATTGGAGAAGAGGGCGGGGTCTTCGCGCAGGCCGCGAACGGCTTTTGGAAGCCAGGCGTAACGACACGGGAAGGTCTCGTGGCCGGAGAAGCGGTAGTTCAACTCTGTGGGGCTGTCCGGTGAGTTCATGGCTGGCGCTCCTGGTCAGTTTTGTCGGAGCCGCGCTGCTGGGCGGCGAACATGGCTCGCGGTTGGCTGCGTGCCGGCCCGAAGCCCGGCAGTGAGGGCTGCTCACGTTCGGCCATATACTGTGTTGCGTACCGAATGAACCACTCTTTAAGGCAAACGCCCTCGGCGGCGAGCTTTGAATAGAGTTCACGTTTAAGCGCCGGATCGACCTCGAGCACAATTCGACCTGATGGGCCCTGAGCCATGGTGTGTATCTAACACGCGTCATGTAACATGGCAATCACTATTTGGCGCATTGTGCAGACAGGAGCGCATGGCCCCCACAGTTGGCATCTAAGTGATATGATGCATGCCGTTGGCCTGCGAGAGAATGTGTGTGGCGTGGGGTTTCCAGGGTGATGCCCTTCGCTCGTATGACAGACGCCGTTGGTGTCGCGGGGTGGGACGCCAGCATTTGCCATCTTACTTCTGCGTTCTCCTGACGCGGTACGGAACGGTGTCTTCTTTGAGGTGGAAGCCGATTTCGGGCCTGGGGGGCTCGGGTGGACCGGGCGGCGGGTCGAGGATGCGCATGATGCGCTGGAGCACGTCCACGATGGCGGCCTCGTGGATATTCAGCCGAATCTTGAGATCTCCTTCAAGCAGAGAGAGCTTGCGCGCGAGATCGGAGCTCTCCTTGAAGGCCACGCGCATTTTGACGAACGCCCGGACGACGAAGAGGCTCATCTGTACAGCGCGCGGACTGTTGAGCACGGTGGCCGCCATGATCGCGCCGTGTTCGGTGAAGGCGCGGGGCAAAACGGGCGAGAACTTCACGCGGACGAGGTGGTCGCAATTTGCGACCACCTCCGTCTTCTCGTCGGTCGTCAGCAAGAAGGCCAAATCCTGCGGAAAGCGGTCCGCGTTGCGTTTCACCTGTTCGTTGAGTCGCTTGGTCGTCACACCATACAGATCGGCCAAATCGACGTCGAGGATGACTTTCTCACCCCGCACGGTAATGATGCGCTCTTCGAGCGGGGCGCCGGAAGCAGCCAGGACTCTTCGCTTCATGGTCCTCTCCATTCCCCAATGCAATCATGTGGCGGGCGAGCCTTGGCGAACTCGCGCAGGGCCAGTTCCTTCAGCCGTTTCCTGGAGAGCCGCGGCTGCAGTTTGCGCCGGGCTCGGCGCTTCGGCTCGAGCCTGCGCCAGAGGCGAGCGTCGGCGTTGTATTGGTCCACCAACTGTTGCAGCCGCCTCTGCTCCAGTGGCAAGTTGTAGTAAGGCTTCATATTGCGGTTCTGCTCCGAGAGCGGCTTCTTCTAACGCGGTAAGGCGTTGCCGGTTCCTTGATCCTGCAATCAGCCGGCGTTGTCAAGGCTGGTGGCGGCGGTTCAGGACCTTGGGCGAAGTCGAGCGGCGGAGCTGGGATGAAGGAAACCACGGAATACACCGAACACACCGAAAGGGGAAAATGCTGGGATAAGGAAGTCCATTACGCCAGTGGCCAGAGGTTTTCCTTGGTCAACCGGCGCTCGATCACGCTGCTAGACACTCCAAATGTCCGTGAAACGGGCTTTGCTCAATTCTCCTGCCGCTCAATGAAAGGCGCCCTGAAACTTCCAGGTTCCATTCGCCGACCCTAGCCTTCGCTGAGTTTGTGGACGATTTTGCGGAGCTCCTCATCGGTGGGCTTCTGGCCGCGCAGGGTGCGGAAGAAGGCTGGCAATTGCTTGACCAGTTCCTCGTCATCCATCCGGTCTTGTGGAATCCTGCCGCGGCCGGCGGCGGCTAGGTCGAAGAACTGGTACCACTCTGCGCTTGCCTCCACCAGTCCAAGGGCTTGGGCATATCGCGTGAGAACGTCTCGGTCCGGGGGGAATCATCCCGCCCCGCTCCATCCGGCTGATATTTCACGGATCGGCTCCGGCCGCCTCGCAAAATGCCCGGAGCGTGATTCGCTTCTCTTTCCTCACATAGGCGTCTCGTGCTCAAATCCCAAGCGCCCTCGGGTTGGGTGAGTCTTGGCTAACCAGCCTTGTCACTGGCCGGTTGGAGCCGCGGCGTTGCGGACGCAGCGGAAGCCGTAGATGTCGTAGCCGAAGCAGACGTCGGCGTATCCGGGATTCTCGTTGTAGCGGTAGCCGGAGCGGCAACTCTCGGCGCTGAATCGCCAGGCGCCGCCGCGCACGACCTTGGTCTCGCCCTGAGCGGGGCCGGTGGGGTCTTTGGCGGGCGAGTGCTGGTAGTAATCGACCTGGTAAAAATCGTTGCACCATTCCCAGAGGTCGCCGCAAATGTCGTAAAGCCCCCAGGGGTTGGGCTGCTTCTGTCCGACCGGGCGCGGGTGGCCGCCGGAGTTTTTGTCGAACCAGGCGTAATCGCCGAGCTTGGAGGGAGTGTCACCGAAGAAATAGGCGGTGGTGGCGCCGGCGCGGCAGGCGTATTCGAACTCCGCTTCGGTCGGCAGACGGTATCCATTGGCCGCAAAGTTACACTTCCAGGTTTTGAGGTCGTAGCAGAGTTCAAGGCCTTCCGCCTTGGAACGCGCGTTGCAGAATCTGGCGGCGTCTGACCAACGCACCTGCTCGACCGGATTGGATGCCCCTTTCCACTGGGCGGGGTTATCGTGCATGAGCTTTTGGTATTGGGCCTGGGTGACCAGGTATTTGTCCATCCAGAAGGAACTGATGGTCACTTCGTGAGGCGGGGCATCGGCCTGGGCTTTGTCGCCCATGATGAATCGCCCGCCGCGAATCAGGACCATGGTGGTGTTGGTGGCTGCCGGTTTGGCCGAAGCGCTGGTGGTGGGTTGCGGAGCGGGGACTGTCGGCGCCTGGTTGGAAGGCGCGCGCTCACAACCGACAATTGCCGCGAGCACGGCTGCGGAAGCGATGAATATCGTCAATTTTTGGTTCATATATGTTCTCAAACTGGCGGCCAGGCAGGGCCTCAAACCTAAACCGCTAACCCACGCTAATAGACGCTAATAGCATTTGAACCGGCCCTCGGCCGAGCCAACCGCGCGCATGCCCCTGTGCCGTAGGCACTTCCGAGAATAGCCCAACGTTTCAACGTTGGGTGGGGGTGCGGACCCAAACAAGTCCCGACAGGGACGGCTGAGGGGCCAGGAG
>JAJYHY010000454.1 GCA_021784555.1 bacterium
ACATCGGGCCGTTACGAGTTCACTTCGGGCACCGGCATATTTGCGCACGTCAAAGGCGCTGGAACCATTGGGGGCCAGGGAACTGCGGCAAACTCCTCCTGCCCGATGCGCGGCTGGATTGAGTATTGAACGTCGCGGTGCTCCCGGTGACCGCCCTCCGGGAGCACACGCTGCCGAGGCCATTTGCTTGCGGTTCCAACGATGAGCACTGGCTCCCGGTGGCTTGGAGGGCCAAGTCTTCTTCGGCGAGAGCCATTCAGCCAAGCGTATGAGAATCGAGCCGATCTCCTCGCTATTGAAGGTAGCGGCAGCATGTGGTTCTGCGGCCCGCAAGCTACCAGACGGCAAAGGGCGCTTCGTGCTTTGTCATGAGACGTTCGAGATTCTGCCTCAACACGTCAACAGCTCATGCACCTGGTGGCGGGCGACCCTTTGGCCGCGGGCCATTCCTCCCGCCGGCCAGCCCGTCCTGCGAGGAGCCGCCCGCACCGGCGTTGGCCTGCGCCATCGTCAAGGCGACCGCCGTGCGGTTTTCGGCGCCGAGTTTTTCGAGCACCCGCTCCATGTGCTTTTCCACCGTGCGCACGCTCGCCCGGAGGATGATCGCGATCTCCGGGTTGGTTTTTCCATGCCCCACCCAGCGGGCCACCTCCAACTCTCTCGGCGTCAGGGCATGATCCCCGACTGTTTTCCCGCACCGTTCCAGCAGCGCCGAGGTCAACCGGGCGTTCTGGAACGCTTGGTTATAGTGCGGGCGCAGCAGGTTCAGCAGCAGGCGGTCCCGTTCCGTAAAATCCCGGCGCCGCCGGCAGAGACTCACCCCCGAGAGCCGTCCGCTCCCGGAGACCGGCAGCGCCATGACGCGGTCCATCGCCATGGGCTGGCACGACAGTTCCCACTCAATCCGACGCCGCAGTTGGGTCAGGGTGAAGAAATCGGAGAGCTTCAGCGCGGTCGGCTGGCCCCCGGCCGCGAAATAGCCGCTGAAGGGATGTTCCCAAAAGTGTTCCTCCCAGGCCGGAACCAGTTCCCGCGGCAGGAGCGGCTCCGATTCCAGACAGTCAACCATTTTGGCGCGGCCGGTCAGAGGCTCGACTTCGTAACTGTTCACCGCGCAGTGGTCCGCCGGGACCAGCTTCAAGATCAGCTTGGGCGCCGCCGCGCGGAACGACTCCAGCGTGCGGTGTTCGTACAACTCCAGGATCACTCGCTGGAGGGCCGCAAAATCTCTAGGCGATAGCCGCATAAATCAGCCGGGTCTCAGGGCGCCGGACTACGTAGGTTCACGTATGGCCGTTCGCCCCGTCTTGTGACATGCTTCATCCTGATTCTTGCAGATCTTGCATCAAAAGCAACCCAAATCTTGTTCATTAGCCCCAGGCCCGCCGGCCCATTTCGGGCGGTGCTCCGGCCCGCCGCCGGGGGGCTCGGCGCGGTTTCGGGCCAGCCCGCGTCCGGAGGCGGCCCCCGCCGGCCAACCGGTCGCCCATTGAATGATAAGACCCAAACCATGAACCGCAACAGACCAGAAACCAGTTTTCGCCCGGCGCAAAGGCCCGGAAGATTCTTTGTAACCTTTCGCACGAATTCCTGTAGGAGCAGGTGGAATGAAGGCGTGAACTGGAAACAATTCAGTTCACGCCCCAACCGAACATAAAAAACAGAAACCCGGGAGGCCAAGCCTCCGAAAAAGAAAGGCAAAGCAAAATGAAAAAACTGAATGAGGAAAAAGCCATGCGAAATACGAACATTAGCAGAGCAGATACGAAGCGGCCGCCTCCCGGGCCGGCGAGGGGATTGGCGGGTGCCCGAGCGGGGCCGAACCGCGGAGCGCCCGAAAGCAAATTCCTATCCGTATTTGCCTTCGTCTTGCTCTGCTTTGCGCTCGCCGCGCCCGTGGCTTCCGCGCATAACGAACATGGCGCCACGTTCAATGCTCCTGGAGCGAGGATCTATTACGAGGTTTTCGGCTCCGGCTCCGGCACGCCGCTTTTGGTGGCCAACGGCGGCCCGGGATTCGACCACATGTATCTGCACGTCTCCGGCGCCTGGGACACGCTCGGGCGGAGCCGCAAGATCGTCATGTGGGACCAGCGCGGCACGGGCCGTTCCGGGCCTCTCAAGCCCGGCCAATCATGCACGCTGGCGGATCAAATCAACGACCTCGACGCGCTGCGCGCGCATCTCGGCTTCGACAAAATTGATCTTCTCGGCCATTCCTGGGGAGGCTTTCTCGCCATGGCCTACGCCTCGCGCTTTCCGCAGCACCTCAGCCACCTGGCCCTTGTGGACTCCGCCGCTCCAAAGATGACGGACACGCTTTTCCTTTTCAACGACGTCTATGCCGACCTAACCGCGAAGCAGGACAGCTACAGTTTCACGTCCGAACTCGGAGAAAAAGATGCTGAGGCCGCTCGCGAAGCCGCCACGCGTCTTTACGAATCCAGGCTCTTCTATTCGCCAGAACATCGCGACGAATTCCTCGCGAAAATGAGGGATGACAAGCAATGTTACGAAGTGCATCGCGACATTATGCGCGACGTGGCGCGATACGATTTGAATCCGGAAATCATCAAGTTCCGCTTCCCCGTGATCGTGATGTGCGGCAGGTTCGATATGAACGTCGCGCCTGTCATCGCCTACAAGATTCACGAAGCGATTCCCGGGTCGAAATTCGTGGTCTTCGACCGAAGCGGGCATATCCCGTTCTTCGAGGAGCCGGACAAATTCGTGAAGATTCTGAATGATTTTCTTTCGACGCCCGGCGGGCGATAGCGCGCTGAACCGCGGAGCACCCAAAAACAGATTCCTGTCGGTATCAATCTGAGCCTAAAGACATGAAAACCAAAACTCGAACCTCAAAGCTCCTGACGGCTCCAGCCGCCCTTTCCAAGACTGACCGAGCGGCGCGGAAGAGCGCGGGGACGGCGTCAATGCTCCTTGGCGCGGCCATCCTCTGCCTAGCCGGCCCGGCCCTCCGCGCCCAGACCGATCCGCTCGACCATTGGACCTGGCGCAACCCCCTGCCGCAGGGCAACACGCTCAGCGGCGTCGCCTACGGCAACGGCCAATTCGTGGCGGTGGGCGATGTCGGCACGATTCTGACCTCGCCCGACGGCGTGGCGTGGACGGTGCGCAGTTCCGGCACCGGCAACGGCCTCTCGGGCATCGCTTACGCCAACGGCCAATTTGTGGCGGTGGGTGACCTCGAGACGATTCTGACCTCGCCCGACGGAGCGGCCTGGACCGTGCGCAGTCCTGGTACCAACAACACCAGGCTCAACGGCATTGCCTACGGCAACGGCCAGTTCGTGGCAGTGGGCGTTTTTGTGGACGCGCAGTACAATCGGCACGCAGCGATTCTGACCTCGCCCGACGGCGTGGCCTGGACCGCGCGCAAGTCCGGCTCCAGCGGTGGGCTTTCGGGCATCGCCTACGGCAACGGCCTGTTCGTGGCCGTGGGCGGAGCCTGGGTGGGCTACGACTTCGGCTACTACCTCGGGACGATTCTGACCTCGCCCGACGGCGTGGCCTGGACGGAGCGCAGCTCCGGCCCCGGCCAGCCCCTTTACAGCATCGCCTACGGCAACGGCCAGTTCGTGGCGGTGGGCGCCCACGGGACGATTCTGACCTCGCCCGACGGCGTGGCCTGGACCGCGCGCAACTCCGGCACCGGCAGCAGCGTCGCCTATGGCAACGGCCACTTCGTGGCCGTGGGCTACGGCGGGACCATTCTGACCTCGCCCGACGGCGCGACCTGGACCGCGCGCAGCTCCGGCACCAGCAACTACCTCGAGGGCATCGCCTACGGCAACGGCCAGTTCGTGGCGGTAGGCGACACCGGGACGATTCTGACCTCGCCCGACGGCGTGGCCTGGACCGCGCGCAGCTCCGGCACCAGCAACTACCTCGGGGGCATCGCCTACGGCAACGGCCAGTTTGTCGCGGTGGGCGGGTACTCTGGTGCGCCGGGCAACTGGCACCGGACGATTCTGGCCTCGCCCGACGGCGTGGCCTGGACCTTGCGCAGTTCCGGCAGCCCCAACCTGCTCATTAGCGTCGCCTACGGAAACGGCCAGTTCGTGGCGGTGGGCCAAAGCGGGACGATTCTGACCTCGCCCGACGGCGCGGCCTGGACCGCGCGCAGCCCCGGCACCGGGTACAGGCTCAACGCCATCGCCTACGGGAGTGGCCAGTTCGTGGCGGTGGGCGTTTTTGTGGACGCGCAGTACAATGGGCACGCAGCGATTCTGACCTCGCCCGACGGCGTGACCTGGACCTGGCGCAGCTTCGGCACCGACGACGACCTCTCCGGCATCGCCTACGGGAGTGGCCAGTTCGTGGCGGTGGGATGGAATGGGACGATTCTGACCTCGCCGGACGGCGTGGCCTGGACGGCATCCAATTCTGGCACGACCAACGGGCTTAACGGCGTCGCCTACGGCAACGGCCAGTTCGTGGCGGTGGGCGACTACGGGACGATCCTCACTTCGCCCGACGGCGTGGCCTGGACCGCGTCCAACTCGGGTAACACCAACGGGCTCAACGGCATTGCCAACGGCAACGGCCAGTTCGTGGCGGTGGGCGGCAACGGGACGATTCTGACCTCGCCGGACGGCGTGGTCTGGACCGTGCGCAATTCCGGCACCGGCAATGCCCTCTACGGGGTCGCCCAAGGCAACGGCCAGTTCGTGGTGGTGGGCGACGGCGGGACGATTCTGAGTTCGCAGGTGGCCGCGCCGACGCCGCAACCAGCGATCGCGCGGTCTGGCGGCGTTACCACCATTTCCTTCGGCACGTTCAGCGGCGTCAGCTATGACCTGCTCTTCACCAACAGCGCCGGACTGGGTTCGCCGCCAGCCTCTTGGCCGGTCAGGACCAACGTCGCGACTGGGGACGGGACGGTGAAGTCCGTCACCGACAAAGCGCTGGATGCGAACCGTTTTTACCGCGTTAGCGCCCATCTGCTGCCGTAGGAGGCCAGCGCCTTGAACGAAGAACATCAATACTCACCCCGGCAATGCCAGCAACGAGCCCGAAGATATGAAAACCAAAACTCGAACCTCAAACGTCCTGACGGCCCCAGCCGCGCTTTCCAAAACTAACCAAGCGACGCGGAAGAAGGCGCGGACGGCGTCAATGCTCCTTGGCGCGGCCATCCTCTGCCTGGCTGGCACGGCCCTCCGCGCCCAGACCGACCCGCTCGACCATTGGACTTGGCGCAACCCTTTGCCGCAGGGCAACACGCTCAGCGGCGTCACCTACGGTAACGGCCAGTTCGTGGCCGTGGGCGACAGCGGGACAATTCTGACCTCGCCGGATGGCATGGCCTGGACCGTCCGCAGTTCCGGTACCGACAACGGGCTCAGCGCTATCGCTCACGGCAACGGCCTATTTGTGGCGGTGGGGAGTACCGCGAGCGGGACAGTTGGAACGATTCTGACCTCGCCCGACGGTGCGGCATGGACCACGCGTAGTTTCGGCACCGCGAGCGGCCTCTCCGGTATCGCCTACGGCAACGGGCAGTTCGTCGCGGTGGGCGGGGGCGGGGGCGCGACGATGGGCGGGGGCGCGACG
>JAJYHY010000072.1 GCA_021784555.1 bacterium
AGCGCGCCCAAGGCTGCCAAGCTCATTGCCAAGGGCCTGTTTGCCGTCAGTTTCTGGGTGGAGGTGTTATTGAAGAAGTTCCAATTCAAGCAGCCGATCTGGATCAGGGGGCGGCCCTTGACTTCTTCCTTGTCGTGGCCCGGCTTGGCTAGGGGACAGCGCCAGCCGTACAGATAGGTGTTGGTGACATCGTAAATGACACCCGAGGGACGGAGCCGGTACTGGCGGCAGACGCTCTCAAAGAGCCGTTGCTGCCAAGCGTCGGCATCCAGGGCTTCCAAGCGGTCCAAAGCGCCGACCAGTCGCTTCTCGGTCAGGCCTTCAAGGGTCATAAGGAAGTTCAGATCGAGGTGCTCAACGCCGTCCGGCTCAAAGAGAAAGCCGGTGTTGTGGCGTTGGCCGGGGACCCGGGACGAATCACCATCGCCACGAACATGGCCGGACGCGGCACCGACATCAAACTGGGTTCTGGCCGGCATCGAGGCGTGTTACGGTCGCGCATCACCGGCATCACCCCCTTCTGCCTTGCGCCCATCCGCCTTTCAAAGTATTTTTTCTTGCAGGCTGTGGCGGAAAACCAGCCTAAAAACCGCACATGAATTCCAGTTTTTGCCTTTCAGACTTCGCACTCTGGCTGCGAGAGTCTATGCGTGCCTCCACCGCCAAGTTCGGTGAAGCAGGCGTGCCACCAAACCAGGGACTCCCTGAGCCTAACGGGCCGGCCTCCCTGCATTTCGAGGCGTTGGCCATAAGACTGTTCTCCCTTCAGTTCCAACATAATCCGGCCTATCGCCGGTTCTGTCTGGAGCGAGGGAGCCGGCCAGAGAACCTTTCGACCTGGAGGGAGATCCCGGCCATGCCCACTGCCGCTTTCAAAGAACTGGAGGTCTCCTGCCTGCCGCCCGAGGAGCGGACGACGGTTTTTTTCTCGAGCGGGACTTCGCGACAGCCTCGGAGCCGGCATTTCCACGGCGAGGAGTCGCTCGCGATTTATGAGGCATCGCTGTGGCCGTGGTTCAGAAGACACTGCCTGGCACAAAATGCGGCGATGGAACTGCTGTTGTTGACGCCATCAGAGGCCGAAGCGCCAGGCTCTTCGCTCGTTTACATGTTGGACACGGTTCGCAAGAACCTCAACCAGCCTGAAACCGTCTTTGCGGGTCGCATCGAGCAGGACGGGGCGTGGACGCTTGACTTCGACGCGGTCCTCAGCGCGTTGGAAGCCTCCGCAACCACCAAGCGCCCTCTTTTTATCGCGGGGACAGCTTTCCTTTTCATGCATTTGCTGGACCATCTGGCCGGCTTGAATCTCCGATTCGAGCTCCCTCCCGGCTCGCGCGTCATGGAAACCGGCGGCTACAAAGGGCGCGCCCGCGCGCTGCCGCGGGAGGAATTACACGGGTCGATTGCGGAACGGTTCGGCATCGCGCGTTCGCAAATCGTCCGTGAATATGGGATGAGCGAGCTCAGTTCGCAGGCCTACGCGGTTTCGCCAGGCAGTGGCCGGCCCTTCTTCCGCTTCCCGCCATGGGCCCGAGCCCAAATCGTATCGCCCGAAACCGGCCAGGAGGCGGGTGAGGGCGAACCGGGTCTCATTCGGGTGTTCGATTTGGCAAATGTGTATTCGGTGATGGCCATTCAGACCGAAGACCTGGGTGTGCGCCAAGCCGACGGATTCGAGCTGCTCGGACGCGCGACGTTGGCCGAACCGCGGGGCTGCTCGCTAATGTCAGACACAAATGAACTTGCCGAATTACTTCCTGGCTGACCTGCCCCCGGAGGCCAGCGTGGGGCCGGCAATGCTCGTTGAGGCCTGCCAGGCGCTCAAGCGCAACCGCGAGCGTTATCTGGCCGGCCGTACGACACAAGACCTGATCAGATCTCTGGCGGAGGTTGGCGAGGCGTGGCTGCGCCCGGATTATCCATTGCGGGCGCTGGCCCTGGAAAAAGGCCCGGCGGCAACCGGCTTTTCCCGTGCTACATTGGCCGCGGGATTGGATTCATTTTTCAAGGAACTCTCCGCCGAGAGGCTTCTGGCGTTGGTCGAGCAGGACCTGGGCCACGCGCACGCGCTTGACGAGATGACCCGCTTTGAGCGGGGACGCTCCGCCATAGCCATTGGCCCCGAATTCCTTGTCCATATCGCCGCGGGCAACCTGCCCAACCCGACCCTGGCGAGCATCGTTTTGGGTCTGCTGGCAAAGTCGGCGCAGTTTGTGAAGTGCGCCGCGGGAACCTCGTTTCTGCCGCGGCTCTTTGCTCACTCGATCTACGAGGCGGAACCGAAACTGGGGGCCTGCATCGAGATAGCACAGTGGCACGGGGGCAACCAACCACTGGAAGAGGTGCTTTTTGCCGAGGCGGATTGCGTCACCGCCACCGGCACGGATGAGACCCTGGCCACCATTCGCCAGTACGTCCCCATCAAGAAGCGGTTCCTCGGCTATGGACATCGCGTTAGTTTCGGCTTCATCACCAATCGCGTCCTGTCCACCCGGCACGCGCCGAAGGTCGCTTCGCAAGCGGCTTCGGACATAGCAGCATGGAACCAATTGGGATGCCTGTCTCCGCACCTGCTCTATGTCCAGCCGGGCGGCGAGATTAGTCCGGAGCGGTTCGCGGAGATGCTGGCCGATGAACTGGAGCGTCGGGAACAGACTGAGCCTCGGGGCGAGTTGCCGGTCAAAGCGGCCGCGGTGATCGCCACCCGGCGCGCCTTTTATGAAGTTCGTGCCGCCCATTCTCCCGGCACCCGGCTGTGGCACAGCCGCAATTCCACCGCCTGGACGGTCGTCTTTGAGGCTGACCCGCGCTTCCAGGTTTCGTGCCTGAACCGGTTTGTCTATGTGAAGGCGGTGGCGGACCTGGCCGGCGCCCTCCACAGCGCCGCCGCTGTTCAGGGGCAGGTCTCGACGGTGGGCTTGGCCGCCTCCGAGGAGCAAGCCCGGGAGTTGGCCACGGAGCTGGCCCACTGGGGCGTCACACGCGTTTGCCAGCTCGGCCGGATGCAACAACCGCCGCTGACATGGCGGCACGATGGCCGGCCCGCCCTGGGCGACTTGGTTACCTGGACGGATTGGGAGACATGATTTGCGATTTGCGATTTGCGATTGGGGAGCAGCACGCTCCGGCGAGGTTCCAAACGTGGAGAAGGTTGCGTTAGATCTGAACGGCCGTCCCCCAACTTCTAAACCTTTCCGACGGAGTCAAACTGAGTTCTTCCAATGGAATTAAGAAAAACCTTTCAATTCGAGGCGGCGCATCGCCTGCCGCATCTGCCAGAAACCCACAAATGCCACCGGCTCCACGGGCATAGCTTTCAAGCGGAGGTCGTCGTGGCCGGCCGGTGCGATCCGGAGCTTGGCTGGGTCATGGATTACGCGGACATATCAAAGGCCTTCAAACCGGTCTGGGAACAACTCGATCACCGCTACCTGAACGAGATTCCCGGCCTGGAGAATCCAACCAGCGAGAACATCGCCATCTGGATCTGGACTCGATTAAAGCCGCGGTTGCCGCTCCTGACCGAGATCGGCATCGCCGAGACTTGCACCGCGCGGTGTGTGTATCGCGGCGACTGATTCCAGGACCTGGGTCTGGGCGGGAGCGCGCGAACGGCGCCGTCGCAGGGGCCAATTGACGCCGAGAGTTCTAAACATGGATCTCCTCCTTGTTTGTCTCGCGGCCACGCGCGTGGCCTCCTTGCTACAGGCGCTTTGGGGGCGACGTGTGGCACTCTTTGCGGATGTAGGCGATCAGCGCCGCCAAGCCGCCAAGCACAATAATCGCCCAGATCACCCGGAACAGGCTAATGACCCAGGCGATGCCGATGCCCAGGGCCGCCCACTGAAACCACCAATGGTGTGGCGAGGTCATCAGGTTGATGAAGAAGCACAGCACCAGGACAACCGGACCGACAAACAGGAATCTTACCGCGCGCAACGTCTTGTACATAAGCACATCTCTCCGATTCAGGATAGAGAATGACACAAATGTCTGGACTGTCGATTACAAAGAGCTTGGGCCTTTGGAGCGAGACCCGGCGCGGGCTCAGTTCTCACTTTTTCCGCGGCGAAGGAAGGGAAGTGGCGGAAAAAGGTGCAGGACTGACCCCGGCGCCTTCCGTGCCCGGCACATTTATTCACACCCGTTGCGCGGATCTCGCTTGCGGCGACCGCCACGTTGATATAGAAGCCGTCTTCATGAAAATGGTACTCCCTTTGCTTCTGGGCGCGTCGGCGCTTCTCCTCGCAGGCTGTTCGTCGGCGAAGCCCAAGCCTGCGCCGGTCCATGAGCGCGGCTGGATTGGAGGCGATTACGAAGTCGTCACGCAATTTCCTCGCACCTTTACCAACGCGCCCAAGGCGGCGCTCCTGATCACCGCCCTGAACGCCAACACGCCCGCCAGCCTGGCTGGTTTTCACGCCGGGGATCTGATTTTGGAGATCAACCATCGTCCCGCCAAAAAGCTTCGGACCTTTTATCGGGCGATTGACAAAACCAGCCCGGGCACACTCCTGCCGGTGAAGGTGTGGCATGCCGGCCACAGCACCGAGCGCGACGTTTTGGTGGGCAAGGAAACCTACAACCTGAACGGCATCTTTTCGGTTGGGCTGCCAGGCTTTTTTCATCGCCTCCAGCTCTGGCCATTGGCGGTGCCCGGCGCCGGGTTCTCCGTTGGAGTCGCCGGCTACAGGCCCGAGCGCGTCTCCAAGAGAAAGGAATTGACCTCGGCGGAGGAACGATACTTCAAGAGTTGCGACCCCAAGCACTACCAGCCGACCGATCCGGGCTGGCAAGCGTGGCTCGTAATCATGCAGGCGGAGACCAACAAGCGGATCCGGTCGCAGGAGGTTGTGCCTGCCGCCACGGCATCGCCTCCGCAGGCGCCCCAGGGAACCAGCGTGGCGACGCTGAGGAACTAGCGGCGCGGCGCCGATCAATTGAGAATTGACGAGGAGGTCACCGTCTATGAAGCGCCGCTGAGCGAGGTTGAGGATTGGGTCATTTCAAAGGCCGGCAACGGTCTGTTGATTGATCCCAAGATCTATGCCGGGCTGCGCTTTATCGGGAAGAGGCGACGCTCCCGACCTACAATCGACCCCGGACGTTCATCCGTGCGATGACATCGCCGTCACAATCACCAAAACGGTTGCCAAAAGCACGACATCTGCTAACGTCAAGGCTGAACCGTGTGTATTTGGGCGCACCCTGTTGGTGCGCCTTCTTTGTTTGCGAGATGTAGCCTGGTGCTCAGACGTGCCACCCTTGCCGGCTTCAGTCCATTGGATACCGTCGGAGGCCGGTCAACTGGCAGAAGGCCCGGACGAGGAATAAAGGATTGTTCTTCAAATACCGTTTCCAAAGCCGGCGCGGCTCGCAACCCAGCCGGAACAGCCACTCCAACCCGGATCGTTGCATCCAGAAGGGCGCCTGCCGCACGATGCCGGCATGAAAATCAAAGGCGGCGCCCACGCCAAAGAGCAACGCCGCATCCAGCTTATCCCAGAACTGCGCCATGAATCGCTCTTGCTTCGGTGTGCTCAAGCCCACCCAGAAAATATCCGGCTTAACCGCGGCGACTTTCTCAACCAACTCGTCCTGCTCTTTCGCGTTGAGGGGCCGAAACGGAGGCGCCACCGCCCCGGCGACCCGCAAGCCCGGATACCGCTTCTCGAACCGCCGCTTAAGCTCCTCCGCCACACCTGGCGCGCCGCCATAGAAGAAATGGCTGAACCGGCGCAACCTCGGGCATTCGCAAAGGCGCAACATCAGGTCCGGCCCATAGACCCGGCCCATCTGCCGGAACCCCTGCAATCTCCCCATCCATACCATGGGCATGCCGTCCGGGGTTGTGAGAAAGGAATGGTTCAGGATGCCGCGAAAAGCCGGATCGGCCTGCGCCTCGCTCACTCCATGCACGCCAGTGACACAGACATACCCCTTGCACCGCTGTTCCAGCGCCTCCTCAATGACGCCTGCCGCGATGTCCAAGTTCAGCACGCTAATGCCAACTCCCAGGACGTTCACTCGCCCGGGCCGGCCAACTTCAACAATCTGAGCCATGAATTGATGCGCATTAAGGGCTGGATTATGCCCCCTTGCGCGCCCATAATCAACTTCGCCGACACGGTATGAAGTTGCTCGTTTTCGCGCATACGCCTCCGCCGCACCATGGCCAGAGCTACATGGTGCAATTGATGCTGGCCGGATTTGGCGGCGACCGCCGGGGATTCCGGCGGCGTGCGGCTGGCGCGCGCCAGGGCGAGGACTTTGCCGGTCTCAATGACGGCGCCAACGCCGTTGAATGTTATCATGTTAACGCCCGGCTCTCGCAAAACCTGGAAGACATCGGCGATTTCCGCCTCGGCAAGTTCATCCTCCTCTTATGGTACTGCCTTGAAGCCATCTGGTGCCGATTCCGTTACGGCGTCACCAACTTTTACTACATCCCCGCTCCCGGCAAACCCTCGGCCCTCTACCGTGATTGGATGGTGATGTTCATCTGCCGGCCTTTCTTCAAGCGCATCATCCTGCATTGGCACGCCGCCGGTCTGGCAAAATGGCTCGAAACGGTGATGCAAATCCGCTCGCGCTCGCTCACCTATCGCTTGATGAAACAAGTCGATCTGAGCATCGTCCTCTCCAATTACAATCAAGCCGACGCCGAAAAAATCTTCTCCCGCCGAATCCAAGTCGTTAGCAATGGAATCCCCGACCCTTGCGCGGAGTTCGAGCGCGAGGTCCTGCCCAGGCGCCAGGCGCGGTTCGCCGCCCGCCGCAAGCTGGTCTCCGGCCAAGCGCTGGCTCCGGACGACGAACGCCTGGCGGGGCCTGACCTTCGCGTCGTAAAAGTCCTTTATCTGGCTCATTGCACTCATGAGAAGGGGCTCTTCGACGCTATTGCCGGCGCCCGGATTGCCAACCACCGCCTGGCCGAGGACCGCTCTCCTATCTCCGTTCGCTTGCTCATTGCCGGCACTTTCGTAAACATGGACGAAAAGGGGGTCTTTGATGAAATGCTGGTTCAACCGGGCGTGGCCGATTCGGTCCAGCATTTCGGCTTTGTCTCGGGCGACCAGAAGAATCAATTGCTCCGCGAAGCGGACCTGTTTTGCTTCCCCACGTATTACCAGAACGAAAACCAGCCGGTGAATCTTATTGAAGCCATGGCCTTCGGTCTCCCGATTCTGACCACGCGCTGGCGCTCGCTCCCGGAACTGTTCCCGGACAATTATCCCGGCTTGGTTGATGTCCACGCCCCCGACCAGATAGCCCAAACCATTATCAAGCTGGCCGCCACCGAGACGGGCGAAGGTTTTCGCGGCCTGTTTCTCCGCAATTATACCCTGGCACGTCACCTCTCCGCCTTGACCGAGGCCCTCCACAGCTTGGAGTTGCCCGGCCCCTCCCTTGCTTCCTCCCCATCCGCTCTCCGCGGCGCCTGAGAGGTAATCTCTCATCGCACCCATGCAGTTTACCATCGTTACTCCCAGCTTCCGCAGCTCACAATGGCTCAGGCTCTGCATCGCCTCGGTGGCCGACCAGCAGGGGGTGACAGTCGAGCACCTCGTCCAGGATTCCTGCTCCGACGACGGCACCCAGGATTGGCTCCCCACCGACCGGCGCGTCACCGCTTTTATCGAGAAGGACAAAGGGATGTATGACGCCGTCAACCGCGGGTTTCGCCGCGCCTCGGGCGACGTGCTGGCCTACCTCAACTGCGATGAACAGTATCTGCCCGGCGCTCTCTTGCGTGTCCACGATTTCTTTCAAGCCCATCCCCAGGTCCAGGCGCTGGTCTCCGACACGATTGTAACCGGCCCCGACGGACATTACATCTGCCATCGCCTTTCGCTCATCCCTCGCCAGAACCAGATGTGGGTGCGGTTCCCCGTCCTTAGCTGCGCCTTGTTTGTCCGGCGCGGCGTCCTTCAGGAGCTCGGCCTCTATTTCGATACCCAGTGGCGAGACATGGGCGACTGCTTCTGGGTCATGGACATGGTCCGTCACGGCCTCCGGATGGCCGTCCTGCGCCAGGTTACTTCCATCTTCACCGATACGGGGGAGAACATGAACCTCAAGCCCAACGCCCTGCGTGAAGCGCGGGAAAAATGGCGGATGGCGCCCCGCTGGGTCAGGCTTTGCGAATACCCCATAGCGTGCCTCTACCGGCTCCGGTTGGCGGCGCGCGGCGCCCACCGCCTCAAGCCGTGCGACTATTCGCTGTACACGCTGGCCTCGCCGGAGCGGCGAGCGACCTATCACGTCGCCAAGCCAACGTCATTTTGGAGGAGGTGAGCGTTGTCTTGATCTCAAATCGAGCAACTCTCACGGCAGGCGGGCATGCGTGCCGTCACAGAAGGGACTCGCGCCAGAGTGCTTGCAGCCGCACCACGCCACGGTCTTGGCCTCGGTGATTTGAACTTGTTTTGGGCCAAGACCGGTCCCCTTGTGCGAGCCGTCGCAAAACGGCTGGGCTTGGGAGCGTCCGCACGCGCACCACCAGAACGTGCCGGGCTCGACTTTCTGTACGATGGGAGATTTCTGGAAGACGACTGGTTCGTTCATACGCAATTTTTCGTTCTTATGCGCATGATAATCTCACTCAAATCGCATCCAGTCAAAGCTGACCGTGCCCGAAGTGACCCGCAACTTTACCTGGTTCGCGCCCGTGGAGAGCGTGACCGGTTGGAGGTTTAACTCACGCCACTCCTTGGCTTGGTCCATTCTGATTTCCTGCGCGTGGCCGTTGACCGACAGATCGAATGCCGCGGGCAGGGTGGCGGCTTCGGCTCGGACGCTGGCCTGGAATTGCCTGGATTGCCGGCTTCCAACGGTGTAAGCCGTCCATTCACCAGACCCCAGCCGTATGGCCTGCTGTGAACTCCAGCGGTTCCGGGCGGAGCGGATCAACTCTACGGGCACCGGCTCCGAGCGGCGGTAGTACTTCGATTTTTGCGAACAATCCTCCAGATAATACGACACGTTCAGGCCGCGGTGCCCGTAGTCCTCGGCCTCGACCTTTCCAGGGACGCGCCGGAGAATGGAGTTGACGACGTCCGGGAAGTATTGGCAGTTCTCCAGCCGGATATTTTGGAGGAGTTGGTTGAAGGCCTCCTGGGCCAGCTCAGGCGAGGGCCTCCCGCCTCCGCGCGAGTAGGCCGCGATTTCGTCCCAGTTCTTGGGTGGTCTGTAGGAGTAGGGGGCGTTGCGAGCGTCCATTTTCTTCCACGGCCAGAACGACCATCCGATGTTGTTGGCCTCGAAGTAGTCGGTCGTTGCCCAGTAAATGGGGTTGTCCTTCTCGCCGGTCTCGCCGACCCAGACCGGGGCATTGAACTTGTTGCGGTAGCGGAGGTATCGGCTGATGTCGTTGAGGTGGTCCGGATGGTCCCAGCAATAATAATGGAATTGATAGACCAGGTTAGGGTCGAAGGGCTTGGTGAAGACGGACCAGTCGTTGGCCCAGTTCGCCCCCTCCACGATGATGAGATGGTTAGTATCGACCTGGCGGATGGCTTGGGTGATGCGCCGGTAGAGCGGCTCGAGCTGGCTCTTGTATTTGGCGGCCGCGCCGGTGCGTTCGGGCAGCGGCTCGTTGAGCAGATCGTATCCGGCGACGGCTGGGTCATCCTCGTAGCGGCTGGCAATTTTGACCCAGAGCTGGACGAGCCGGTCCTGGTTTTGGGGATGGCTGAACAGCTCGGGGTCATCGTTCCGGCTGTCGTCGATGTTGGCGCCGGTCTGGCCGCCGGGTGCGGCATGCATGTCGATAATGACATAGACGCCGTACTCCCCGCACCACCGGACCAGGTTGTCCAGGATAGCGAATCCGGCCCGGACATAGTGCGGGTGTTCCCCCTCGGTCAGAAACAACCGGGCGTTCAGGGCTGGGCGCACGGAGTTGAATCCCAGCTCGGCGATGCGCCGGATATCGACCTCCGTAATGTAATTCCTCCGGTATTCCCTCCAAAAGCGGGCGGCGTTCTCCGGGCCGATTAAGTCACTGACGATCTTCTCGATCCGGCGAGGGCGATCCCCACGCCCGCCGAACTTCCACATGTAGCCCTCGGGCAGGAGCCAATTGCCCAGGCTGACGCCCCGGAGCAGAATCTTCTGCCCGCTCTCATTGACGATGTTCTGGCCTTCGGTGTGAAGGAACTGGAGCGCGGCGTCCGCTTCGGTGGCGGCGAGGGTCAAAAGCCCGATTATCAACGCTTGGAGGCTGGCGGCCGTGATGCGAGGCTTGCGAGTCATGCGCGAAGGTGGACAAGACGCCGGCTCCTTGTCAAGCGATCTCGCCGCTTGCCGGCACTGTGCGGCCCGGATACCCTCTCCAGACCATGAGCGCACCGCTGGATTTTCTGAAGAGCTTCGCCGGCCAACTGCGGCAGGCGGGGATCTCCTTTGCCATTACCTCGGGAATGGCTTGCGTACACTATGGCCTGCAGCAGATCACGAAAGACTCGGACTGGATCATCCCGGCGGAGGACCTGGAGAAGTTGCGGAACCTCTTCACACGCCTGGAGGGCGAGTTGCCTCCATGGCGGGTCTCTTACCGGCAGATCTGTGGAGCGCCGCTCTCGGCGGAATACATGAGTCACGGCTGGACGAGCCATTTATCGGTTTGGGATACCCGAGTTGATCGAAGCCGCTACTCGGCAGGTTCGGCAAGTCCTCACCGCCACCGAGGCCGAGGTTGCCTTGGCATTCCCGCCGATGTATGAGTTATTACCATGAGAATTCAAATTGTGCCTGCGGAACCCGAGATGGAGTACTCGGAAGAGTATTACGAATGGCTCGCTGACACCATAGGCCAAGAAGCCGCCGACTGGGCGCGTCTGCCTCGCGAGGAGCGCCAGAAAGAGCTGCGCTGGTATCATGAGAACTTTAACACGCCCGACGATTTGGCGGTCTGGCCTCCGGAATTGGGTGGAGACACCCATCGCTTGGGCGCACGACAGAATTCTTCGTAGCGCAGGATGCAATCCTGCGCCACGCGCCGAAGATTTTTGCCTTGCGCCCCCAGCGCTTCTGACCAGAAGATAACCTTTGACAACTGGCGCGAACGTGGTTAAATGGACGCGCATTAGAGATTTGGCCATGAAAAAGCATCTTTCTTCCCAGGGGCGGTTCCGCCCGAATGACGGTTTCACACTTATCGAGTTGCTGGTCGTGATTGCCATTATCGCCATCCTGGCCGCCATGCTTCTGCCGGCTTTGAGTCGCGCCAAGGAGCGCGCCCAAGGCGTCCAGTGTATGAACAGCAACAAGCAACTTCTCCTGGCCTGGACCATGTACGCCGCCGATAACGCCGATACACTTCCATACGCTTATGGGAGCACCGCCAAGAGCGCTCCCGCGGCATGGATGACGGGCATCCTCGATTTTAGCGGGGGCAATCCCTCCAACTGGGACATCCACCAGGATCTCACCAAGAGCCTGCTCTGGCCTTACTGCGGCAAGTCGCCAATGGTTTTCCGGTGCCCTGCCGACCATAGCACGGTCGTCCCCACTTCCGGTCCGTATCGAGGCGAGACAGTGTCGCGTGTGCGCAGCCGCTCGATGAGCTGCTTTTTTGTCAACGGCGACAACCTCAGTCAGCCTTGGGGCTACTGGCCCGACAATCAAGGCTATCGCTTCTATTTTAAAATGAGCGACATCGTGCATCCCGGGCCAGCCAAGACCTGGGTGTTTCACGATGAGCGCGAGGATAGCATCAACGACGGCTATTTTGTGGTCTCCATGGCTGGCTACCCGAATAACCCATCCGCTTATCACCTGGTCGATCTGCCGGCAGCCTATCACGGCAACGCCGCCGGTTACTCGTTTGCCGATGGCCACTCTGAAATCCATAAGTGGATGGATCCCCGTACCACCCCTCCCTTGCACCATAACCAATTGACTCCGCTCAACTTCGCCTCCCCCGGCAACCGGGACGTGGCTTGGCTGCAAGATCATTCGTCGAGAAAGGAGTGATTGCTGGCCCTCCCGCGCGATGCGGAATGCCAAACCAATCCCGGTTTCGGGAACCACTTGGCGCTCACGCGAACTTGCCTTCAATGTCGGGACGGTTCATGGCGGAACGGTTCTGAACCGTGTCCCGCATGAGGCCATGGCCGAGGGAAGGCGATGCTGAATATCAGCGGGGTCCTGCGCCTGGCCAGCGGCATCCAGCCCTGACCCGCAAGGCCTCAACACCATCCAAGAACTCTCAAAAGGTTGCAACCTTGACCCAATTCGCTGACCCGAACTTTGATTTGAACTCCTCGGCCAGCTCTTGAGCGGCCACTTGATGTTCCATCAGCGCGAAGGTGCTTGAGCCGCTGCCCGACATTAAGGCGGCGCAGGCCCCCTTTTCCCGAAAGAACTCCAGGAAAAGCTTTAGTAGCGGGAATTTCTCGAGCACCGGCGCCTCCAGCGAGTTGTACATAGCCGCCCCCGCCGCGCGCAAATCCCCGGCCTGGAGCAGCGAGACAACCTGCCGCGCGCGTCCCGCTTGCCCATTCAAAGCGGCGGGGTATTTGGCCAGGTTCTGATATGCCCAGGGAGTTGAAACGCCGAAGCCCGGATGCGCCAGCACTAGAGCGGCCCCGGACAGGGCGGCGAGCGGTTCCAGGGACTGGATTCGTTCGCCGCGTCCAGTGGCCAGCGCCGGATTGCTCTGAAGGAAGAAGGGGACATCCGAGCCGAGGCTGGAGGCGATTTGATTCAGGCGTTCGGCGGAGAGGGGAAAGCCGAACATCTCGTTGAGGCCGAGCAGGGTCGTTCCGGCATTACCGCTGCCTCCGCCCAGACCTGCTGAAAGTGGGATTTCTTTTTGGAGGTCAATGCGCAGACCAGCCTTGATTCCAGAAGCTTCGAGGAACATGGCCACCGCCCGCCAGACCAGGTTCTGGGAATCGGTCGGGAGGTTGGGTTCGCTGCACGTTAGCTCAATGCCGGTTGGGGCGCGCTCGAACGTGAGCCGATCGTAGAGACGCACCGGATGGATCAGGGTTTCAAGTTCGTGAAACCCGTCGGCCCGCCTGCCCAGGACATTGAGGACCAGGTTGACCTTGCAGGGCGACTGCCTCTGAGCCCTCAATGCGTGTCGAAAATACGGAACCGGCTGCCGGGAACCATTGGAAAGACATCCCCGCCGCTGAAGCCGAGGTCGGTGTCGGTCGCAAAGAGAGAATCCTCAACCAGGCCGGGCTTGTAGTTGTCTGGATACACGGGTTTGGCCGCGATGTAGTCCGTGAAAGGAGGGTCGTAGGGCGGGAATGGGGCCGTGATAATCTGGTACACGCCTATCCCCGTCCGCGCCAGGGAGCGGTTCAGGCCCCGCACGAAGCCGTAAGTGTAGCCGGTCTCCGGCCCCTGGAATAAAGCGGTCTGTTCCACAGAGCGGCGCATTTCCCCCATGCGGACGACCTCGAACGTATTGTCCAGTCCCATACCGAATTTCTCTTCGGTATGGGCGCAACCAGAAACCATAGCGCCCACGACAAGTGCGGCAGCCAGCAGCGGCAGTTTGTGACACATACAATGCATATTAAGTTCTGGAGGCAATGTTAGTCCTACTCCCCTCAAGATGTAAAGGTATATTTCCGAAAAATCGCTGATTTCCCAATCGGCAGGCTCTTGAAGCACCTCCAGGCAGACTTGGAAGTCTGCGCTACGCGATGCGGACTTTGTCACTGGCCGTGGGCGATGGCGCCGGGTGGTTATGTCGGCGCTTGCTTTTCAAATGGCACACCTCTAGCATGGCAGCATGAACCGCCGGAAATTCCTTCAAGTGACTGCGGCCGGCATGGCCCTGTCAACCCTGGGCAGCTTTGCCGCTGATTTTGGGGATCCACACAAACGCGTCGCGCTCATCGGCTCAGGCTGGTATGGCAAGATCGATCTCCTGCGCCTCATCCAGGTCGCGCCGGTCAAAGTGGTAGCACTGTGCGACGTCGATAGCCGGATGCTGGCGGAGGCCGCCGAAATTGTGAGCGGACGCCAACGTTCCGGGAAGAAGCCTCGCACCTATGGCGACTATCGGGAGATGCTCCAGAAGGAAGAGCTGGACGTGGTGCTGATCGATCCGCCCGACCACTGGCACGCATTGCCCATGATAGCGGCGACCGAGGCGGGTCTGGACGTGTGGGTGCAAAAACCGATCAGCGTCGATGTTATTGAGGGCCAGGCGATGGTGGCGGCGGCACGCAAGCATGGACGCGTTGTCCAGGTCGGCTTGCAGAGGCGCAGCACACCGCACCTGGTCGAGGCCAGGGACCGTGTCATCAAGGAAGGCCGGCTCGGCAAGATCGCTTATGTGGAGATTTGCTGCTATTACCACATGCGAACCCACGACAATCCGCCGGATACAGCGCCACCCCCCTACCTGAATTATGAGATGTGGACGGGCCCGGCCCCGATGCGCCCTTACAACCGGCTGATCCATCCGCGCGGGTGGCGTGCGTTCATGGAATACGGCAACGGCATTATAGGGGATATGGGCGTCCACATGCTCGACATGGCTCGATGGATGCTGGATCTGGGCTGGCCTAAAACCGTTAGCTCCGCCGGCGGCATCCTGGTGGACAAAAAGAGCAAGGCGAACATCTCCGACACCCAAACCGCCACGTTCGATTTCGGCGACCTGGAGATTGTCTGGACCCACCGCACCTGGGGCGCGCCCCCCGACCCAAAGTATCCCTGGGCGGCGATTTTTTACGGCGACAAGGGGACTCTCAAGGCCAGCGTCATGGGCTACGACTTCACCCCCCTGGACGGCGGGGAGTCGCTCCATGGCGACCCGCTTTACGAATACGATAAGTATCCCGAAGACCGGACCGAGAAAGACCTGGAACGGCCCGTGGCCTCGGCCATTCGCCGCCACATGACGAACTTCTTGTCCTGCATCGCCACCCGCACCCGCCCCGTCGCGGACATTGAGCAGGGGTATATTTCGACCACATCCTGCATCCTGGCCAACCTATCAGTAAAGCTGGGACGGAGCCTGGCCTGGGACCCGGTTCAGGGACGCGTTAAGGACGATGAGGAGGCCAACCGGCTCCTGCGCCGGCCTTACCGGGCGCCTTGGGTGCATCCGGAGGCCTGAATCAGTATTGGAGTCCATAGGGCTGACTGGGGACCCGCTGTTGGAATGTCGGCGGGTTGACCGGCTGTGGCCGTTTTGGCCGAGTGTTGAACTCGCGCGCCATGAACTCGTTCACCATGCTTTCGGGACTGTCATAAGGAGTAAAGCCGGCCGGCGGCTGGAACAGCGAGCTTTTCATCGGCATGAATTGCACCTTGGACAGTTCCAGGATGGTCTGCGTCGAATCCGAGGCGAGCTCCAACCGGAGAGGAAGCCCCTTCAAGTCGGTCGCGCGCCAAATATGCAATGTGGTTGAGACCCCCTTGTTGGACTGAACAATTTCCTCCCGGGCCTCGCAACGGTGACCGTTGATGAGACGTTCGCCGGCGCTGGGCAAGCCAGCCTGCTGAACCGCGTTGGTGAACCGCACCTCGGAACTGAAGGGCGCGTAGCCCTGCAAGGCGTCACTCAACAGGTAACCGCGGCGCTCCGCCATGTCCCACACAAAAATGATGCCGCCGCGGCGAAAGCTCTTCCGGGGAGCGCCCCTGGTTTCAGGCGCAAACAGGAGTTTGGTTCCATGGCAGAGAAGGTCGCCTGAAAGGGGTCGCGCCTGCCCCGGTTGTTGAATGAAAACCGCCCTGGCCGAGAAGTCCTGCGCGTTGGTCAACGGGACGCCCATCGGACCGGTGAGAAACGCCGGGGGTCTCGCCGCCTGAATTCCCTCGGCTGCGCCCAGAAAGCTGGCATCGTAGCCGGAGTGGGCGCACCCAGACATCAGCAACGGCAACGCCACCCCGGCGGCGCATGCCCACGCGCTTCCGATCCATAATCGCTTGCAATTCATCCCCGATTCTCCCCTTTGGGGTTGTTTATTGCAACTCCGAAGCGCGGTGAGGATGGAACCGGTGCGCCCTATGCCGCTTTCTTTGGTTGAAAACCGGCGGCGCGGTTCTTATCATGCCGGCATGAATCTGGAAAGTATCACTGTGCTATGACCGCCAAATCGACTGCCAGCAAGACATCCAAGAGCAAAGAAACGCCGACCGCCCGGTGGATTTCCTACCGCCCGGAGATCAAAGTCGTGGACTGCACGATTCGGGACGGGGGCTTAATGAACAATCATCAGTTCGACGACCAGGTTGTCAAGGCGGTCTATGCCGCTTGCTCGGAGGCGGGCATCGACTACATGGAGCTGGGCTACAAGGCCTCGCGAAAGGTCATTGTGCCCGGCGAATACGGGGCCTGGAAATACTGCCGCGAGGAAGACCTGCGCCGAATCGTGGGGGACAATCCCTCTTCCATGAAGCTCAGCGTGATGGCCGACGCGGAGCGGACCGATTACCACGAGGACATCCTGCCCAAGAAGGACAGCGTCCTGGATATGGTCCGCGTGGCCGCGTACATCAGCCAGATCCCGACGGCGCTGGACATGGTCAAGGATGCCCACGACAAGGGCTACGAGACCACTGTCAATCTCATGGCCGTTTCGACCATCTCGGAGCGGGAATTGAACGAGGGCCTGGAACTGCTCGCCGCATCTGAGGCCAAGGCGATTTATGTCGTGGACAGCTTCGGCGTTCTCTACAGCGAAAAGGCGCAGTACTTGGTAAAGAAGTACCTCCAGGTCTGCAAGGCGGCCGGCAAGGAGGCCGGCATGCACGCCCACAACAACCTCCAGTTGGCCTTTGCCAACACGATAGAGGCCATCATCCTCGGCGCCAATTTCCTCGACGCGACGCTGGCCGGATTGGGCCGTGGAGCGGGGAATTGTCCGATGGAGTTGCTCATTGGCTTCCTGCACAACCCCAAATACGACTTGCTCCCGGTGTTGCGCTGTGTTCAGAACGTCATCGAGCCGATGCGCTCAAAGCTGCTCTGGGGTTTTGACCTGCCTTACATGCTGACCGGCTTCCTCAACGAACATCCCCGCGCCGCCATCAAGTTCAAGGCCGCCGAGACCAAAGGCGACATCGCCGAATTCTATAATTCGATCTGGGAGTGAGGCTCGACCGGATTCGGGACCGCGAAATACACGAAGTACGCGAAAAGGGAAGGTAGCTGCTCAGGCCAAGCTGCCTGACTCATGCCATAGGAGCGCGGACGCCCTCGTCCGCGTCTCCGGAAAGCCGCAGTCGGCTCACCTTCTTGCTCCCGAGCGTGCTCTTGTCCGCCCCCAAAGGATTGAGAGCAAGAGGCCTGCGTCACCTAAACTCGATGGGAGTGGCCTACGCCCCACCCACGGCTCTCCCTGATATTGCCCCGTGACCCAGCGGCGAAATGGGTTATAGTTTAATAGTGAGGATTAGTCGGAGGGGATTTGGGGGGAGAGATATTGACTGGGAGAGGAGGAGACGAAAGATGAGAATCTGGCCGCAAAAAGCAGCGATTGGGGTGCTGGCGCTGGCCGTGGGAGGTTTTGGAGCGCCGGTATTCAAGGCCCAGGCGGAGACTGCCCCCGCTATAACCGCCATCGAGCAAGCGCCAGACCCATCGGCGGCGGTTCAAGCTTACGCCCAGGGGCTGGCGATGTATCAAAACGACCCGGCTTTCTACACGGCGTACGTGGAGCGGGTGGCGCAGATGGGCTTGCCAGAATTGGGATATGACCAAGCCCGGACCCTCGTTAAGCTGCAACCTAATAATGGGTCGGCATGGGGCGTCATTGCCTATGTCGAGGCGCGCCAGGGCAATATGATTGCGGCGATTACCGACGTCCGTCGCGCCGCGCAATTCGCCCCAAATGACAACTTTGTGGACCAAACCGCGGGCGAGATCCTGGCCTGGTACGATGTGCAGGCCGGCAAGTCTCAGTTGCCGGACAGCGCCAAAGCCAGCGTGGCAAAGGTGCGCGCGCTGATGCAGGGACGGGCGGCGTTCACGGACGCCTATAATGCCGCCAGCCAGGCCTATCAGACACAGGCCGGCGGCGTTCAACCGGGGGCCTACGGCGAAGCCGTCCCCCCTGGCGGTTACGCCGAGGTGACGCCCTATTCCACTTATTATTATCCCCCATCGGAGGGTCCTTACTATTACCCGCCCGATTCTTACTCCCCGGAGTTGCTGGGCCCCGCCCCTGAGCCCTGGTGGACGCCTCTGGGCGCGTGGTACGGATTGAGCTTTTTCCCGGAGTTCCCGTTATTTGGATTCCATCATCACGAGTTCTTCGAGCACGACCATGAGTTTTTCGAGCGTCGCCACTTCCATCATGGCGAGGGTTTTGAACACGGAGAACACTTTGAATATCACCACGAGTTCGCCGAACATGGGCTTCCTTTTGAGAAAGGGGCGTTTGCGCGCCGGCATCAATTCCTCGGCCCTGGCCGGGCCTTCGAGCTTAGGGGCGGGATTGAACCCCATGAACTATTCGCCGGACAGGGTCAGGCGTTCGAGCATCCAGGCATGTTCCCACACCGCCAGTTCCTCGGCCATACCCGCGCGTTTCTGCCACCAAGTCCCAGCGCAAGGCTTGCGCCCCAGGCGCCTCGCCTGCCTGCCGCGCCCACAGTGCCTCGCGCTCTTGTTGCGCCCCACACGCGTGGGCCGCTCCCCGCAGCGCCCGCCAGAATCGCGCCACAAACAGGTTTTCCCGGTCGGCGCTAGGGTCCTTAGATTCCAAGCCATGTGGCGGACAGGTCAAATTTTGCGGCGTCTGCGGCGGGGACGGAGCGATTTGCACCTGAGTCGCGCGCAGCGGCATTTCTCATTAGGCATTGGGCATTTGCCATCATTCATTGGTAATGCGAAATGCCCAATGCCTAATGAGAAATGCTCAATGACGGAAGTGGTCCGAGAGTCGGCCTCTCGCTGCGAGACAGGGACGCGGCTCAAACATTCGGTGAGGGTGCCAGGTGGGTAATTTCCACCGCGGCGCCGGGGTCTTGGCTCAGGCGTTCAGCCAAAATGGAGCGGTGACAAGCCCCCGGCTCGCGCTCAACGCAGAGAAGCGCCACCGTTTGCGCTTGGCTTCCCAACTGTTCCAGGAACTTCCGGCTGTCGAACCCCGTTAGCCGTTCCTGGCGGTAGTCGGCGACAAAGGCCTCGCTCAGCGTGCGGCGTTGGCGCTTGGCGGTGCGTTGGGCCGCGTCCGCCTCGGCCTGGCGCCGGCGCAGTTCCGGGGTCGGGGCCAACTCGCGGAAGTGGAAGTAACGGATGCCAAGCTCGGCAAGCCGCTTCTGAAGCCGCGCGCTGTTCGCGAAGGCATACTCGGCGCCACGCACCCCGCGGCGCCAGCGGATGTCGCAAAGTGTATCGACGCCCGCCCGCTGGAGGGCCTCAAAGAACGTGGCCTCGCAAAACCCATACACACCAATCGTGACCAACTTCATTGCAGATTCGAATCGCCGCGGTTCAGGTTTCCGGTTTTTCCTCGGTCGTGCCATAGCGTTTGCGCGAGGTGAAGGAGGCTTGGCCGAAGAGGTCCATCTGGCCCTGAGTGAGACGCTCAATCACCTGCCGTTGCGTGAGCACCGCGCCGTCTTCATCGATGTGGCAGACGGGGATGTCGGCGGCGGCCAGCGCCTCGCCGATGAGTTTGCTGCGGTGGCATTGCTCGGGCCGGCCCTCGCTGCACATCAGGGCGGCGCGCCGCTGTTGCTCGAAGGCCTTGCGCAGGCGCTGGATTCCCTGCTGGAAGGAGGGCTGCGCCCGGAGCTTGTCGTAATCCACCTTGCCGTCAGTGTGGCAGGCGGGGTCTCTGGGCTGTCCCCCCAAGGTGTCGCCCATAAACAGGTAGCGGATGCCGGCTCGTTCGAGATGATGCTGGAGCAACTCCCTGGAGAATTCCGGCTTGAACTTGGAGTAAGGAGCGGTCCGCACATCAATGAGGTACTCGATCTCGTTTGCCTTGAGGAGCGCGATGAAGTCCTCGAGCGTGCGCGCCCCGTAGCCGATGGTGAAGAGCGGGGACAGTGAGCTATTCATGAAATTGTTTGAGTGCCGCACTCTGCGGTTAATACCGCCATGCCGCTAGAGTCCTTGACTCTCGAAACGTGTTGCAAACAGGTCAAGTTTTGCCGCGTCCGCGGGGAGGGATGAGCGGTTTGCGGCGCACCCAGTGGCATTTCACATTGAGCATTAGGCATTTCCCATTGTTCATTGGCAATGCCAAATGAACAATGCCTAATGCTCAATGCCCAATGAGGGTGCATTCCCATATCAGCGTTTATTAGCGTCGATTAGCGGTTTAGCGTCTGAGGCCTGCCTCGCCAGATTACGGGTTGATCTGGCGCGGGGCGCAAGACAAAAATCTTCGGCACGGAGCACAGAGCGCAGGCGCGCAGGACAGAATTCTTCGCGCGGCGCAAATTACAGGACTTTTTGCTCTCCCCGTATAGAGATTCGCATATACGAAAGGGAGTCCATCTTTGTTTCCTTTGTTTCCTTCTGTTGACCCGCTTGGCCGCCGCGGTTCGAGCCGGGAAGGGTCATGGGCGCTAGCCCATCGGCCAGTTTGTTCTCGTGGAAACCTTCTGTACACCAAGAAAACGAAGGCAACGAAGAATTTTGTCGTGCGCCCTCGGCCGCGAGCAAGAACAATCCGCGTTGGACGAACAGGCCGGGACGGGCGCATTTCGACAGGACCACCATGGTCCAGCCCGAGCCACCCCCGCTGGCCAGGCTATAATTGTGGTGGTCCGGCCGAGATGCGCCCGGCCGGGACAAGGCTGGCATTTTGAGTTTGATCTACCGTGTCCCCCCATCTAGACTCGGAGCCAGGTAAAGAACAGACTTCCGCTCTGCGGTGTCGCTGGCGCCTGCGTGCGCCGCGCCCCCGGCGGCTTCACGCGATGAAAATAACTGTCACTTCTTTGTTGGTGGGAGCGGCTTTGGTTGCCGTCCCGGCACAAGCTCAATATAAACCGGTTCCAGGGGAGGCCCCTTCCGCCGCGGCGGCGCTCACGCCCCAGATGCTCAGGACGCTGGAGGACGCCGTCCCCATGACGCCGGACTTGCGGGCCGCGCGCAACGCCCTGGCCAACCACAGCGTGCGCTCGCTCATCATCAATCTCGACCTCGAAAACCGGACCGATGCCTACTTCACGCACGTCATCAAGAACCCCGGCTCCATTGCCAATCAAAAAGCCTCGGGCCGATGCTGGCTCTTCGCCGGCCTGAATTTGCTGCGCCCCGAGATCATCGCCAAGCATAAGATGAAGGATTTTATGCTCTCGCAGGCCTACGAACAGTTCTACCAAAAATTGGAAGCCGCCAACCGCTCCCTTGAACTGGCCGTCAGCCTGCGCCACGAACCTATCCACAGCCGCCGCCTGGACACCTTCCTCCAGCATCTCATCAGCGACGGCGGCAACTGGAACTACGTCCGGGCGCTCATCGACAAATACGGCGCCGTGCCCGCCTCGGTCATGCCCGACGACTACGCCGCCTCACATTCGGGCGAAATGGACCAGTTGATGGCGGCCCGGTTGCGCAAGGCGGTCATTGAGATTCGCCAGACCAGCCGCCAGGGCGCCGGCATCTCCGACCTGCGCGATTTGAAGCAGGCCGCCCTCCAGGATGTCTATAAGATCCTGGTGCTCTGCCTCGGACGCCCGCCCCAGACCTTCCAGTGGCGCTACGAAACCAAAGACGGCAAGGTCACTCCGCTGGAGACCTACACCCCGCTCTCCTTCTATCACAAATTCCTGGGCCAGGATTTGAGCCGCTACATCGATTTCGCCAACTACCCCGGCAAGCCCATGCACGCCCGCCTCCGATGGGCCTGGGAACGTAACATGGCCGACCATCCGGACCTGGACGCGGTCAACATCCGCATGAGCGAGATGCGGGCCATGGTGCTCAAATCGGTTCTCGCCGATGAACCGGTCTGGTTCGGCGCCAACTCCTCCGCCGAAGGCGACGGGAAGAAGGGTCTCTGGCTGGACGGCATCGAAGATGCCAAGGACCTGTTTGGAATCGACTTCTCCATGAACAAAGCCCAAACCCTGGCCTACGACAACGGCTTGCCCGACCACGCCATGGTCTTCACCGGCGTGGACGTGGAGAATGGCCAGCCGGTCAAATGGAAGGTGGAGAACTCCTGGGGGGAAAAGGCCGGCGACAAAGGCTGGTTCACCATCGGCGCCAAATGGTTCAATAAGCACGTCTTCCAGGTCATTATTGACCGCCGCTTCGTCCCGCCCAAGCTCCTGGCGCTGACCAAGCAAAAGCCCATTGTCCTGCCTCCTTGGGACCCCTTCACCGATTGGGCCAGCCAACGCTGAGGGGATTTGCGGCTTTAGCTTGAGCCTATCCGAAAAGGTGCGGTCCGGCTCACCCTTAACCCGTAAATCTCTTAAGACGTCACCAAAGCTAAACGATTGACCGTACCCCTGGCCGTGCCGCAGGCTGTGGAGCGCGCAGACTTGGTGGAACGCCTCCGACGGGGTGCGCGTGTGGCCCGATGAGGCGGGTGTGTCCTGGTTCTTTGCGGCTATGGCCAAGCACCAGTTGGGAGGAAACCGGTGCTCGACACGTTGTTAGCGGGCACCTTCCGCAGCGCGAACGTCAGTTCTGTCCTGACGCTGAATGCCGGGGACTTTGCCGTGTTCGGCGAGTTTACGTGCGTGCCCTTCAGGGACCCCGCTTCACGGGCGTAGCGGTGCGCCGACTCCGGCTTTGGCTCTGGGCCGACGGCCTGGACGTTCGGCCGGCGCAAACACGGCGCCCGTTGTTTGGGCGGAACGTCTCACTGCGAGGGAATTACGGCCCGGTAGAATCGGGCCGCGTTGGTTGCCGGAGAGGGGTCAACAAAAGTGAAGGCGTTGCCCGGCGGCACGTTCGTCGCGATGGGAGACCAGGTGGCGAGGTCCGGCGAAGATTCGATGACAGTGGACTCGCCTGGAAACGAGGTCACCACGCCGAACTGGACCCGGCCGTCCGACGTCAGGCCCGGCGATTGGATGCCGAGGTTGGTTACCCGAATCGTCCTCGAACCGTAAGTGAGCCCGATGCCGGATTTGCCGTAGTACCTTACCTCAAGCTGATATGTGCCCGCCGGCAGGTTGGTCACCGTCGCCGAGTAGGGCGGTGTCGCGACGGTGAAGTTCGTGTCGGCCTGGGTTACTGTCCCCACGGAATTTGTTCCTACGAAGAACTCCACCGGACCCGCGTCCCCCGCACTGGCGAGCAGTTCCGCGCCAAAGAGAAACGCTGCCGGCGCCGCAAAGATGGCGTCCGCCTGAGGCGACGTAACCTCCACGACCGGCAATAGCGGCGGATTCCCGTTCCAGAAGAGATGCACCGGGCAAGATTCGGCCCTCAGCCCAGCCGTATCCACGGCTGCCGCAGTCAGGGCAAAGGGCCAGCTGTAGGCCCAGCGCGGGGGAGCGAGCCACCACATCGCCGCATAGGGCGGGTTGGTGACCGTGGCTATGAGGTTCGTCTCCGCAAAGAACTGCACGAAGGCGACCGGGTGGCCGCCCGGCGTGACATCCGCCCGCAGGCGCAGCAGGGGCTCGCCGGTCAAAATGTGGACATAGGATGGCCATACTAGCGACACCTTCGGTGGCGCATTGCTCGTCCCACTTTGGGCCCCCGCATGGCCCACCGCGAGCATCGTCGCCAACAGGGTAATCCACAGCGGCAGGGGTTTGAGGTGGCATTTCATGTTCAGCCTCACTGTCGTCATCCAAGCCGGATCCGACTAACGCGAGATCGGCACGACGGCCGAGATCCTCGTACTCCAGTTGTGGTATTGGTTGGCGTACTCCTGTACGGTCCAAAGGGTCGTGCCATCAGGATCGACAGAGCTGTAGGAGTAGTCGCCAAACAAGGCCCCGGGCCAGTTCGGGAAGGGGTCAGTTAATGAGGTTGTCAGATATTCAACAAGCTTTGGCCGGATGAGGCCTGGGAGCCAGACGGCTTCTGCTGCAGCAGTCGAGCCAAGTGACCTCGGGTGCCCATCTTGAGCCAAACCACTGAGCGCGCGTAAAGGAAAAATGACAACCTCATTGACTGACCCCTGTACGAACCAGCATGGCCGGCAGGGGAATGGGCCGGTACTCATGGGATTGCGGCACGGTAGAAGCGGCGGGTGTAATTGCTCGCGCCCGGGTCTCGCAAAGGCACCACCGAACCGCTGTTCGTGAAAGAAAGGAGAGTGGTCCAGTTTGTGGTGGAGAGATTGGTGCTGGCCTGGAGCCGGCCCTCCATTCCAAGCCAACCGCCGGTCAGCGTCAGGTCCGCCGCGCCGGTGGTCTCGCCGACACAGCCAAGCGAGGCCCGAGGTCCAAAGGCGACGATGGCGCCAAACGCCAGCAGGACGTCGAATTGTCCGGCCCCATAGGCGATAGACAGCGCCCCTCCTTCCGCGATGGGTCCGAGTTCCCATAAGGTCACCCAGTCGGCGCCGTTGGTCGAAGCCCCGACGTCGTTGCCGCCCCGGCCGATGCCCACGTACAGGCCGTTTGCATACGCGAACGGCCCCTGTAGGAGGGCCCCCGACGCCATCCAGTTCGTTCCGTGGCTGGAGGTCAAGAGATGCCAAGGGCTGGCTGGCTCCCCCACGTCGGCTTGGCCGGCCTGGAACATCCCGTCGGCGTATCCAACGTAGTAAATGGCGCCGCTTGCGGGCGCGGTCTGCGCGAGCCAGCCTGTTCCGTCTGCCGAGGTGAGAATCGTTCCCGCATCGCCCACTGCCACGAATGTGCCCCCACCCAGGGCAATGCTGTCGAGGCCGCCGTAACCGGGAAAGCTCCGAGTCGCCCAGAGAACCCCATCGGAGGAGGTCAGGACGGCGGCAACCCCAGCCTTCACGCCCACGGCGGCATAAGTCCCGTGGCCGTAAGCGACCCCCCTGAGGGGCGTCAAGGGCGTTATCGTCTGGGCGCCCCACGTCACCCCATCCGCCGACAACTGGATGAAACCGTTTGTCCCGCTAGGGTCCTCCCAGTACGTCCGCCGGTCACCGACGGCGACGAAATTGTCAGGTCCGGGGGCGAGCGCCCATACGGTTCCCACAATTGGGCTGCCGGTCGGTGTGTGTGGGGTCCAATAGAGCCCGTCCGTTGAGGTCGCGGTAGCGCCCGCCGGGGACTGGCGGAAGGTGCCGGCGGCAGCGAGGAACAGGCCGTTGGCGTAAGTGATCCGCTCAAGCCAGGCACTCCCGGCCCAACTGCCGATGTTCGTGACCTCCTGCGCCCTTGCCGCGGCCACACACCACGCCAGTGCCGCCGCCACAGCCCACTTTGTGAATGCCCCGATTGTCATAGTCTAGCCGATGTTCATTGGTGGTCAGCGCCGTTTGCCTTATGGCCATGGCGGGATCCCATAAGCCACGTAGATGTCCGCGTAGCTGGTTCCACCCGACGAGTTGGGCACGGGCGTGTTGGCGTTGTCCGCCCAGGCCGCGTACACACTGCCATCCACGAAGGCCAAGGCCGTGTAGTCCAGGAGGTCGTCCTCTGCGCCGCCAGTGCCCCAGTTCAGCAGGCTGGCGTTTGACTCACCGGGCGTGAGAGGGAAACTCGACCCGAAGGAGAGCGCGCCGCCGGCGTTAACGGTGCCCACGGCGGCGTAGTATTGCAGGCCCTGGTGGTTGACGGTGTCGCAACGACCGTCATACCAGCCGACGGCGACCTCGCCGCTGCCCTGATCCACGGCAATGGCCTGCATGAACTGGGTGGCGTTGTCGTTGAGCGGGGTGATCGGGTTGCCGCTGTTGGCCAGCGTCCAGTTCATGGATGGGCTGCCGTAGCTCGCCGATGCCACGTAAATGTCTGTGTCGGGCCAAGTGGCGCCCGTGCGCAAGTCGGCGTAAGCCACGTACACCCTATTGCGCACCCGGTCCCATGCGACCTCGGGCATGTTGCTAGCGCCGCGGTTGGGCGAAGCGGGGAGGAGCGCCGGCCCGCCGCCCTGCCACTGATTGTTTGGGGTGCCCAGCATCTGCATGTACGTCTGGAGGGCGGCTACACACCCACCGGCGTCGGAGTAATTGCTTCGGAAGTCGCTGCCGGAAAAAGAGGGATTGCTGAAGCCGCCTCCAAGGCCAGCGTCGCTGACCAGATAAGCGATCTCCAGGGGCGGCGTCCAAGTCTGCGGCGCATTCAGTTGATAAACGCAGACTACCTGGCCACCGGGGCCGACCGCCATCCTCGGGTGTTCAATGATGCCGATGCTCGCGGGCAGGGTCCGGGCGGGCGCGAAGGGGCCGATGTCCCACTGGCTGTCAATGAAGGCGCCGGACGCCCTGACGCCCATCCCGCCGAGCGTGGGATCGTCGCACCAGTAGCAAACCCAGAGCGTTTCGGACTCGCCGGAGTTCGGCGGCGCCGGCCCGACGGCAAGCCACGGCTGATCCACGCCGTCCTTGTCTAGGCCCGTGAGCGCGCCTCCGTCAAGAGGGACCCATGGCGGCCCCGAGGCGGGAAGCTCCGCCACGATCACCTGGTACGGAAGCGTCAAGGCGGTCCAGCCGCTCAAATATGAGACGAACAGGTTCCCATGCGAGTCGAACACCGCACAGGGATCTCCGCCCCCGACCTGCGGAAGGCCGTCGGGGCTGCTGCCGCTGGCGAAGAGCTGCGATTGCCAGGTCTGGCCGCCGTCAGCGGATTTCGCCTCCATGAGGCCAGGCGTCTTCCCCCAGTCGGTCTGCGCCGCTGGCCGGCATGAGAAGATGTACATGTCCCCGTGCCCGGAGGCATTTACGATCGCGCTGATCGCCATGGCTGGCTCGGCCTCGTGGTAATTCTCGTCTGCTTCTAGCGTGGCGGAAGCGTTGGCGATGGTGATCGTGCAGCCGTTGCCGAACAGGCCGCTGCCGCAGTAGCGGTAGTGCATCGGGGTGGTCACGTTGCAGACGGTGCTGTTCTGGATGTTGAAGGTGCAGTTGTTGGCGCTCACCCCCACGCCGCACAATTCAATGGAACTGTCGGCCAGCGCGCAGGTATCGCCTGAGCAGGTGGAATTCACGGCGGCGACCGCCGTGCTGGCCCAGCGAATCTTGAAGCCGGAAACGGTCGTGGGACTCGGCACCCAATAGAGTGAGAGGGCCACGGAAGCCGTGTAGGAGGGCTGGCCGGTGCCGATGGGAACTCCATAGAGGTTGTCGTCCTCCGAGGTGAGGACGGTGGGGTTGTCCAGCGTTCCGAGGCAGTTGGCCGAGGCGCCATAGAGGGTGATCTCCGCGTTGGGGGCG
>JAJYHY010000073.1:0-24025 GCA_021784555.1 bacterium
CCGTGAGATAAGAGCCGGCTAAAGACAGGAAGAGCACGCCGGGTGCCCATCTCACGGGGTGAACAGGTCCATGCGTTTTGCCTGATGCGCAACCACTTTGACCTGGTCCTTGAAACGCCCCAGCCCAACCTGGTGGCGGGGATGAAGTGGCTGCTGGGCACCTACACCGGCCGCTTCAATCGGCGGCACAAGGAATTCAGGCACTTGTTCAGCGGGCGGCATAAGGCGCTCATTTGGGGAGGCGGTGCGGGAAGCGGAGTTGGCGCGGGCGGAGCGGTTGGTGCTCGAAGGGCTCGCGCGCCTGGCGTGGGGCGAAGCTGGCTTGAAGACCCGTCGCAAGGGGGAGCCGCGGAAGGTGGAATTAGCCTGGGAATTGCGCTGGCAGACAACGATGCCGCTGGGGTGGATTGCAGGGCGCTTGCAAATGGGCACCCGAGGAAATCTGGCATGGTTGCTCCAGCAACGCGGGAAGAGCCGATTGGGCGCACCCGCAGACCAGTGCGTGCTTGAAATATGACAATCTCATTAACTGACCCCTTACCTTTATGATAGCTCCCTCCGCTTGGAGGAGTACCGCGAATCGTAACTGAGGTGCTCGTCCGTAGCCGGCCGAAGGCAAGAACGCCGGCCAAGGAGAACGCCGCCGCGCGATGGACGAGATTCGCAAGAGGCCGTTGAGAATCAGCCTCTCGAAAACTGTGCCCGAATCCCGCCGATGGGAGGCTACGCCGACACGAGCTCCCTGGTCATCGCCATTGTCTACGGCCTCCCGCACGCCTTGAGCACGAATTCCGCCCAGGCGGCGTCTTCCGGCTCCAGCGCGGGAACGGGCGGCTCAGTGTAATCGATATCATCATAGCGGCCGTTCGCGTAGCACTTGTCGAGCAGGGCCTGGAGGTCCAGCGGCACCGGGCGATCACTCTGGCGCAACGGAATCGGGATCGCCGGAAGCCGCTGCCGCAACGAGAGCGCATAGATCTCTCGTTCCCGCTCCGACCACCCGCGCCGTACACACACCAGATAATCGCGCCGGCGCTCGGCCGGGATGCGGAGTTCGGGGAAAGCAATGACACGCCGCCCGGAGCGGATAAGGTCTATCTCCACTAGGCTCGTGTCGGAGCGGAGCAGCTCACTCTGTTTCTGGAGATAGAGCCGCTGGCCTTCACCACCAGCCTTATTAGACGGACTGAGGAATTCGATGACCGTAATGACCTTGCCGCCTCCGGCCTCGCGGATTTCGATGTAGCCCTCGGTCACCTCCTCCTCTTCGAGCAGAAAGGTCATTGGCTCAGCCACAGCGACTCCGTCGGCCTCGCCACCCCCGGCCTCGTGGCTGTGCGCTGGATGCACCTGCGCAATGTGCAGGTCCGGAACGATCCGCCGCATCTGGTCATGTTCAGTCTCCACGAACACGCGTTCCTCGACCCGGGCGCGAAGGCCCGGAGGCAGGCGGGCCTGGAGGGCGTCGCTGGCGTACGTGATGAGTCGTTGATGCACATCCCCCCACCGGGCTTCCAGGTACGGGTCCATTCCAGGAAACGGACTTTTCATACGCCCATTCTATATCCGGCGCCGCCCGTTGTCACCATTGGCGAAAGTCCGAGGCCCGGCTCGCCACCTCCCGCCTCGCACCGCCTTGGCATTGCCTATCGCATCCCGCAGGCCTTCAGCGCCCACTCGGCCCAGGCGGCGTCTTCCGGTGCCAGCGCGGGAACGGGCGGCTCAGCATAATCGAGGTCATCATAGCGCCCGTTTTCGTAGCCTTTGGCGATCGCCGGCAGCGTGGCGGCCGAGGGCCTTGTGCGATAGCGCTTTCATGGTGAAACAACCTCCGCGATCAGTTCCCTTTTGTCCGGCTTCTCCTCGGCAATCGCGAATGCGGCCTTGGACCGCTCCCGCGCTTGTTCAACGCGGGCGGGGTCGGTTCCGTGAAATCGCGCCAGTAGCGAGCCGGGTTCGACACGCTCGCCGATCTTCGCCAAGCCATCCACCCCGGCTTCGTAATCCAGCGTCGCTTCTTTAGTGATCCGGCCTGCGCCCATATCCCGGATGGCCTCGCCGAGAATCCGGGCGTCGCAACGCGAGATAAACCCCGGCTTCCAGGCCCTCAATCCGAGCACCACCGGAGCGGTATGGCCCTGGGCCAGCCGCTGGTTAAAGCGCTCCAGGTCAGCGCCCTGGGCTTCGAGCATTTCGTCCCACTTTTGCCGGGGCCGGCGCGAGACCAAGCATTGCCGGGCGCGTTCGAGCGCGGTCTCCAGGCTCCGCTCGCGGCCTGTTTGCAGGAGCAGATGCGCGGCGCAGGCAAGAACAAGCCCTTCGAGGTCGGCGGGGCCGTGGCCTTCGAGGCAATGCACGGCCTCGACAACTTCGAGCCAGTTGCCCGCCGCCCGGCCAAGTGGCGTGTCCATGGCCGTCAGGAGCGCCCGTGCCTGGACGCCGCACTCGGTTCCGATGGCAACCATGGCGCGGGCCAGTTCACGCGCCCTTTCTTTGGTTGGCATAAACGCCGCCACGCCGAATTTGACATCGAGCACCAGCGCCTGCAGGCCCTCGGCCAGCTTCTTGGACAAAATCGAGGCCACAATCAGCGGGATTGAGGGCACCGTCCCCGTCACGTCGCGCAACGCATACATTCCCCGGTCCGCCGGGGCCATGCGCGCGGTCTGGCCGCTTATGAGGCACCCGACGGTCTGAATGATCTCCCGAATCTGCTCTGGCGGCAGGGCGGTCTTGAAACCGGGAATCGAGTCCAGCTTGTCGAGCGTTCCGCCGGTGATGCCCAGCCCACGCCCCGCAATCATCGGCACCCGAAAGCCGAGGCAGGCCAGCAGCGGAACCAGCGGGAGGGAGACCTTATCCCCGATACCGCCGGTGGAGTGCTTATCGACTACCGGCCTTTCATCCGCCGGGAATGACAGGACATCGCCTGAATCCCGCATGGCTAACGTGAGGGCGCGGGTCTCCTTAGCATCCAGTCCCTGGAGATAGACCGCCATAAGGAACGCGGCCATTTGATAATCCGGAATGCGGGCGGCGGTGAACGCCGAGACGGCCTGGCGCAACTCGTCGGCGGTCAGGGCGCGGCCATCCCGTTTGGATTCGATCAGCGAGAGGAAGTTCATCAACTGACCATAATGGATGCGGGATGACGAGGCAAAAAAGCACCTGAGCCCCAGGCCTGGTGAAGAAGAGTTCAGGGCCGAGACGGGGCGGCAGACGCGGGGCCCAGCAGGGAGCGCGTCCATGCCGCCCGCGGTGCCTTGGGCAGCGTTGCGGTGGCATGAATGGCAGCGGTTTCCGCCTGGAGGGCGCTGGCGGCTTTCGAGGTCAGGGTTACCACCGGGTTCGGATACAGGCCCAAAAAGAACATCCCGGCCACGCAAGCATAGATGGAGAGGAGGATCGGCCTGGAAACGGGGATAGGCGAAGGGTCGGGCGCGTTGCCGGGCCAATAGATGGCGCGGATGACGCCGAAATAGTAGTAGAGAGAAATGACCACTCCTAGAATCGCTATGCCGACGAGCCAATAGTAGCCATGTTGCGTCGCGCCCTGGGCTAGAGCGGCCTTGAAGAGCAGGAATTTGCCGAAGAAACCGGCCATCGGGGGGACGCCGGCGAGCGAGACCATGGCGAGCGCCATAGCGGCCGCCAACAGTGGTGAGCGTTGATTCAGACCGGCCAGGCGGGAAATGTCCTCGCCTTCGGCATGGCGCATGACCAGGCAAATCACGGTAAAGGCGGCCAGAACGGTAAAGAGGTAGCCGCTGAGGTAGTAGAGGATGGCCGACTGGCCGGCGGCGCTCAGAGCGGCGACGCCCAGGAGCATGTAGCCGGCGTGCGCAATGCTGGAGTATCCGAGCAGGCGCTTGACGTTGCGTTGAGGCAAGGCGCAGAGGTTTCCGTAGAGGATCGTTACAGCGGAGATGACGATGAGCAGATGCGACCATTGGGCAGTAATGGCCGGGACGGCGGTGAACAGAACGCGGAGCACCAGGGCGAAACCGGCAGCCTTGGAACCAATCGCCAGAAATGCCGTGGTTGGGGAAGGCGCCCCTTGATAGACATCCGGGGCCCAAATCTGGAACGGGAATGCGGCTATTTTGAAGCCGAGCCCAACCATTACCCACAGCAATCCGAAGAGGAAGAGTTTGTTGCCGATTAGTTGCGGGGCGACGGCGGCCAGATCCTGGAAATTGAGCTTGCCGCTGGTGCCATAGACCAGGGCGATTCCGAATACGGTAAAGGAGGTGGAGAGGGCGCCGATGATGAGGTATTTGACGCCGGCCTCCAGCGAGAGGGTTCTGGCGCGCTGGAAGCTGGTCAGGATGTAGAAGGAGATGGTGATGAGTTCGAGCGAGACAAACAGGAGGGTGAAATCGTTGGCCGAACAGGCAAAAAGCATCCCTGCCAGGGCGAACAGGGTCAGGGCGTAGTACTCGGTCAGGCCGGATTGGATTTCGGCGGCAAACTCGACAGACATCAAAAGGACGGCCAGGGCGGCGAGAAGGAAAAATCGCTTAAAGAACAGCGCGAGGCTATCGAGGATGTACATCCTGCCGAAGGCGTACTCGACCCCTCCGGCCGGGAGTCGGACGAAGAGGATGCTGTAGAGCAAAATAGCGGCGACCCCCAAGGCGGCGACGTAGCCGAGCTTGCGCCTGGCCGCCGGTGGAAGCCACAAGTCGGCCAGCAGCAGCCCCAAACCCAGCAGGAGAACCAACCATTCGTGACTGAGCAGTGCAATGTTCATTGGAGAGTGGAATGGGAGGCAGACCTCGGTTCAGGAGTAATCCAGGATGAGCGGTTGATTTGCGATTTGCGATTTGCGATTTGCGATTCAGGGTGGCCTTCCGGTTTGTCAGAGCGTAACGCCCAGGTCTGGAAGTTGGGGCCAAGCTGGGCGGTGAGGCTGGCGGAGATTTTGTCGGTTAGCAGTCGGGGGAAGAAGCCAAAGATGAGCAAACACGCCAATAAGACCACGAAAGGCACCTTGCGCCACGGATTGGAGGCGTCGGCTACGTCAGCCCATTTTTCGGTCACGGGTCCGTGCAGCACCCGGCGGACACCGCGCAGCATATACACCGCGCCAACGATCAGGGCGGCCCAGACGGCGATGATGACAACGGCCTGGTGATGAGCAAAGGCATGCCAAGCCCCAAAGAGAACCGTAATCTCACCGGCGAAGTTGGCGAAGCCGGGCAGGCCGCAACCGGCAAAAGCCGCCATGGTCAGCGCCGCGCCAATGAACGGCAGTTTTCGCAGCAGGCCTCCGAGTTGCTCCATTTCTAGCGTGCCGGTTTCGTGGTAGATGTAGCCGCTGAGGCCGAAGGTCAGGGCGGCCAAAAATCCGTGGGCGATCATGACGAGCACCGCGCCGGTCACGCCTATGAGATTCAGCGAGGCGATGCCCAGGAATGCGAAGCCCATGTGGGCCACGCTCGAATAGCCCACCATCCAATTGAAGTCCTTCTGCCGCATGGCGACCCAGCCGCAATAGAGCAGGTTGCCCAGGCACAACCAGGCGAGGACCGTCATCCAACTGCGCGCCGCATCGGGGAGCAGCGGCAGGACGAAACGGATCAGACCGTAAAGGCCGAACTTTTTGAGGACGCCGGCATGGAGCATCGCGGTTGGGCTGGGAGCGGAACCGTAGCCTGGCGGCGCCCAGGTGTGGAAGGGCCAGAGGGAAACCAGGATGCCGAAGCCAAACAGGAGCAACGGAAAAATGAAATGCTGCGCGTCCGAGGAAAACGGGTGGTTTCGGGCGTAGGCGATGAGCGCCGGGATATCGAACGTGTTCGCGCCGGACTCGAGGTAAAGGGCAATCAGCCCGGCCAACGCGATCAAGGCGCCGAGGCTCAGGTAAAGGGTAATTTGAAAAGTGGCGTAGTTCTTTCGCTCCCCTCGGCCCCAAACGCCAATCATGATGAAGGTTGGCACCAAGGCCAGTTCATGGAAGAAATAGAACATGAACAAATCGAGCGAGGCGAACGCGGCGAGAATGCCGCCCACCATGACAAGAAGCAGGATATAAAACTCCTTTTCCCGCTCTTGGATTTCCCAGGAACAACACGCGGCCGCGAAGGCCACGATGGCTCCCATCAGCACCAGGCCTACGTTGATACCATCGACCCCCACGTGAAAACTGATGCCCAAAGCTTGGACCCATTGGCGCTGGAACTCGAATTTGAAGCCGGTCGGGCCGGCCACGGCGTGGCCGAACTCCAGGAACAGGATCACCGCCAGCAGGGCGGAGAGAAATGTTGCGAAGACCGCCACACCTCGCATGACGACCCGGTAGTTGCGCGGAACAAAGGCCAGCACAATCGCCGCCAGCAAGGGGATAAGGAAGATGGAGGTTACAAGAGACATCTCATTTGATGAGCTTTTCGGCCGCGGTAATGAATTCGTTCGCCCAGGCAATAACCGTTTTCGCTTGTGATTCGGCGACCGGGGTCTTTCTCAGAAGGGCCTTCGCCTCAAGTTTCAT
Source organism: bacterium (assembly GCA_021784555.1). Taxonomy (GTDB): domain Bacteria; phylum Verrucomicrobiota; class Verrucomicrobiia; order Limisphaerales; family UBA8199; genus JAJYHY01. Next base: position 6,494 of record JAJYHY010000073.1, read on the forward strand.
AGGCCAACTGCCTCCCGCCGGACATTCAACAGAAACGGGCTGCACTCGTGTTCGAAGCGATCATTCGAGACAAACATGCGCGAAATCACCGTGTCGTATTTCAAAGAGAGCCTGGAGACCGTTTCCGAAGTCCGTTCGATGAGCGCTCCGCAGTCCGCTTCGCCTCTCACCACCACCAGCACGTCCACGTCCGAATCCGGACGGTGCTCACCTCGCGCGCGGGAGCCGAACAGGTATGCCGCGCTGAATTGGTCGCCCAGCAAAAGGGACAATTCGCGGCGGAGCTCTGCCAGAAGGGCGGTTTGTTGATCGACGCGGGTTAACATGGAAATCCTACTTTACCCCCTCCCCCCGCGGGCTGGCTGAACCGCGTGGCCTGTTGCGTTCACCGCGAGTGCTCTCTTTTGAGCTGCGCCTTGCAGAGGCTTTGGGTTTGACATCGATCAATTCCAGCGGGTGCGTGCCGTCTCTGGGAGGCATTCCCTCCAGTCGCGCTCGAGCGAGATGAACGGCTTCGCGTAGTTTCCGTTCGAGTTGCTTCTTCGGAATAGCGGCCGTCAGATAGCTGGCGACATGGATGCCGTCGCGCTCCGGTTCCAAGAGCTCGACATGCTCCTGCCGTTTACCGGCGCACAGAATGAGACCGAGGGGAGGCGCCTCGTCCGAGCCTTGCTCGTGCTTGCCGAGCCACTTGAGATAGACTCCCATTTGCCCTTTGTCGGCGGCCTCAAACTCGCCCAATTTCAGGTCCACCGCAATGAGCCGCCGGAGCCGGCGGTGAAAGAAAAGCAGGTCCAGGTAATAGTCTCGTGAGTCGATCTGCATCCGTTTTTGTCGCTCTACAAAGCAGAAGCCGACGCCAAGCTCGAGGATAAAGGCCTCGATCTCGCGCAGGATGGCGGCTTCCAGGTCGCCCTCGCTGTAAGTGTCTTTGAGCTTGAGAAAGTCTAGCACGTAGGGATCGCGGAAAACCAGGTCTGGAGAGAGATGATCCTCCTCGCGGAGTTTTTTCAACTCCATCGCCGCGAGTTTGGCTGGTTTTCGCGACAGAGCGGTGCGTTCAAAGAGCATTGAGTCGATCTTGTTCCGGAGCGCGCGTGTGCTCCAGCGTTCGATCCGGCACATCTCCGCATAGAAGTCTCGCTTGAGGGGGTCTTTGCCAAGCCGAAGCAGCAAGGAAAAATGCGTCCAGCCCAATTGTGCAGTCAGTGATTGCACAATTCCTCGATCGGGAAAGACCTCGCTGAACTGGATCATATTGAACAAATTCCTTCGGCTGAAACCGCGTCCGAATTCACCCTCCAGTTGCGCGCTCAGCTTGCATACTACTTGCTCTCCGTACTCCGCGCGCCTCTCTTTGAGGATGTCCTTCCCTATGCGCCTGCCGATCTCCCAGTAGAGCATCACCAGGCCGACATTCAAAGTGCGGGCAACACCGTGGCGCGCAGCGAGGATCAGGCTTCTCACATCCGCGACTAAACTCTTTGAAACAACTGCCTTGGTCAACCGCACCCCTCCCGAGGGTGCTGAGTTGGCCCTTTGCGACAGATAGTTCCGAGCCAGCGCATGGGTGTTGGAGATTAGTGGCTTCATTTTCCCAAAACCAAATACAGCACCAGCGCCGCGCCCAGCGCAAAGAGAAAGGCGTAGGTCTGGAGATTGCCTGTTTGCAGGAGCCGGAGGGCGCGTCCGGTAAGGTCTGTGCCGCCGCGAGCCAGCCCGACGCAGAAGCCGTCGATGATCCAGCGATCAATCCAATCCGCGATGGACGCCAGGGCATCGTGCAACCGAATGACCGTGGCCTGGTAAAGCTCATCGAAATAAAACCGGTTGGCCATCGCACGAGAGAGAGCGCCCAATTTGTCTGGCAGTGGATCTTTGGCAACGTTCGAGTAAAGCTTGTAGGCGCCTGCGAAGCCGAGCACCGCCGCCAGAATGCCCAGAACGGCCCCGATGGGCGCCTCGCGGAACGGGGCGAGCAATTGCTGCCACAAGGGATGGCCGGCCCCGGCTGCGCCGAACTGCTTTTCATAGACCTGTTCGATGCCGATATAGCCGCCAATGATACTGAAGACCGCCAAGAGACGCAAAGGCCACAAGACGACTGGCGGCGACTCTTGTGCATGGTCGCAGGCTGGTGACCTGGACGAGCCAAGAAAAACCACGAACACGAGCCGGAACATGTAGAAGGCGGTGAGCACCGCTACGGCAAGGCCAAGGACCAGGAGGCCATAGCTGTGCCGGGCGGTGGCTTGGGCGAAGATGCTATCCTTGCTGTAGAAACCGCTGAACGGGGGAACTCCGGACAGGGCAAACGTGGCCGCCAGGAACGTCCAAAAAGTGACCGGCATTTGGCGGCGCAAACCGCCCATCTTCCATATATTTTGTTCATGGTGCAGGGCAAGGATGACCGAGCCGGAACCGAGGAAGAGCAGGGCTTTGAAAAAGGCGTGCGTGCTCAGGTGGAACATGGCTTGGGAGTCGCCGCCTAGCCCGACGGCCATCATCATGTAACCGAGTTGTGAGAGGGTGGAATAGGCCAGGATACGCTTGATGTCGTCCTGCTGTACGGCAATCACGGCTGAGAGCAGTGCCGTAAAGCCGCCGACCCAGCCGATGACTTCCAAGGCGGAGGCGTCGAGCAAGAATGAGACTCGGCAGAGCATGTACACGCCCGCCGCCACCATGGTAGCCGCGTGGATAAGGGCGCTGACCGGTGTCGGGCCTTCCATGGCGTCGGGCAGCCAGACGTGGAGCGGGAACTGGGCGCTCTTGCCCATGGCGCCGCAGAAAATAAGCAGGCCGGCAATGGTCGCCAAGGAACCGAGCGCCCCTGCATGAGCGGAGAGCCTGTCCTGGAGGACGCCGAAGTTCAGCGAACCGAGGCTGCTCCACACGATGAGGATGCCGAGCAGAAAGCCGAAATCGCCCAGGCGGTTGGCCAAAAACGCCTTCTTGCCGGCGTCGGCGGCGGAGGGGCGCTCATGCCAAAAGCTGATGAGCAGATAGCTCGATACGCCCACTAATTCCCAGAAAATGAACAACTCGATGAAATTGTTCGCCAGCACGATGCCAAGCATGGAGAAGGTGAACAGGCTCAGACAGGCGAAGAAACGCGAAAAACCGGGGTCTTCATGCATGTAACCCCAGGAATAGACGTGAATGGCGCTGGCAACGCCGGTGACGACCAGTATCATCAGCAGGCTCAACGGATCGAAACGCAAACCGAAAGCTACGTGCAGCGGGCCGACGGCCAGCCACGTCGCGGCCGATTCGCGAATTGCCGGTTGCCATCCCGCCCAGGAAACGAAGATGACCGAGAGGACAAAGCCAATGATAACCGCGCCGGTTGAAAGACCCGCGCTGACCTTTCGCTGGGGCAAGAAATACAGCGTGATTAACCCAGCCGCAACCAACGGCAGGAACAGGATAATCCAGGCTAGGAAATCGGGGTTCATCGATCAGAGCTTCATCGCCGTTAGGTCTTCGACGTGCGCGCTGCGGCGCTTCCGGTAAAGAGCCACAATGAGCGCCAGTCCGACCGAGACCTCGGCGGCCGCGACGGTAATAACGAAAAAGACCAGGATCTGGCCATCGAGGTTGTTGGTGAACCGGGAGAAGGCCACCAGGGCGAGGTTGGCGGCATTGAGCATCAGCTCCAGGGACATGTAAATGACCAGGAGGTTGCGGCGCGCAATGACGCCGAACAGTCCCAGCGCGAACAAGAGCGCGCTCACCACGAGATAGTGTCCCAGGCCAACATTCATGTTATATCGGGCTATTTAAGGTTCTTTTTGCTGAGCAGAACGACCCCGACCATCGCCACCAGCAGCAGAACCGAGACGATTTCAAAAGGCAACAGGTAATGGCTGAACAGGAGCCTCCCCAAGGCGATGGTTCCACCCTCGGCGGTGGGAGATTGCTGAATGCCTGGCGGAGAGTGTACCAAGGTGGCCAGAAAAATGAATAAAATTGCGCCGGCGGAAATGAGGCCCGCAACAACCTCAAAAGTCCTGAGCCGCTCCCGTTCTTCCGCCCTGAGGTCAAGGAGCATAATGACAAACAGGAAAAGGACCATGACAGCGCCCGCATAAACCAACACCTGCACCGCGGCGAGGAAGAAGGCGTGCAATAGAACAAAGAGTCCAGCCAATGAGGCGATGGTCAGGACGAGGAACATCGCGCTCGTAACGGGGTTGCGGCTGAAAGGATTGGCGACAACCAAAAAGCCAAATTGAAGGGCCAAATACGCGAAAATATAAAATAAGATGTCCTGCATCGTGAGCGTGGCCGGTCAAGGCGCCAAGCCTTGCGCTTGCGCCTCATCCGCCTTCTTCTTCCACTTCCTGATTCTGTCCTGATGCACCCCCCCGAGCGCAAGCAGCTTTTCTTTGTCGTAAATCAGTTCTTCGCGGCGGGTGCCGGTCAGCGAATAGTCTTTCATCAGGAAGATCGCTTCCTCCGGGCAGACCTCCTGGCAGAAACCGCAGAAGATGCACCGGAGCATGTTGATCTCGAACTCGTGCGGGGCCTTTTCGACATTGCCGGCGTCGGGTGCTCCACTTGGGCCGGGCGGTATGATGCGGATCGCCTTGGGAGGGCAGACGAATTCGCAAAGCTGGCACGAGACGCATTTCGTGCGCCCTTCCTGATCCTTGACGAGGTAGGGAGCGCCCCGGTAGCCCTCCGGCACGACCCACTTCTCTTCGGGATACTGCATGGTCACTTTCTTCTTGAAGAAATGACGCACCGTGACCTTGAACCCGCCGATGATGGCCGGCAAGTAAAGGCGCTCCCAAAGATTCAGTTTGTTGCGTTTGACGATCACGCGGCGATTTTGCCTCTGGCTTGGCGAGGCTGTTGTTTGATGAATTCGATAGAGGGGCGTCCCGCCGCCAATCCATCAGCGCTTAAGTCTTCATCCACATCTGGCCAATGAACGCCGACGCCCGGCCCGATAAACTCCCAGTGGTCGCGCTGTTTCTGTGTGGCATGGAACAACCGGGGATACCATAGCAATGGCAGATGGACTGTCCGTCCGTCCTCAAAATCCACAATGAGGCTGCACGAGTTGCTTCGCACGCGCGTGACACGCGGGTCACCGAAAAAACTTGTTCCACGCGCCGAGGATCGCTTCTTCATAATGCTCCAAGATCTCGATTACTTCTCTCAATTCATTAGGGCGAAACCCATAGTTCTTCTCAATCCTTATGGGATTCAACCATACTTTGGCGGCACAGCCCCGTTTCGACACATGCACGTGGGGCGGCTCATGCCAGTCGAGTGCATAGAAACCAACGCGGTAGCCCTTAATTCGCAAAACCGTTGGCATTCCATTCTCATTTCACCACAAGGCAGAGGACCAGGGCCGTCACCACGATATTGGCCAGGGCCAGGGGGATGAACCGCCGCCAGCCCAAGTCCATCAACTGGTCATACCGGAACCGGGGCCACATCCAGCGTATCCAGATCACCATGAATTCCACCACCAGCATCTTGGCCAAGAAAATCAGGATCTGCAAGATTCCAACGCCGAGAGTCGCCGCCGGGCGGTCCAGCCCGGCAATAGGTAGGGTCCAGCCACCCAGGAACAGCGTCACCAACATCGCCGACGCCGCCGTGACCGCGGCGTACTCGCCCATGAAGAACAGCGCGAACTTGATGGAGCTGTACTCGACGTTGTAGCCCCCCGCTAGTTCCTGCTCCGATTCGGGCAAGTCGAAAGGAAGCCGGTTGGTTTCGGCAAACATGGCGACCAGGAAGATGATGAACGAGAGCGGGCATTTAAAAATTAACCAATGGAATATACTGCCGGTCTGGTAGGAAATAACCTGGCTCAGATTCAGGCCGCCCACCAGCAGAAAGACTGGAATTACCGACATCCCCATCGCGATCTCGTAGGAAATCAATTGCGCGCTGGAGCGAATGCCGCCCAGGAACGGATATTTCGAATTGGCGGCGTAGCCGGCCAGGACGATCCCATAAACCCCCAGTGACACAATCCCAAAGGTGTAAAGCACGCCCACGTTCAAGTCCGCAATGACCATCTTCTGATGCCCCAGTTGCGAGCCGAAGGGGATGATGGCGATGGTCAGCAGGCTGGGAATCATGACGATAGCCGGGGCCAGCCAATAATAGACCTTGCGGACATGCGCCGGGGTAAAATCCTCCTTCAAGAAGGCCTTGACTGCATCCGCCGCGGGCTGCAGCAGGCCAAACGGGCCTACGCGATTTGGGCCGTGGCGGTCCTGGATGGCGGCGGAGACTTTCCGCTCGACCCAGACGGCGTAGGCCACGATGAACATCGTCACCGCGAAAACGCAGATGATCTTGATCGCGCTGAAAATGGCGAATTGAGAGAAGGGGGTCATAAATCCTCAGGTATTTGCGCGCGCGCCCAGGTCTCCCAGGGCCGCCCAGGTCATCCCCTTGAACGCCGGGACCTCGGCGGTCATTTGGTTGAACAAGCCCTCAATGCTTCGGGCGCCGTCCTGGCCGGCGACATCGAACAATAACTCGTGCAGAAGCTCCCATTCCGGGCGGGCCTCTCCAGGCGGTTCAACGGCCTTCATGAACTTTTGCACCTGGCCTTTGGCATTGGTAAAAGTGCCCCGCTTTTCCGGATAGGCGCAACCCGGCAGGAGGTAATGCGCCAGGCGGGTCGTCTCGTTTGGCAGAATATCGCTGACAATCAGCAAGTCCAACCGGCCGAGCAAGTCGGCGCCAATGCCGTGCCTGGTCACGTCTTCTCCAAAGACCACCACGGTCTTGATGCGCCCGTCCCGAATGCGCGCGGCGATTCTCGCCAGGTTCGAGCCCATCGGCTCGCCGGCGATGCCAATCAACCGCGCCCCGGCACTGTTCGGGTTGCGGTCGGCGTTCAAGAGCAGCGAATCCCCTTCGCCCAGGCGCGGCGCCGAATCAGTGATGGCACCAACGCGCTGCGCCACCTTATGCAGCAGATAGAGTTCTTCGTTGGTTTGACGAGCTGAAGCGATGATAGCAACCGACCCTGACTCCGCGCGCTCCAGGATGCCAGAAATCTCCTTCAGAACGGCGCCCCATTTGGCTTGGGAGTTGGCTGGGGGTCGTTCGCGGCCGTCCGGCCCGGTCTGCCGGACTCCGACCTGGTCCTTTGGACTCCGCAACTGAGCGAGCCGGTCCTCCCGCGCTATCCATTTGTAGTTGAGCCGGCCATAATCGCACATCCAGCACGAGTTCACCCCCGGATTCTCGCGGGGCTCATAACGATAGATTTTCTCCTCGCGGGAGCTGATGATGATGTTGCAACCCGTGGCGCAACTGGCGCAGATGCTCTTGGTCTCTTTCAGGAACCAGACGCGCATCTGGAACCGGAAATCCTTCGAGGTGAGGGCACCCACCGGGCAGATATCGACCGTGTTGAGCGTGTAATTGTTGTCAAAGGTCTTGCCGGGGTAAGCGGTGAGCGTGTTGTAGCTGCCCCGGTTGACGATGCCCAGGGCGTCATCGTTCGCTATCTCGCGCGTAAACCGGATGCAGCGAGTGCAGAGGATGCAGCGCTCGTCGTCCAGGACAATGCGGGGGCCAAGATCGACCCGCTTGGGTTTGTGGACTTTCGGTTCGACAAAACGGCTGGCGGATTGGCCGTAATCGACGGAATACTCCTGCAGTTTGCACTCGCCGGCCTGGTCGCAGATGGGGCAGTCCAATGGGTGGTTGATGAGCAGGAATTCCAGCACGCCCTGCCTCATCTGCTTCACAGCCGGCGTATCGGTGTAGATCTCCATGCCCGGCGCGATGGGCGTGGCGCAGGCGATGGCCGGGCGCGGGGCCTTGGCTATCTTCGGCGTTCCGTCGGGATTAAAGACCGGCTTGCGGTCTGGGCCGAGGGCCTGGGTGCCGTATTCCACCAGGCACATGCGGCAGTTGCCGGCTACCGGCAGCTTGGGATGATAGCAATAGTGCGGCACATCGACCTTGGCGGCGGCGCAGGCCTGGATCATGGTCGTGGGCACCAGCTTGCCTTGCCAATCCGGCGTCAGCTTCGGCACTTCAACTTCGCACCCGTTCACCTTCACCTTGATCTTCTCGACCGGTGGCGGCGCGGCCTTGGGCTCAGTTTTTTGCAGCATCGGCATTCTGTCGTCCTAGCTCATTCTGTTTCGCCAGTAACCCGGCTCGCGGCTGTCGTGCATGACCGCGAGGACATGGAGGCAATCTTCCAGTTCCTCATACACAACTTTGTAAGGGAACCCCGGAATCCGCGCCCGGCGAACGGGTTTTTCAGTAAACGAAAACCGGTCCGGCTGTTGGGCAATCGCTTCTTTGGTCGCATGAAACGCGTGCAAAAAATCTCGCGCCAGCTCAGGCCTTTCACATTTATAGCGTTTCGCCGCTGCGGTCAATTCAACGTCGGCTTCGCAATGAAGAACGACCGGTTTCATTCAATCGCCGCATAAGCGCGGCGCAAGGCTTCTTCGGCCGGCACCGGGTTCGCTTTTCCGTCCTGAAAGTCCTGTCGGCGACGTTCAATTTCCTTGCGCCATGCATCGCTCACGTCATTCGAAAAGTCTTCATTCTCCAGACTCGTCAACAAGCGATGAGCGATTTCTGCTCGCGCGTCGCGCGGCAGGCTCAAGGCCTCGATGCAGACTCTTTCAGTGGTAACATTCATGGCTTTTCTATTCTATCAGTACCGGCATTCTGTCGTCTTAGCTCGGCCTGTTCACAGTGGTACACGAGCGGCTTCACGAGATCGCGCGCAGAGCGTCCCGCATGACGTCCTCCGCGGGACGGGTCTTGGCTCCTCCAGCATGGATTTCGGCGCGGCGGCGGCGCACGACAGCCCGCCAAGCCTTTTCTGCCTTGCTGTCCGCCTTGTCCTCAAGGCTGGCGAGAATGCGTTCGGCAATTTCCACGCGCGATTCGCGAGGCAAACTCAACACTTCGACGCATAATTTCTGAGCAACTGTACTCATAGACTGAATCTCTTTCTAAATATCCATGCGTTGGCGGAGCCTGCGCAAGGTTCTCTCTGCCTGGCGCTCTTCGACATCACCTCCGCCGGACGCGGAGCGCGGTTCCAGCGCCTCGCGCTTCCACGCTTCTTCAACCTCCGGCGAAGCTTCCTCCGATTCGAGACTCCTTATGAGCGCGTGGGCCAGGCTCGCGCGCTCCCGCACCGGAAGCGGAAGCGCCTCGATAAATGCCCCTTCGGTGGTCACGCTCACGATTTTGCTTTTTCCCTCGATTCTCATCCGCCCACGTCGGACTGGTCCGCTTCCGGAGCCGCGGTGCGCGGCGCGGTTGCGGGAGGGCCACCTGAGCCCGCCTCGTTCAGAGCGCTCAACACCCTCACAAACCACTCCATGTCGCCCTCGTCTGAGCCATGGCTCGCCGGCCGAAAGATCCTCATTCCCCAGCCCAAGTCCTGGGACCCGCTCCGCTCGAAGCCGGATTTTAGAAGTCCGTGCTCAATCCGATTTCGGAGCGCTGACTTGTCTCTGGCTGCGTTGTACCAAATCTCCACGCACGCATGTGGACCCAGCGGCAGCTCAGCCGCGAAGGAAGTGTATCCGAACCACACGTTTCCCCCTTCCGGCAGGACGAGGTTCCCCATCCCGCGGAAGCCCCGCGTCCGCAGGTCAGGGTAGAAGCCGAACGCTTCGTCGCCGCTCCCCTTTAGGAAGTCGGCTTTGAACTCCACGCCAAACCTGGCGAGAACGCCAAGCAGGACGGCGAATGGCACCGTCCCAACCTCTGCGACCTTTGTTTTGTTCATTTTTCGCGCAATAAACTCGACGACCCCCAACCGGCCTAAGCAGTTGTAAAGGTCCTCTTCAATCCTGGATTCCTGTGAGACGTCACTCCGCAAGAACCTGCGCCATTCTAACGGAATGCATGTGAGATGGCCATCGTGTTTCGAGGCCGCCGACCACGACGCTTGTTTTTCGATTGTCACGTACTGCACACGGGTCCAGTCGTTGGCCTGGGCGAACTGCCGGATCTTCCAACCGTAGCCGGCGCACTGCCCATCCTCAGCGGCGTTGAATCGCGGGATCTCGGGGTTCTGGTGATCCTTTAGCCCGGAGTCGATCTTAAATTCTACCACCAAAAGAAAGCGGGAAGACGGATGTTCCAGGACCAGGTCGCCCCAAGTCCTCGGCTCAACCAGGATGTCCCAACCGCCCGCGTCAGAAACATCCTTCAGCCCGCAAACATCCCCGAGGAAATGGGACCTGAAAGCGGGATCGTGTTCGAGCGCAAATCCGATGGCTGCCACCGCGAACCGCTCTCGCTGCTTCTGGTATTGCTCAGCGATTGGGTCATCCAGAGCGAGGCGCCTTCCTTGGTCCGAGAAGCGGCTGCGCTCGAAAAGAGTTGTAAAACTAACGCTCATGCTCGAAACGCCATTAGATCTTGCCCTCGTAGAGGTCCATAATTGGGAAGATCATCTGAAAGTCGCCCCACACCAGATCGCCATTCAGTAGCCTGAAATCTTTGAATCGGTTGAGGTCTCGATAGTCAGTCGTATCCGGATTGCGGGCGCTGGCCAGGAAGGGACCAAAATCCATCAAGCGCACGGTTCCGTCGTTAAACGTCAATAATAGCATGTGGCCTGACACATATTTCGCCTCGGTTACGGCCAAATAGCGTGTTGCGGTCGTTTTCATTTGATCCTCCGAGTAATGATTTCCGGCTTGGTTCGGATATTATTCACAAAAAAGTCAATCCACCGTCGAACGATCTCGTCGGCTCTAACGTTCGCGAAAGTCTCGAAGTCCTTAAGCCTCCGTCCCCTAAGCGGGCGCTTGCCGGGCACGTCGCCGATTTCCACACGGACGACACGGCCGTTTTCCAGCAGGATATCGGCTCGACTTTCCCGCCCGCCGTAAAGCCCATGAACATGAATCGGATGGTGTTCATTTGAATAAAAGTAAATGAGAATCCCGAGATATTCACAAACCTTTGGCACAGCGACCTCAGCACTTTGCGTTCAACGTCAATTCTATCTCCCTGACAGGCTTAGCCGCCCTGTTCTCCTTTGCCCGTCTTTCCTCATCGGCCTTGCCCTTGGCGACAAACTCATCTTTGAATTTGGCCACAAAGCTCTGCACCGGCCAGGCGCAGGCCTCGCCGAAGGCGCAAATCGTGCGGCCGCCGGGGATATTGTCGGCAATTTTGGCCAGGTACTCGGCATCCTGCTCGCGGCCCTCGCCATGCGTTAGCCGGTGCAGGGCCTTTGACATCCAGAGCGAGCCTTCGCGGCAGGGGGTGCATTGGCCGCAGCTCTCGTGAGCATAGAATTCCGAGATATTGGCCAGCGCCTCGACAATGTCCGTCGAATCATCCAACACGATGATGGCGCCGGAACCGGACATGCTTCCGGCGCGAATGAGCGTATCAAAGTCGTACGGCAAGTCCAGCATGTCGATCTCCTGCTCGACTTCGCGCCCCTCAGGCCCTTTGCGCCGGAGCTTGAACTTCTCACCCGCCTTGAAAACCTTGGCTGAAGAGCCGCCGGGAATCACCGCTTTGAGGCTGTGTCCATCGCGCAAGCCGCCGCCGAAAGCGGTGTCGTGAATGAGCTCGCCCAAAGTGACCTTGCCGACTTCCACCTCGTAGTAGCCAGGCCTCTTGACATGGCCACTGATGCTCACGATACGCGTGCCGGTGTTGTTCGGGGTGCCGAGTTTGGCGTATTCCGCGCCGCCCATCGCGGCAATGTGCTTAATCGCGCAGAGCGTCTCGACGTTGTTGACGATGGTCGGACATTGGTAAAGCCCCAGGACCGCGGGGAAATAGGGCGGCTTGATGCGTGGATAGGCCCGCTTGCCTTCCAGCGACTCGATGAGGCCCGTTTCCTCTCCGCAGATATAGGCCCCGGCGCCGCGGTGAACGTGAATCTCCAGGCCGTAACCCGAGCCGAGGATATGCTTTCCTAGCAGGTTCTTGGCACGCGCTTCGTTCAGGGCACGGTTGAGGATTTTGGCGCCTTCGACAAACTCGCCCCGGATGTAGATGTAAGCCAGGTGGACGTCGTTGGCATAACAAGCGATGATCATCCCCTCCAGCAGTTGGTGCGGGTCTTTGTAAATGATCTGCCGGTCTTTGAACGTCCCCGGCTCCGATTCATCCGCGTTGCAAATCAAGTAAATCGGCTTCCCGCTCTTGCGGTCCACAAAGGACCACTTTAAGCCGCAAGAAAACCCAGCCCCGCCGCGTCCGCGCAAGCCGGAGAGCTTGACCTCGTCGCGGAGTTGTTCCGGGCCACTGAGGGTCTTGCCGTCCGGGAGGGTCTTGGGAGCGCGGGTCAGCGCCTGTTTGAGCGTCTCATAGCCGCCATGGCGCAGATAGCAATCCAGGCCGGGTGTGTAACCCGGTTGGTCAGCGTGCTTTAAGATGAGTCTGTATTCCTGGGGCATAGAAGGTCAACCTGTTGAAATAGGAACGCGGAATATTCCATTCATCGCGCACGGGGTATGATTGGATCTGTCGCTCGCTCGCGGGCCGGAGCCAAAGCGGCAGAAGACAGCCGCACTCCAGGACCTGGCGGAATCACCCGCGTCCCGGGCTTCGCGATAGCGTCTTGGAGTGCGGCTGCCCTCTGCCGCTGTTCCTGCGCCTGGAAAATCTCCGCCCAACGCTTTCAGTCGCAACCCGATGCGCGAGAACCCTTGACTCGGTCCGGGGCTGGGCCTTAACTTAGCGGTGCTCATCTGCCCGATGGTGTAACGGTAGCACAGCAGACTCTGGATCTGTTTGTCATGGTTCAAATCCATGTCGGGCAGCCAGTTCATAGTTCGTTTATTTGCAGTTTCCGAGGACCTCATCCGCTTTGGCATGGCTAACCCCTTCATAGAACTCATCATTAACCATCATCACCGGCGCCGTCCCACAACTGGCCAGGCACTCGACGAACTCGACCGTGAACTTTCCGTCCTTGGTCGTTTGCGGGCCGTGTTTGTGCGGGTCCAACCCCAGCTTCTCGCAAAAATGTTTGTGCAGCTTATACGAACCGCCCAAGGCGCAGGAGAGCGTCCGGCAGACCTTGATCTGGTACTTGCCCATCGGCCGCTGCCGGAACATCGGGTAGAAAGTAACCAGTTCATAGATGTTGATGGGCTGCAAGCCGAGCTTTTGCGCCGTCCACTCCACCGCCTCCTGCGAAATCCAGCCGAAATGCTCTTGGATCGCGTGCAGCACCATCAGGGAGGCGCTCCTTTTCTTATCAGGCGGATAGTGCGTGATCAACTCGCCCACCTCGGCTTCGAGCGCGCCAGGCACTGCGAACTGCGGCTGATGCTGGAGCGGATTGGGGATGCGTTCGGTGGAACCTGCGTTCATTGTTTGATGGCCGGATGAATCGCTCTCACACTGTAATTCCGAGGCGCGGGAGCCATCCGCCCTGACTTAAGGTCGTTGTTGCTCGTCGTCTCATTTCAGCTCTCGATGGACGCCCGGAGGCGCTTCAACTTGTCCAAGATCTCGGGGGATTCTTTCAAACGACACAGCGGTTTTAGCTCGGACATCACGAGCCGCCATTTCAGAGTGCGTCCCTGCCGGGCAACGATGCTTCTGATGTCGCCCCAATCCATATCGCGTTCTGCAAATGCTTTCATAACGATCAAGTCTTCGGCCGAGCAGGTCCGGAGGGTGATTCCGGGGTAGTACTCAAAATCAGAGGCGCGCCCGACCACACGCTCCTCGAATGGCAGACCCCCTAGCGCCACATCGATCTCTGTTCCCCCCTCAGCCACCACCAGGATAACCCGCCGCGCAAGTGCGAACGCTCGCGCGTCTGCCCTGCGCCCAGCGAACTGCCCCAGAATCCCGTCCACGTATTTCTCTTCATCCCCGAAGCCCGTGAGCAACGTCACATCGACGTCATACGTCAACCTTGGGTGGCCCCAACGATGGACCGCTATTCCGCCAATCACGCACGAGCGCCAGCCCTGTCCGTCTAGGAATCCCTGCACACGCACCGCAATCCTAAGCAAGTCTATCATCGGTGCGCCAGCGTGAACCACCGCTGCTGCTCGACCAACCCGGACGTTTTGCGGGGGGGGCAGTGCAGCCGGGCCGATTTGTAAGCCAGATCAAGGGCTTCAACCGCCGCCGCAGTATTGACATGCCTCAGGGACTCCCACCGCATCCGTTCCAGGATCGGCCCAAGCTCTCGCCAGTTGGCGATCCAAGCTCGAATGTCGGCCTTTTCCTGTTCGGTCATCTCTTCAACGCTCTTCATCGGTCACATTCTCCCATCACAAAATCGAACGACCCCAGTATCGCCACAATATCGCTGACCATGTGGCCTGGCAGTAAATACTGGAGGATGCCAAGGTTCACGAAGGAAGGCGAGCGGATCTTGAGCCGATGAGGCGTTCCTCCACCCTTGCTGTTGATGTAAAAGCCCAGTTCGCCTTTGGGATTCTCGTGAGCGAAATAAATTTCTCCCGGCGGCGCATTGACCCCCTGGGTCACATTGATGAAGTGATGAATCAATTCCTCCATCCGGGTCAGCACCCGCTGCTTAGGTGGCAGCACGATTTTGCCGTTCTCCACGTTGACCGGGCCGCCGGGCAGTTGATCCAGGCATTGGCGCAAGATCCGAACGCTCTGGCGCATCTCCTCAATCCGCACCAGGTAGCGGTCATAGCAGTCGCCCGCCGAACCGACCGGCACATCAAATCGCAACTGGTCATAGACCAGGTATGGATGGACCTTGCGCAGGTCGTGTTCCACGCCGCTGCCCCGGAGGTTTGGCCCGCTCAAGCCATAATCAATGGCGTCTTCCTGCGAAATAACCCCCACGCCCTGCGTCCGATCCACAAAAATCCGGTTCCGGCTCAGAAACGTTTCGGTCTCGTCGATGTTGACGGGGACTTCGTCGAGGAATTTGCGGCATTGCTCGACCCAGCCGGGCGGCAGGTCTCGCGAGAGTCCGCCGATGCGGGTGTAGCTGGTGGTAAATCGGGCGCCGGAGAGGGACTCACAGAGGTTGTAAATCTTCTCGCGCTCGGTAAAGGTGTGCAGGAACACCGTCATGGCGCCGACATCCATGGCGTAAGACCCCAAACCGAGCAGGTGGGAGGAGATGCGGGCCAGTTCAGCGCAAATCACCCGAATGAACTGGCAGCGAGGCGGCAATTCCTTGTCGATGCCCAGGAGTTTTTCCACGGCCAGGGCGTAGGCAACGTTATTGGCCAGCGGCGCAAGGTAATCCAGCCGATCCGTGTAGGGAATGAACTGGGTATAGGTCATGTTCTCGGCTATCTTCTCGTCGCCACGGTGCAGGTAACCGATGTCCGGCGCCGCCTTGCTGATGATCTCGCCATCGAGCTCCAGAACGATGCGCAGCACCCCGTGCGTGGCCGGATGCGACGGCCCCATGTTCAAGACCATCTTCTCGCCTTGAACATCGGCAAGGTCGTCGGCGGCCGCTGCCGCGCGCGCGGCGCGTTCCTGAATTTCGATGTCACGAAGTTCCGGTGTGACCATCGCCTCATCCTTTCTTCACTGGCCCCGGCCCATGCACCTCGCCATGGGCGTCCTTGATGTCTTGCCGTCGTTGGACGCGGGCGTTGAGTTCCAGAGAATCGGTTTCGGGAATCCGCACCCGCGGCTCGCGAGACTGGGCGTCTTTGCCTCCGGCAACCGTGACGAACGGGCCGCCAGCCAGTGGCGCAGGCTGGGTAAAGGCCACTTCCGGCATCTCGGTCGGCTTGCCTGAGAGCGGAAAATCTTTCCTTAGGGGGTGGAATGGATAGCCCTCCCACATAATAATGCGGCGCAAGTCGGGATGGCCAGTGAACCGGATGCCCATCATGTCGTAGATCTCCCGCTCGTGCCAGTTTGCCGCGCGCCAAACACCGCTCACGGTGGGCAAGTCCCCTTTCTCCTCATTCACTTCGGTCTTGAGGCGGAGATACTGGTGGTGCCCGTAACCATAAAGATGATAGACGATGGCGAAGCGCGGGTCGTCGCCGTAATTGTCGATGCTGGTGATATCGACCAGGTAATCAAAACCCAACTCCTTCTTGGCAAAACCGCAGATGTCGGTTATCCGCTGAGAATCGGACACGCGCAATGTCACCTCTCCGCGGAACTCCGCCGGTTCCGAAATCAGGTCCGCAAATTGGGTTCGGAGGCGATTGGCAAAGTCGAGCGAGGTCATCGTCATGCCACCTTCTTCAGGGTGGAGATGACCGGTTCGCGGGCCACCTTGTTCTGGAGTTTTATAAGCGCGTCAAGCAGGGCCTCGGGCCGCGGCGGGCAGCCCGCCACATAAACGTCCACCGGCAGGATATTGTCCACGCCCTGGAGCACCGCATAGCTCCGGTACATCCCACCGGTCGAAGCACAGGCGCCCATGGCGATGACCCACTTCGGCTCGGCCATCTGTTCATAGATGCGTTTGACCGCCAGCGCCATCTTGTAGGTCACCGTCCCGGCCACAATCATCACGTCGGATTGCCGCGGCGAAAACCGCATGACTTCGGCGCCGAACCGGGAAATATCATACCGGCTCGCGCCGGTCGCCATCAACTCGATGGCACAGCACGCCAAGCCCATCGGCATCGGCCAGAGCGAGTTCTTTCGACACCAGTTCAGGGCCGCGTCGATGCGGGTGACCACCACGCCACCCTCGACTTTCGAGTTATAGCCAATTTCCGCGTTCGTTTGCACAGGAGTCGCAGGGCCGGTTGCCCTGCTCACAACAAGCTAAGGGGCTCCTCTAACCGAGGCAAGACCAATCTCGGGGCCGTTCAGCGGCAGGGCGCACGACACAATTCTTCGTTGCCTTCGCTTTCCTGGTCTACAAAGGCTCCCCACGAGATCAAACTGGCCGACGGGTTAGGACCCATGACCCTTCCCGGCCCGAACCGCGGCGGCCAAGGGGGTGAACAGAAGGAAACAAAGGAAACAAAGACGAACTCCCTTTCGTATATGTGAATCTCTATGCGTGGGGAGCAAAGAGTCCCGCGAGTTGAGCCGCGCGAAGAATTCTGTCCTACGCCCCTCAGCGGCACGTGCGCGCGTCAGGTTTTCGGTGCCTTGAGCGCCTCTCCAGGACCGCGTCGCGAATAACCGTTGCTATTGCGTCGGGTCGGGGCCGAGCCGGGTGGGTTCTTCGAGAACCACCGGCTGAGGCTGACCCCAGCGGACGCGCAAACCAAGCCGACTAAGAATACTCGAGCAAACCTGCAGAGCGCCTATCGGACGCGTTTGCCGCCCCAAGGCCCGGCCCCACGTCCACACTTCGCCGTTCGAGGTCACGGCAACTCCCACCCCATGTGCTCCGCCACAAAAGGCCACCACGTTCTTCGGCACCCGGATTCGCCGAAGCCGCGCCGGGGTGGAGAGTGATGGCTGCGAGACCGGCTCCGCCGCCTGGCTGAACAGCCGCGGATCCCCGTAAAGAGCGCGGAGGATGGTCAAGCTCTGTCCCCCGCCGCCCAATCTCACGGTAGAATTCTCCCTGAAATCCAGCGTTTGGTTTTTGCCTCCAAGCTGAAATGTGATGCGCAAGGTCTTCACAGATCGGAA
>JAJYHY010000073.1:24035-27124 GCA_021784555.1 bacterium
AGGGGCGTGCTTTCCGCCACCAGGTGCAGCGCGTTGTTTGTGACCAATCCCGCCACGATTGCAGTCACACAGGCCACGCCCCGCTGGTCAGAGGCATCCAGAACCCACAATGAACCGTCGCGCTTCATGAACAGGGGGCGCGACTGGGCGAAGGAAGCGCAGGCGCGCCAGCCGCTGTCCTTTCCCACGAGCACCGGCGAAGAGTCCGCGCTCGGATGGGCCGCCCCGGTGAAGATATGGGCCTGGCGACCCCAGGCCCAGAGGGTACCGTCAGACTTGATGGCAAACACCATCCAGTCGCCCATCGCGACATCGACCCAATTGGTATCGGCAGAAACTCGAACGGGAGTGGGAACGCTCGAGCCTTGCGGAGAAGAGCGCGTGTAATCCCAGCCCCAGAACCACAGGCTGCCGTCGGATTGCTGACCCACGTTCTCGATGAGGTTGGCCCAAATCCGAATCCAGTTGGTAGAGGAACCGACTCGCACGGGCAGGCGGCTGTTGTTGGTGGTGCCATCGCCCAGTTGGCCCGCCCAATTGTCTCCCCAAGACCACAGGGTGCCATCCCGTTTCAGGGCTACGCTGTACGCCCCGCCGGTGGCCACTTCTTTCCAATCATTGTCAGGCACGGAGCGAGCGGGGGCCGCGCGCTCGCGCGCCCAGGTGCCATCGCCCAACTGGCCGTGAACATTCTCGCCCCAGGCCCAGATTGTGCCGTCGGCTTTGAGGGCGAGCGTGGTTGACCCGCCCACCGCGATGTCCACCCAGTTGGTGGCCGTTCCAATGCGGCGCAGGCCGGCCTCCCTTGTGATTTTGGGCCCCAGCCCCAGGACATGCCAGCCCAATTCATCCGCCCCCCATGTCCACAGGCTGCCGTCCGGGGCCAGGATGACCCCGTAGCCATCGCCAACTGCCACCATCGGCCGGCGCCTTCCCGTTGGCAATTTCCAGTTCGTTTGGCGGCCGGGTCGGGAAAGGAAATCTGAGAGAAGCATCAAAACGACCATCAGGCCCAAGGCCGGCAGTGCCACCGCCAAGATGAAACGTCGCTTCATGCCAGGTTGGACAACCCAGCGGCTCGTAGCTCACGCCGGGTGCGCCACAAAACGATGGACACGGACCCGAAGAGTTCCTCCACCTGCCGCCGCGGAGTGACACGACAATAAAACACGCGGCCGCGTATTTTATTGTCGTGCGGGGCAGGGCTGTCGAGCCCACCATTGGCAGTTCCGCAGCGAGCATGGACTCTCGGGCATCCAGCCCTTCGAAAACCGAGAAAAGCCTGCTCAGCAATGGACAGCAACCGCGTACCCCAGATTATCGCCAGAATGTCGCCCTGAAGACTTTCGTGCATCGAATCCCTGAACCGACAAGCGGAAAACATCCAACATCCAGCGTCCAATCAATGCCGCAACCGGCGGGCATTGGAAGTTCGACGTTGGCTGTTGGATGTTCCCGCGGAACTCGCGAGGGGCCTTTGGAGGGATTCCCCCCATGGGCTGATCATTTGAATCAGCGGGTCATGAGTCGTACACTGAACGCGGATGGACGGTTTGATAATAGTTGCAGTTGCGGACCTGTTGGTGGTGGCAATCGTGCTGGTCGTGGGCGGGATTGTACTTGGCAAACAGGGCCGCCTCCGTGGCTTCAACCGCTTTCGAACCGGCCAGGACCGCCGCGGCCAGGCCAATGATCGTGGCCGGGTCAAATCGGTTTCACTGCCGCTGCCGGGGTGCTGGCTGGTGGTCAAAGGCCGGAATCTACGCGCCGTTCAGTCGGCCCTGGGCGTTCGGGATTCGAGGCCCTGTTCCTGGCTCGAAGGCTTCGCCAACGCGGACAGGCTCTTTATCGCTCCCCCGGTCAACGGGTGGATCCTGGTCACGGGAACGGGATTGCCCGACCCCGCCAAAGACGTGGATGCCTGCTTCCGTTTGCTTCTTGACCTCAGCCAAAAAATTGGAAAGGTGCAGTTCTTCAGCGTCGATCAGGAGTCCCATTACCATGCCTGGGCAAAGGCCCGGAATGGACGCGTCCTTCGCGCCTATGCCTGGGCCGAGGGCACTATCTGGTGCCAAGGCACAAAAACCTGGAGCGAGACCGAGTTGGGTCTCAAATGCTTCGACTATTTCGAGGCGCCTTCGACCACCCCCGCCGGACTTCGAGGAATCGCCGCCGCCAACGCGAGCAAAGTCCCCCTGCTGGCGGCTCAATGGGGTCTGGATTTGGCGAGGCTTCCGCAGCATTTCCGCCTCGAAGAATACGGCCTGGCAGGCAGGCTGGCGCACCGGATCTAGCAGGTCGCGATGTCGCCCCGTCAAGCCGCTTCGGCGGCGAGGTTCGAGACCTCAGCGGCCTCGCCACGCGTCAGCGTATCTGGGAACAAGCCCAGGCGTATCAATTGCTCTCCGAGATCCCGGTTCGTGTCGTACGAGGCCAGCAGAGCGACTACCCGCCGGCCCTTCTCTCCAAGCGCTGGAAACGCGAGCGCGCTGCTATCAGCCCCTTCCAAGTGACCCCATCGGGCTACATCCCGCTTCCCGCCCCAAAAATTGGGGCGAATTTGCTAATGGGTGACCCCTTTTTTGATCCGACTATCGATGAAAACCTCAAATGGTCTGCTCGCCTCGACCAATTACGACCGGGCCGACTGGGTCAGAGGCTCGGTGCGGACAACGTGAAGCAGCCCGACAAACTCCGAGTCCTCCAGCTCCCGGCTTTGCTCCCAGTGCTCTGCCGGTCTGGCGATCTCCAGACGGGTGGAGAAGACCCAAAGCAGTTCGGGATGGCGGATATCGTAGGTCTTGCCGTCCGCAAGGCGGATTCTGAACGGCACGAAAGGCTCGGCCGTCAGGAGTTTCAAGATATCCCGCTTATTCATGTTCGCCTCGAAAATCCGCTGTGATAAACAAGTTAAGCGTTGGGGCTGGTGAAGCAAATGGAAAATGAGGCATTGGGCGGCAGCGGTGCGCATCTCACAATCTTTGGAGGGGGTGGCTCTTGGTGATGATTTCACATTTGAGCTGGCGTGGGGAACTGGGTTAGTGGGGCATCAGTTTAGGGTGTTGGGGGACTTGGCGTGAGGGTAAAGT
>JAJYHY010000455.1 GCA_021784555.1 bacterium
GCGACCGACGCGGCAACCGCGAGCCATCCCATCAACACCAAATGCCCCGTTTCAGGAAAACCGATAGACCCTTCCAAAACGGTTGTCTATAAAGGGAAGATCGTGGCATTCTGCTGCGATGATTGCAAGGCGAAGTTCGAAAAAGACCCCACGCCGTTTCTGGCAAGATTGGGGCTGAGTCAGCATTGATGCCGAGGAACGACGAAGTGGAAGACAGTGCAACAGCCGGGAGAAGGTGAAGGTTGTGGTCGGCGATAGCATAAGGGCGGGGGTCGGGAGGAGCGAATGGCGGAGACGATAGCAGCCCCTGTTTCGAACCCTGTCTCGGAGAGATCTCCCCCTGCCGGTAGGAAACAGGTCGATTCGGCCCTGTTGAACAATCGCCTGGTGCAGGTCGGCGCTGGGATTATTCTCATTCTGACTCTGCTGGCCATTGCGGCGCCAACCCTGACCCGGATCGGCGTGCTCCACGAACCGATTCATCAGGATACTAACGGTCTTGATGCCGACGGGATGCCGCGGCCACCCAGCGCCCATTATCTGCTCGGGACAGACAACCTGGGCCGGGATGTATTGTCACGGGTCGTTTACGGGGCGCGTGTCTCACTCACCATCGGCACCGCCGCGATGTTGACGGCCACCCTCATCGGGGTCACGGTCGGCCTGGTCGCCGGTTTTTATGGCGGCAAGCTGGACCTGGGCTTGATGCGGTTCACCGACATGAACCTGAGCCTTCCAGCGATTTTGCTCGCCATCGCGTTTGCCGGGCTGATGGATGGGAAAGTCGTTCACCTTCACCCGGCATGGCTGCACTGGTCCTTTCTCGATATCCGGCTCCAGCGCGGGATGGTAAGCGTGTTTCTGATCATCGGTTTTGTGTGCTGGCCCGGAATGGTGCGCGTGATTCGCGGCCAGGTCCTGAGCATTAGGGAGCGCGATTTCGTTCAAGCCGCGCGGGCCCTGGGGGCTTCGGACGCCCGGCTCATCTCCCGTCATATCCTGCCCAACGTCCTGCCGACGGTTATTGTGCTGGCGGCGATGAACACGGCGAACACGATCATGCTCGAGGCGGGGTTGGGCTATCTTGGCATTGGCGTGCCGCCCCCGGCGCCGACCTGGGGTGGGATGATAGCGGACGGCCAGCCTTATTTCATCGCCGCGCCGCTCATCGTTATCGCGCCGGGACTGGCCATCGTGATCACGGTGCTCGCGTTTAACCTGTTGGGGCAGGGCTTGCAGGAAGCCCTCGATCCTAAACACCATCCATGATCGCGGCTCAATTCCCAACCCGGCCCGGCCCCGGTTTGAAAGCACCGCCCCGCGCCCGGCATTTGAGATCTCAAATCTCAAATTTCAGATCGCTGACGCACGTTGGGTTGTCTCCGAACCACGGCTTAAGCCAAAGCAGGGGCGCGGACGCCCCCATTCGGCTCCTGCGGTTGGACCGGAGCATGCGAGCGAGGGCGTCTGCGCTCCGGGGTCGCCCCCTCCTGGTTGTTCTCGCAATCGTTGTCCTTGCCGTTTGGCCTGCGCGCGTCCGGGGCGGGAATGTGACCGAGCCTAGGCGTGGCGGCACGCTGCGGCTAAGCATGCCCAGCGACCTGCGCTCACTCGACCCGGCCATTTCGTACGACGAGGATTCCACGCCCCTGACCAAGCTCCTGTTTCGGGGTCTGCTCGATTTCGGCAAAAGAGCGGATTTAGTTCTCGACCAGGCCAGCGACTGGAAGATTTCGCCCGACGGCAAGACTTATACCTTTCACTTGCGACCCGGCGTCCGGTTTGCCAATGGTCGTCCGGTGGCTGCCCAAGACTACGTCTTCTCGTTTGAGCGAGTTTTATCGCCGCAGATCAGCTCTCCCGGCCGGGATTTCTTTCTTTGTATTGCGGGCGCGCCGGCGTTTGCCGCCGGCAAGGCAGCCCACGTGAGCGGATTGACCGCGCCGGACGCGCGGACGTTCATCATCAAGCTCCGCACGCCGGTCTATACGTTCCGATATGTCCTCGCCTTGAATTTCGCGGATGTCGTCCCCAGGGACGTCGTCCGGAAATACGGGGTGGATTTCCAGTATCATCTCATCGGCTCCGGCCCATACAAGCTGGCTCAATGGCGGCGCGGGGTTCGCTGGCGGTTCGTGCGCAATCCCTGCTACACCGGCTCAGACGGTTACGTGGATGCGGTCGATGTAATGATCGGCGCCGACAATACAACGGCCACCATGATGCTGGAACGAGGCGAGATCGACCGCGTCCTGGCCAGCCCGGCCGAGGCCATCCGCTTCGAGCGCACCCCCCGGCTCCGTTCTTGGCTGGTGCGCGCAAATTCTGCCAACACCGATTACATCTTCATGAACACGGAAATGAAGCCCTTCGATAATGTGCTGGTGCGCCGGGCCGTGAACTACGCCATCAACAAGAGACGCTTGCTCAGGTTAACCGGCGGGTTCGACACGGTCGCCGACGGCATCGTGCCGCCCATCATGGGCTGGACCAATTCGAGCCTGCCGCGCTACCGCTATGATCCCGAAAAGGCTCGCGCCCTCCTGCGCGAAGCCGGCTACCCCAATGGATTCAACACCGAACTCTGGTACATGGTGGACCTGCCCATCCTGGCGCGCCTGGCCGAGGGCGCGCAGCAGGACCTGCAGCAGGTGGGCATCCAAGCCGCGCTCAGGCCGGTGAACGGAACAACGTTCAACGTGAAATCGGGCACGCGCCACCAAATCCCACTCGGCGTCTATGGCTGGTTCGAGGATTACCCCGACCCGGGCAACTTCCTCGACGTGCTCCTCAATGGGGAACACATTACCGAAACGGACTGCAACAATGTAAGTTTTTACAACAACCCATCCGTGAATCACCTCCTGGACACCGCCGTCACCTGCTTAGACCAGGAACAGCGGCTGCGCCTCTTCAGACAAGCCGAAGACCTTATCATGACAGACGCACCCTGGGTGCCGCTGGTTCACGAGCAGGTTCCCATTCTCTATAGCCCGCGTCTGCGCGGGACCGCACCCGACCCGGTGTGGCTCTGGCGCTGGGAGAGGATGTGGATTGACCCTTAACCGGCTATGCTGGCTCATTTTCTCACCCGGCTCTTTTGGTCCGCCCTGACCCTTCTGGCGACGGCGGTGCTGGTGTTTTTTCTGGTGAATGCCGTCCCTGGAGACGTAGCCCGGGTGATTGCCGGGCCGAAGGCCTCGCCGGCGGTGCTCCAGCAGATCCGAAAGCGGTATCACCTCAATGATCCGGTGATAGTGCGGCTCGGGTACTACCTGCTGCAACTCGCTCATGGTGACCTCGGCCACTCCTTCGTAACGGATCAACCGGTGGCGCAGGCCCTCCTCACGCGCTTGCCGGTGACCGCCGCGCTCTCGGCAATGGCGGTCGTGTTGTGGATGCTCATTGCGATGCCGCTGGGTGTTCTGACGGCGAAATACGCCGGTTCCTGGATTGATCGCGGCGCCCTGGTCGCCGCCACGCTCTCACTGTCGCTGCCCGCCTTTTGGCTCGCGCGCATGCTCCAATACTCACTGGCCTACAAACTGGGTTGGTTCCCGGTCGCCGGCTTTCACGGTTTCGTCTCCCTGTTGCTGCCGGGTATCACGCTGGCGCTGTTGTTCATCGGCTATTACTCGCGTCTTATCCACACCAACATGGTCGAAGTGCTCGACAGCCCCTTCGTTCGCGCCGCGCGGGCCAAGGGCGCCTCGGAAGCAGCGGTGCTGTTCAAACACGCCCTGCCCAACGCCCTGATTCCCGTGGTCACGATTCTGGGCATGGATGTCGCCTCACTCTTGGGTGGCGTGCTCTTCACTGAGAATGTTTTCGCTCTGCCCGGTATCGGAAAGCTGGCCGTGCAGAGTGTCTTCAACCTCGACGTGCCGATGATCATGGGCACCGTGCTCCTCAGCGCCACGGCGGTCGTGACGATCAACCTGGTTGTGGACCTTCTCTACCGGTGGATCGATCCCCGAATCAAGCAGGCCTGTTGATAAGAGAGAGGTTCTATTTACCAGCCCGCAGAGTACGAAGCATGAGCCAGCCCGAAAGGCCGATGACCACCGCGGAAGCCGCAATGCACTTGAGCAGCATCAAAGTGTAGGCATTGGTCCGAATAGGGATTAATGTGGCGCGTCCTAAGCCCAGGATCATCGTCGAGATAATCAGGGCGAAAATTGCCCCTCCTCCCGCCCATCCGACCCAACTCCGACCCGCCTTGGCGGCGGTCAACCCAAACCAACTCCCCGTTGCCAGCGAAAACAACCAAGCTACAATATGCATCTTCTTTATATACTTGAGCATTTTAGCGCGTGCGGGCGGCACAGCCAAGTTTTTCTCGCTCGAATGGAATTGCGCTTGGCGCCTTGGCGTGTTAGGTGAGTGGCGCATCCAGTGGGACTTGCCGGGAGCCGGCCAGCAGTCTGCGGCGGTCATGGAAGGCCTGGGCACCCGTGGACACCTGGCCCACTTGCTCTGTAAGACCAAGGGCGAACAAAGCGCCCCAGCGCAACCCACCCTGGGAATGTGAAACGAAGGAAGTGAAAATGAGAAACGAGAGCACGTTATCATTGACTGATACCTTCTAGGGAGCCGCTCCATTTCCTGCAAATCTGGTTAGCGGCAATACGCGAGGATCCCCTTGGTAGGAGATCCAAGCCCCCAGCTAGGAAATGATCTGACCCGTCGCAGGGGCGTAGGCCGACGCACTCTGCGGGAACACAGGCGGAACTGTGGACAGGAACCAACCGGGCGTTTCATCTGACTCTTCCCTTTTGGCGGAGCACGCCCACACACCAATCGACTAACTCCGAAGCCCTGACCTTGCCCTCAACGTCGCCTGGGCGACCGAACGCCCCTGGCATCGCCGAGTACGGCTCGGGCTCCACCTCATGGGGCCTGCAACGCCGAGCATCCAGCCGTTCTTTGCCTCGCAGTGGCCTTGGCGCATGCGAAAGGGCATGACACTATCATTTGCTGACACCTTTCTGCCCTCCTCTCCGCGGACGGTGGCCATCGTCGCCGGGTGACGGCCGGCTGTCACTCCACTTTGTAATATCGCTGCCCTTGCAGTGGGCCGGGGATTGTGACTTGTTTTTGAAACAGGCTCGTCGTCGCTTCGTTCGTCACGGCGCTCCAGGGCCCCGAGGGGCATAGGCATTAACCTAAGGCCCAGCACAACCTCAAGGATCCTATGAAAATCGAGGTTTTTCATGACCGAACGTGCGCTGCGCGCTCCAAAAATCGCAAAAACAGGCCGGAATTGCGTTAGGTTAATGCTTATGGCCCCGAGGGGCTTGTGCTTTGCATAAGCCGCTGAGCAATCGCTCCTGGCCGGTTTCGCGAGGCTGGCTGCGTGGATGGATGAGCGGCGGGGCCTTGGGCTCATCCGGTCGAGACGTCGTTTGACCCGGGTGGTTCTCGGCGACCTTGCCCTCCGTTCGCTGGAGACATTAGCGCCGAAAGGCGTCGCTGCGGATTCACTACGCCTGGCGAAATTGGTGGCCGCATCGAGGATTTTCAGCCAGGTCCGGGGAGGTCGG
>JAJYHY010000074.1 GCA_021784555.1 bacterium
CCGTTCCCATGGAGGACGAGATGAACGGCATCCCTCGAATGATCACGCTCCGCTCCATATCGCTTTATGGCCTCTCGGATGTCATCATGACGTTCCGAAACGGGACGGACAACTACTTCGCGCGGGAACGGGTCTTCAATCGAATCCCTGACCTCAGTCTGCCCGGCGGGGTGACCCCTTCGGTTTCTCCGCTCTTCTCCCCATCCGGGCTCATCTACCGTTACGTGCTGGAGAGCCCGGACAGGTCGCCGATGCAATTGAAAACGATTGAAGATTGGGTCGTCGAGCGCCAGTACAAATCGGTGGCCGGCGTGGCGGACGATTCGGGTCTCGGGGGCGAAACGATGCAGTACCAGGTCTTGCTGGACCCGGCCAAGATTGCGGGCGCGGGCCTCTCGGTTCCCCAGGTCATCAGCGCCCTGGCCGCCAACAATGGCAATGCCGGCGGCGGCTTCTACTCGCAGGGCGGCCAGTTCTACTATGTGCGCGGGCTTGGCCGCGTGCATACCCTGCAGGACATCGGCAACGTGGTGCTGGCCGTCCACAATGGCATTCCTGTGCTCGTAAAGGATGTCGCCAAGGTCGTCATCGGTCACGCCCCGCGCCTGGGCGAGTTCGGCTATATGAACCACGATGACGCGGTGGAGGGCGTCATTCTCATGCGCACCGGCGAGAAGACCCAAACCGTGTTGAAGCGCGTCGAGGCCAAAACACGCGAACTCAACACCAAAATCCTTCCTCCGGACGTCAAGGTGCATCCGTTCTATGACCGCAGCGACCTGATTGCCCTGACCACCAAGACGGTCGAACACAACCTCCTGCGCGGGATGGTGCTGGTCGTGGTGGTCCTGGTGTTTTTCCTTTACGACGTGCGCGCCGGTCTCATCGTGGCCACGGCCATCCCGCTGGCGTTGCTCTTTGCCTTTCTATGCCTGAACCTGAGGAATGTCTCGGCCAACCTGCTTTCGATTGGCGCGGTGGATTTCGGAATCCTGGTCGAGGGAGCGGTAGTGATGGTGGAAAACATCTTTCGCCAAGTCGGCTTGCGCGAGGGACGACCCCTGCGAATCCGCGAGGTCGTCCTCCAGGCCGCCGCGGAGGTGGACCGGCCTATCTTTTATGCCGTGGCGGTAATTATCGCCGGGTTCCTCCCCATTTATGTCCTCTCCGGCCCATCGGGCAAGCTCTTCAGACCGATGGCCGACACCATGATTTATGCGGTAATCGGCTCGCTAGTGGTAACACTCACCCTCCTGCCGGTGCTTTGCTCCTGGGCCTTTCGAAAAGGTGTTCGCGAGCGCCGCAACCCGGTTTTTGAGGCGGTCAAATCGCTTTACGCCGAAGGTCTTGACGCCTGCCTGGGGCACCCCTGGCGAACGGTTTTGGTCTCGGTCGGGCTGCTGGGAGGCGTCCTTCTGCTTGTGCCGCATATCGGAGCCGAATTCATGCCCAAGCTGGATGAGGGCGCCCTGTGGGTGCGCGCCACCATGCCCTATACTATTTCGTTTGACGCATCGCGCAAGATAGCGCCCCAGGTGCGCAAGATCCTGCGCTCCTTTCCCCAAGTCACCACCGTCGCCGACGAACACGGACGCCCGGACGATGGAACGGACCCCACACGGCTTCTTCAACGACGAGTTTTACGTCGGCCTCAAGCCCTACTCGGAGTGGACGGGCCGGTATCGAGAGAAACCGAAGCTGATAGCGGCCATCAACGCGAGACTCACAAACGATTTCCCGGGCATTATCTTCAATTATACCCAGCCGGCCGAGGATGCCGTCGATGAGGCGGAGACCGGGTTGAAAAGCGCGCTGGCGGTCAAGGTATTTGGCATGGAGTTGCAGACGCTGGAAGCCAAGGGCAAGGCCATCAAGCAGGTGTTGCAGCAGGTGCGCGGCATTCGGGACGTCACCTTGGTGCAAGAGTTGGGCCAACCCAGCCTGAAGGTCACCGTGGATCGGGCCAAGATCGCGCGCTACGGCTTAAATGTGGCCGATATCAACGGCCTAATCGAGGCGGCCGTGGGCGGGGCTGTGGCCACTCAGGTCGTGCAACAGGAAAAGCAATTCGATCTGGTGGTGCGCCTGGACCAGCAATACCGTGACAACCCGGAGGAGATCGGCAACATCCTGGTGGCCACGCCGGGGGGACAGCAGATCCCGCTGAAAGAATTCGCGCGTCTTCGAGTGGGCAGTGGCGCTTCTTTTATTTATCGCCAGAACAATTCCCGTTACATCGGCGTGCAGTTTTCTGTCGAGGGACGCGACCTGGCCGGGGCCGTCGAAGACGCGATGCGGCAAGTCAAGGCCGCCGTCCCGCTGCCCCAAGGATACTGGTTGGATTGGGGCGGTGAGTACAAGGAATACACCGCCTCGCGCGCCCAACTGCAAGTCATCCTTCCTCTGACGCTGGCGGTGATTTTCCTGCTGCTCTTTGCGCTCTACAGCAACCTCAAGTTCCCGTTCATCACGGTCATCGGGGTGCTGCTCTCCGCGCCGGTGGGCGGTATCCTGGCCTTGTGGATTTCCGGCACCCCCTTCTCGGTTTCGTCCGGCATCGGCTTTTTGGCGCTCTTTGGCGTGTCGGTGCAAACTGCTGTGGTCTATATCTCTTATGTGAATGAACTGCGTCGCGGGGGCATGGACATGACGAAAGCCGTGCGCGAGGGCGCTATCCTGCGGCTGCGCCCGGTCATGATGACCGCGCTGGTCGCCGCCTTCGGGTTGCTCCCAGCCGCCCTGGCGACTGGAGTCGGCACCGATTCTCAGCGTCCTTTCGCCATCGTGGTGGTAAGCGGCCTGTTCTCGCTGCTCTTGATTACGGTGTTTCTCCTGCCCGCGCTCTATGCGATTGTCGCGCGGCCCGGCGACCGCCTTGAAGTGTGATCCAGCACATCACGGCAATCCTTAACGCCGGCGCCCAAAGCCCTCTCCTCCGCGAGGCGATAATGAGGTCTCCGTGAGACCGAGCACCTATAGTCAGCATAGCCCCTGCGCCTGACTGTGGGATACGCCCGAGGGGCTTGTGCTGGCGCTCTTGGGACTTTCGAGTAAATTATGGTATAAATGGATCGATCTTTTGTTCGTTTTTGAATATGGACAGCGCACCCTTCACTGTTTTGCTGGTCGAGGACGACATTAACGACGTTTTCCTTGTGAAACGCGCTTTTAAGATGGCGCAAATACAGAATCCGCTGCAGATCGTGACTGACGGCGAGCAGGCTATTCAGTATCTGTGCGGGGAGGGCAAGTATGCCGGGCGAGAATTGTTCCCTCTGCCGAGGCTGATCGTCATGGACATTAAGATGCCCGGAAAGAGCGGCTTTGAGGTCCTCGATTGGGTCAAGCACGACGCTCTTCTGCGCCGCATACCAATCGTCATCGTTTCGGGCTCGGATCACCCCGCGGACATCAACCGGGCTTACGAGTTGGGGGCCAACGCCTACATGGTGAAGCCGGTGGACTTTCGGGAGGTGGAGCATCTTTTCGAGTCCATCACCCATTATTGGGGGCTGGAATGTGCCAAGCCGGAGTTGGAATTGGCGTGCGGCCCTAAATCGTAATTGCTCAGGTCAAGCTGCCAGACGCCCGCGAAAGGAGCGCGGAGGCCCTCCTCCGTGACTGCGGCTTTCTGGGGACGCGGACGAGGGTGTCCGCGCTCTTATCACCACCTGAGGAGTTGCCCTAAATCACCGTCCCGTGCGGAACCACACCGTTCTTGGGGATGATGACAATCCCGTCCCTGATGTAATACTCTTTGTGGTCCACGGAATCCGGCTTTCCTCGCGGGGAGATGACGACATTGTCGCCAATTCGGGCGTTCTTGTCCACAATCGTTGATTCAATCCGGCAGTTCGCCCCGATTCCGAGCCGGGGTCTGCCGGCGGTCTGGCTTTCCGCGATGGACTGTTGAGATTCGAAGTAGTCGTTGCCCATCAGGATGGAGCGGTTGATGACCGTGCCTTCGCCCACAATCGAGCGCAAGCCGACGATGCTGAAGGAGATGCTGGCGCGGTTGAGGATGCAACCATCGGTAATGACCGCGTGGTCAATGTTGGCGCCGTTTATCTTTGAGCCGGGCAAGAACCGCGGCCGGCTGAAGATCGGAGCGGCCATGTCGAAGAAATTGAACCGAGGCAGTTCATTGGCGAGGTCGAGGTTCGCTTCGAAGAACGCCCGGATGGTGCCGATGTCCTCCCAGTATCCCTGGAAGACGTAAGAGAACACGCGCAGCTCGTCGATGCCCTTGGGGATGACGTGCTTGCCAAAATCGGCCAGGGAGTTGTCCAGCACACGGCGGATTATGTCCCGGTTAAACACGTAGATCCCCATCGAAGCCAGCAACTGGTCGCCCTGGCCGTTGATGCCCAGCTTTTCGTGCCAATCAATAGGGAGTTTCAGCGAATCGAGCACCGCCGGGTCCTTCGGTTTCTCCTCAAACCGCGTAATGCGTTTGTCCGCCGCCATCTGCATGATGCCCAGCGATTTGGCCTCCTCACGTCCAACCGGGATGGTTCCAAGGGTGATGTCCGCGCCCGTCTCCTTGTGCTGGCTGATGATGGTGCGAAAATCCATGCGGTAGAGTTGGTCGCCGGAAAGGATCAGTATGTAATCCCAGTCGTGGTTCATGAAATGGATCATGTTCTTGCGCACAGCGTCAGCAGTGCCCTGATACCAGGAAGTGTCGGCATAGGTCTGTTCCGCGGCCAGGATTTCCACAAAACCGCCGGAGAAGTGATCGAACTTATAGGACTGCGAAATATGACGGTGCAACGAGGCTGAGTTGAATTGGGTTAGCAGATAGACGCGGCGCAACCCCGAGTTGATGCAGTTGGATATGGGAATATCGACGAGGCGGTACTTGCCGGCCAGCGGCACCGCCGGCTTGGCCCGTTCCTTGGTCAACGGGAACAGGCGCGTTCCCTGGCCTCCGCCCATAACGACGGAGAGTACGTTGCTGGTGTTGAGCGATTGCCGCCCCGTGTACGATGTGGTATTTAATGATTGCACGTCTGCTCCCGATTTCCCTTCTTATACCCTCGCCCCCAGGCTCCGATCAAGCAAACACCGCTCATGGCTCGAGGATGCGCTGCTTTCAGGGTCGTTGGTGAAGGCCGCGACAATAAAATACGCGGCCGCGTATTTTATTGTCGCGGCAAGGAGGACCTCCGGGCGGCAGGCAGTCGCAACTTCACTGCGTGCCTGACCCCTCGGAAATCCAAGCCCTCCAAAACCACCAAACCTACGCAGGAGTGGGCAACAACCTGCGCCTGAAGCGACGAGCCTGCCCCAATCCCGCCCCAGAATTACCACCAAAATGTCAGTTAATGAGAATCTCACCGCAGATTCCGAACTGTGCATAAGCTGCCTTCATTGGTGCATTCTTGCTGGCGCTCGGCCCGCCGGCCGTTATACTGGCTTCTGCTCATTCAAATGGTCTATGTGGAACACAACTTTGATGGATCGACGCGACTTTCTGCGCCTGACCGCGCTGGCCGGAGCCAGCCTCGCTATCGCCCCCGCGGCATCCGCCGCCGAGCTATTGACCCAGGTGCCTGCCGGCCGGCTGGCTCGGATGGCCACCGGCGCGAATGTGTGCCGGTGGTTCCGATTTCCCGGGCGCAACCCGGAGCATTTTGCGAACTACATTTCAGAGGAGGAGGCTGGCTTCATGACGCACATCGGCCTCAAGCACGTGCGGCTGTGCGTGGCGCCGCCCATTATCATGGATAGGGCCTCGGGCAATATTATCGAAGAACGAGGAAAGCAGTTGGAGGCGGCTATCGAACGGTTCCACCGCGCCGGGTTGTTGGTGTTGGTCGATCTGCACAACGAAGACCGCGCGGCGGAACTTGACCCAGCGTGGCAGGAGGCCTTTGCCCGGTTCTGGGGTTTGCTGGCGAAGCGGCTCTCGATGTTCGACCCGGAGTTGACGATGCTTGAAATCATCAACGAACCGGTGTTCGCCCATCGCGCGGAGGAATGGAACAGGCTCAACGCGCGCCTGGCGTCGGTCATTAGGCGGAACGCCCCGCGGCACACGATTGTCACCTCGGGTCCGGACTGGGGTGGCATCGATGGACTGAAGAAGCTCAAGGTATTGCCGGATAAGAACGTCGTTTATTCGTTTCACTGCTACGATCCATTCCCGTTCACGCACCAGGGGGCGACCTGGGCCGGCGACGCCGTCAAGCCGCTGCGCAACGTGCCTTATCCTTCGAACCCGGAAGCGGTGGCGCCCCTCTTGCCCGCGCTTGAAGGGTTTCCCGCGTCAAAGAGAATGCTCGAGGCTTATGGAAAGCAACGCTGGAATAAGACCAGACTCGCCGCGCGTTTCCACCAGGGCATTGAGTGGGGCGCGAGGAACCGGGTGCCATTGTATTGCGGCGAATTCGGCGTCTTCCCCGCGCATTGCCAGCCGGAGGACCGCGCCCGCTGGTTCCACGATTTCGGCCAGGTGCTGGCCGATAACCATATCGGCTGGGCCGTGTGGGGCTGGGACGAGGGATTTGGCCTTAACCGGAGGATAGTGGATGGCAAGCTGGTGATCGATGCGGTCGTGGCCAGGGCCTTGGGGCTAAGAACGCGGTAGGAAGCGGGAGCCTCAAGTGAAACCGATCCGCTTCACAAATCATGCTCATGAACAATGCGTCGAACGGGGCGCGACTGAAGCTGAAGTCCAAGGCCGTCCACAGCGGCGTGCGAGAACGCGCCAAGCATGGGCGCACGCTTTGCCGCTATAATCTCCCGTTTGGCAGTCAATGGCAGAACAGATTCTACCCCATTAAACAAGTGGCGCCGGTCATCAAGGAGGAAGCTAACGAAATAGTTGTCATCACCGTCTATACATTCTATTTTTAGGCGGGTTCAATATGAGAATCAGCTACGACCCCGAAGTTGACGCGCTTTACATCCGGCTCATTGAGGGCCCGCACGGGTGCCGGACCGTGCGCCTCAATGACGAAGTTGCGCTGAACGTTGGCGCCGACGAGAGGTTGGTCGGCATCGAAATCCTCGACGCGAAGGAGGTGCTAGGTGGCGGAAAGCCGCCTCAGCTCGTGGTGGAGAATTTGCCGCTGGCGAGACCTTAATCCGTCGCGTTCGGGAGCGGGTTCCGTCCCGAGCACGGCCTGTTGCCGCAGGCCCGGAGCTAACCGATATAGTTGCGCATCATGCGGAGATAGCGGCGGCAGGTGTCCACCATGGGCGGGTCGCCGGGGTGGCTGTCCTGTTCGAGATCGGCGTAGCCGCCGAAGCCGGTCTCGCGCAATGCGGCCACAATCGCCTGGAAATCCATCACGCCGTCGCCAATCGGGGGGAAGAAGCGCATGTGGGCGTCGATGTCGCGGATGTGCAAGTTCATGAGGTGGGGGCGGACCTTGTAGATGGCTTCGGGCGGGTATTCACGTTCCAGCAGGGTCCAGCCCGCGTCCAAATTGTAACCCAGGGCGGGGTCCTGGATTCTGTCCCAGAGCCGGCGGAAGGCGTCGGAGGCCGGCACCAGGGTGTGGGTGTGCTGTTCGATAGTGAACCTCAGGCCGTGAGCCTTGGCCCGCGCCACGCACTGGCGCATGGTCTCCACATAATGGCCCCAGACCTCGTCAAAGTCAAATCCGGGGGCGATGTCGATGTGGAATTTTTCACCCGGCTTCGGGTTGCTGACCTCGTAATAACGCGGCAGGTAGTAGTCCGGCCCTTTCAAGGCCAGCGCCCAGGGGGCCACGATGTTGATGATGGGGGCGTTGAGTTTGCGAGCGAGGCCGCAGCCGGCTTCGAAATGGTCCAGGCTCCGGTTGCGGGCGTCCGCCTCCAGGCTCGACAAACCCTCCACCACCGGTTGAAACAGGACGAACTGCGACACGCGCAGGTGATAGCGATCCAGCTTCCGTTTGTAACGATCGATACGGGCATCCGTCCAGAACCCCTTCAGGTCGCGGCTGGCGGTGACAATCAATTCAATGCCGTCGAACCCCAACCCACCGATTTGGTCGGTGGCCGGTTCCGGGTCCGCGCCGGGCGAGAGGTCGTGGAAACACCAACTTACGCAGCCCACCTTCGGCTTGCCCTTGGCGGGGGAGGCCGCCTCGGCCTCGGTTGCGATGAAGGGCAGCGCAGCCGCGGCGAGCGCGGTGGTTTGGATGAATCGGCGCCGGTTCAATTCAGGTTGAATGCTCATAAGGCAATCTCGGGTGATGTTTTTTGCGAGGTTAGCTCCTGGCTCAGCCGTGTGACAAGCCTTCTCGCCTGCCGGGTGCATGCACACCGCGTCGTAGAGCTGGAGCGCCTTTCCGACCCTTCGGCGCCACCATTCGAAACCGTCCGCCTCATGGGCCGGCCAATGATAGAGCGGATTGCCCCAGCGCTGGCCGGTTGCGGAGAAGTAGTCCGGCGGAACACCCGCCACGACTGTGGGCCGGCCCGCCGCATCCAGTTGAAAGAGGTGCCGTCCGGCCCACACGTCCGCGCTGTCTCGCGCCACGAAGATGGGCAGGTCGCCTATGATCCGGATGCCGCGCTCGCGCGCGGCGCGCCTCCTGCCACTGGTCTATCCCATACGGCCCCGGGAGAGAGGTCGGATGGAGCAGAATCCCGCTTTCGCGCGCGAAGAGCATCTGAATAACCCCTTAACATTTGAGCGGGCCCCATGCAAATCGGGAGCTCCTTTGCTATTGCCAAGCGTCCGTTCCGGGAGTTTTCTCTCGCGACTCATGCCCCGAATAAAACGGCGACAGCCCGTGGGCAGGGCGTGCAGTCCTCTGCGCGCCGCCATGCACACAATCGGCAGCATTCTGCGCTGTTGCGGCATTGCCGCGCTGGGAAATATGCGGGTTAGAGGCTTTGGGGTCAGTTCTGCACTTTTTCCGCCACCCCCTCCATTACCGCGGAAAAAGTGAGGACTGCCCCCAACCCTCCCTTGCCCACTTGAACGAGTTGGGCCATCTATAACGCATGTCGGAGCAAGAAGTTGAGAATACAGCCATTACTGAAAGTGTGGCCACTCGCAGCGGCTTGGACCTCCTCATCGAGAAGCGGTTCGAAGCGGGCCAAATCGAGTTGCTGCTGCGGGCGCGCACGCCCAAGCGCTGCGTCTTGCACTGGGGGATTCGGGGCAAGAGCCAAGGTGCTTGGCGCACCCTGCCGGAGTCTCTTTGGCCGGAAGGCACAACCGCCGCCGGTGCCGATGCCATGCAGACCCCTTTCAGGCGGCACAATGGCGAGAGCCGCGTCGCCATCTCCTTGAATTCAACCTCCGCGCCCGATCTCATCGAGTTTGTCCTGTTCTTCCCGGACGAGCGGCGGTGGGACAATAATGGCAGGCGGAACTACCAGATTGCCGTGCCTCGGCCTGGACGACGGCCCGCGGTGAGGCCACTGCAGGCTCTCAAGGCCGAGTTGAGCTCGGGGGACGTGCTGTGCGAGCGGGCTTTTGACGTGGAGGATGCCGGCCAGTTGGCTGTCGGCGTCGTGAAGCTCGAGAATGGCTTTCGCGCCCTGCTGCTTTCGGATGTGTCCGCCCCACTGGCGCTCCATTGGGGTATTTCTCGACGCTCGCCCCACGAGTGGCTCCAGCCCCCGGAATCATTGCGTCCGCCCGGGACCATCCTTTGGGACGGCCACACCACCCAGACCCCGTTCGAGCTTGAAGGCGGCCTGAGCCGGCTGAAACTGACGTTTCCCGAAGCGGAAGCCCCTTTAGGCATCCAATTTGTATTGAAGCAAGGACCTGAGCGCCGTTGGCTCAAGCATCACGGTGGGAACTTTTATGTGCCCATTCACACCGTCTCGCGCCAGGCCTCGGGCTTTCATGGGTCCGAGCTGGCCGGGATGGCCGAGCAGATTATCCAGGCCGAAATGGACTCCGGCTCCTGGACACTGATGCATCGCTTCAACTTGTGCCACGACCTGCTGGAGGGAGCGCGGGGCAACGCCGAGGCATTGGCTCAGCTCTACGTCTGGCTGCGTTTTTCCGCCATCCGGCAGTTGACCTGGCAGCGCAACTACAACACCAAGCCACGCGAACTGGCACATGCCCAGGACCGCCTGACCGGGCGCCTCTCTGGATTTTACCAGAGCGAAACCGATGGCCGCCCTCTCATCCGCCTGATGCTGGCCACCATTGGGCGCGGCGGAGATGGCCAGCGCATCCGGGATGAAGTCCTGCACATCATGCACCGGCACCACGTTAAGGAGGTGAGCGGGCATTTTACCGAGGAATGGCACCAGAAACTCCACAACAACACCACCCCGGATGACATCGTCATCTGCGAGGCCTACATCGAATTCCTCCGAAGCGACGGCAACCTCGACCGCTTTTATCAAGTGCTTCGGGAAAACGGCGTCACGCCCGAACGCCTGCGCGCCTTCGAACGGCCTATCCGGACCGACCCGGATTTTGTTCCGCATCTGAAATGGCCGCTCATCCATGATTTCGAAAACTTTCTCAAAGTCCTCAAGGCGGTGCATTCCGGAACGGACCTGGAGACGGCGATGAATGCGGCGCGGGAGCGGCTTGATGCGGACATGCAGAACTTGCTTTCGGAAGTTTGGAATCGGCGCAACGACCCGCCCCAAGCCCTGCCCTGGCTCGTGAGTCAGGTCACGGAGCTTCGGCGCCGGCTCTCTCACCTCCTCCATGGCGGACACGAACTGCGCGCCTTGCTCTACCTCGACCTGGCGCTGGAACAACTCATCCGCGTAGTAGTGGAGCGGAACCTCCATCAGCATTTCGATGGAAAGTCGCTGGCCGGCCTTATCGCCTGCGTCCTGGAGAATGTGACGCTCTCCTACGAAGACGCGGAATTGGCGGCCTGCTCCAGACATTGGCAACGCCTGACCCAGACGCCTTCTACCGAATGGTTCACGCCCCAGTGGTCGCTCCATGCAAAATCGGCGGTGGACCGCATCAGCCGCGCCCTGAGTGATTGGACCGACCGGCTCTACCAATTGCTTCAGCCCAAGGCGGAATTCCTCGGCCAGCGATTCAATGCCGAGGACTGGACGATTACGCTCTTCAGCGAGGAGGTCGTGCGCGGCAGCAGCCTGGGATTCGTCCTTTCCATGGTGCTCCAGCAAATCGGGCGGTTGCTGCGCCAGGCGGCCAATCTTGGCCCCTGGCAAATCGTCAGCCGCGGCCGCGGAATCGGCCAGGTCGAAGTGCTCGACGAGTTGCGAGCCGTCCAGGGCAGGAAGTTCGGTGAACCGACTATCGTCGTAGCCGGCAAAGTTGCGGGGGACGAGGAAATCCCGGAGGGGATTGTGGCGGTCATTGCGCCCGATGTGACTGACCTGGTCTCACACGTGGCGGTGCGCGCGCGGAACGCCCAGGTCCTCTTCGCCGCTTGCTCCGATGCCACGCTGCTGGAGCGGCTCAAATCGATGCGCGGACGCCGCCTGCGATTGGAGGTCACCGCCGCGGGCGATGTGACGTTCGAGGAAGCGGCGCAGGCCCCGGCTGGCGCCGCACCTCGAACTGCGACGCGCCCCAAACTTACCATGGTGCGGCCACGATTCACCAGCTACGTGGCAGCCGCCGATCAGTTCAACGAACGGATTGTCGGCGCCAAGTCATGCTCCCAACTCCGCCTTCGAGGTCAGTTGCCCGATTGGATACGCCAACCGCAGTCGCTTGCCTTGCCGTTTGGCGTTTTCGAGCACGTGATGGCGCTCGATAACAACAAGGAGATAGCCCGGCTCTGCGCCGAATTGGCCAAACCCTTGAAAAACGATTTTGATCCGAAGGCGGCCGCCAAACTCCGGGAGGCAGTGCTCACATTAACAGCGCCGGAGGAGTTGAGGGGCGCACTGCGCGAGGCATTTCAGAAGGCGGGCCTTGCCTGGCCCAAGGATTGGGAGGCTGGCTGGCGGTGCATCAAAAAGGTTTGGGCCTCCAAATGGAATGACCGCGCAATTCTGAGCCGCAACCGGATGGGCATTAAGCATGAGGATTTGTTCATGGCCGTCCTGATTCAACCGGTAGTCGAGGCCGATTACGCCTTCGTCATCCACACGGCCAATCCTTCCACCGGCAATCGCGACGAACTCTACGCCGAGGTCGTTTTGGGATTGGGCGAAACCCTGGTTGGCAATTACCCGGGTCGCGCGTTGAGCTTCATCTGGGATAAGAAAAAGCAGGAAGCCCGGCTGCTCTCGATGCCCGCCAAGAGCGTTGGCCTTTACGGCAGCGGCGTAATTTTCAGGTCGGATTCAAATGGAGAGGACCTCGCCGGCTACGCTGGCGCCGGCCTCTACGACAGCGTGTTGCTCAACCCGCCGCATCAGACTCTCCTGGATTATTCCGAGGAACCGCTGGTCTGGGACGAGCCGTTCAGAAACGAGATGCTTAACTCCATCGCCAAGCTCGGAGTCGCTGTCGAAACCGCACTGAACTCGCCGCAGGACATCGAGGGGGCCGTAGCCGAAGGCCGCTATTACGTGGTGCAGACCAGGGCGCAGGTCTGAGCCGATTCCCATCTAACCGCACGCGAAATCACGCCGCCACAAAGAACAAATGGCGTTGTGCCCAGTCGGGCCTGGCCTCGAAGCGCAATGTGCCACCCGCGCACTCACAAGCCACCTTGTCCCCGAAGGAGCCGAACCGCTCTCCCTCAAAATAGAGTTCTCCCATACTCACTCCCATGGGCAGCGGGATGCGCATCTCCGCCTCGCCATCCACCCAGACCTCCAGGAGTGCCCCGCCTGGAATCCGGCGTGCCGGTAGCACCGGCGCCCACGCTGCCAGCGCCACGGGTTGGCTGGCGAACACGTAGTCACGCCCATCCACCGCAATCTTCCGGCATTGCTGGCCCGCGAACGCCGTCAGTGACCCGCTGTCGTCCAAGCGGAACGCCACCGCCAGTTCGCCGTTAAAGGTGACGCGCCGCCCACCAACGGCAAGGTCCCGCAGGTGCAGAGCGGCCGAGGGCAAGGGATTCTCCGCCAGGATGGCCGCATCCTGCCCGGCATCGCGGCGAAATCCGCCCGGCCAATTCTCTTTGTATCCGCGGTAATTGGCCGCCAGCGCGATGGTTCCGTTGGGGAATCGGCACGCCACGTAAGGGCTGGTGCGTGAGACCACACTCGGGTTGTCGTTGCAAACCACGCCGGGCTGGCTCCCCGGATACGCCCCCAAGGCCAGCAGCACCTCGAACCAGGTCCTGGCCTCCTTCCCAAGGGACGCGGCCTGGTCATCCCGCGGACGAAATCCCAGGAATGTGAGACTGCCACCGTTTCCGAACGTTCGGTGCGTTCCCAGCACTCGTTGCCCCGCTCTGGCGACCACCTCAGCGCCGGGCTCCGGCTCGACCGGATAAATCAGGTCCACCAGGTAATCGGTCAGGATGGTCTGGGAGCGCACTTTCGCCAGCCTGCCGTGGAACTCCACTTCCCAACCGCCGCCGAAAAGGCCCTCCACCCCAAATCTCAGGCGTTTCACGCCGAAGAGCTCTTGCCATTTTCCCAGCACGGCCTCGCCCGCCATGTCCACCCGAGGCGGCGGGCCAGACCAAATGACCTTCCCGCCGTTGCGAGCCAACTCCTCCAGGAAATCCAGCAGTCCTGGGGCAGGCAGCGGCTCGAACAGGACCACAACGGCGCCAAACCGCCGCCCGGCCATCTCGACCTGGCCGTCAGCGGTAACCCGACCGCGTTGCAGCAACGGACGTGGTGTTACGTAATTGGCATACCCGTATTGGACCATCCACGAGCCGAACCGCTCCTCGCACGCGACCAATGATTGTGGGTAAAGCATCAACACCTCAATGTCCCGATGCTGCGAGTCCTGCACCGCTTGGAAGCAGGGGCGCGCCGCAGCCCCGAAGGCATCGCACACGGCCTGGTGCCGTCTCAAGACCTCCGGAGGCATCCCCCACGCGGCGGCATAAGCGTATGGTGTTCGATTCAGGATGCCGGTCGAAC
Organism: bacterium; assembly: GCA_021784555.1. Taxonomy (GTDB): domain Bacteria; phylum Verrucomicrobiota; class Verrucomicrobiia; order Limisphaerales; family UBA8199; genus JAJYHY01. The sequence continues at coordinate 13,915 of JAJYHY010000074.1, forward strand.
AGGCCATCGCTATCCCGTAGTAATCCCGGTCCGACCAGCCTCCCTCGGCATAATCATTGCCACCGCCAGTCAGAAAATGGTTCCAGGCGAAGTAATCGCTGCAGGCGGCAGAGGCCTGTTGCACCGTATTCGACCAGAGGAACTCAGGCGTGTATTCATATTGACGCGGCGCCAGCGGTTGGGTGCCCCTTTGCCAGAAGTCGATGGTGGGGCTTTCCGCCCAGGTCGCATGGGCCCGGGCCTCCAGTTCGTGTCCATACAGTTTCTCGGCAAAATGCTTCGCGTCGGCGAAGAGTTTCACCACCGTGTCCCCCAACAATTTGTAATATCGCCGCCGCAACAGGAACGTCTGGTGGATTTCATCCGCCCCACCGCCAAGGACGTGTTGCGCCGGCAGGCGGGCTTCCAAAGTCGGCAGAAAGCCGTGTTGGCCATAACAGAAATAAACCAGGTACTTCTCCATGTCCTTGAATTCAGGGCCATAGAGCTGTGCGAAGCGATTCGCCAGGTTCACGGTCAGGTAACGGAACGTAAACTGGCCTTCGTCGTGGTGGCTGGCGTAACCCCAGTCCTGCTGGATATGCATTTCGTCCGAATACAACCCGTTGAGAGGCACGCCGGCGGCGTGATAGCGTTTCACCAACCGCTCCAGGAAAGGAAGCGCCTTCGGGCTGAAGTAGTCCATCTCTGGGGTGGCGTAACTCACGACCACCAGCACGCGGTCCAGCGCCCCGGCCTCCGTTTGCCCTTGCCCTCGCGCTGTGAGCCTGCGCGCCCGCGTGTTCGTTTGGGCCGACTCGTCCACCTCAACTTCGGGCGCCGACTTCAACTCCACGATGTTGGCCGGGTCAACCCTGTAAAAACTCGTCCCGCCCACTCGCTCTTCGCGAAAGGCAAACACCCTTATCCCGGTCCGCCTCAACTCGATGGAGCCCTTGTTGTTAGTCCACCGGCGCTGTTCCCAGAGTGACACCGTGAACTTTCCCGTCCGCGGGTCCCGGTAGCCTTCACGGTACTGCACCCAGCGGCCTGATTCGCCGGTGCGGCGTTCGTAGCCGCGCCCTATCTCCAAGGGACTGAGCAGGCTCAGCTCCAGTCCGAGGCCATAGGTCTTCAGAGTCTGGCTGACCCTCGCCAGACACTGGATATACTTCCCGGTGTCGGGCAGCAACTCTCGCGGCTTGCCGCCTTGGCCCTTGCGGTATTGGGACCAGAATTCATCGAAGGCCAGAATGATCGTTCGCGCCCCTGCCGCTTTGGCGCCTTGGCACATCCTTCGCAGCGTGGTGAGGTTGGGAGTGCTGCTGAGGCTGAGGTCCACCTGTTTGTCGGGGTCCTGCAGATCTTCCAACTGCTGGTCGCTGACCAGTATGATACTCGCCTTGGGCACCAGGAACTGCCACGGCCCGGGATAGCTCAGGGCCTGGGCCGGCAAGCCATCTGCCTCCACCCCCGCGGCACCCCCGCCGAGTGGAGCCGCCACCAAGCCAATGCCCATGCCAGTCATCCGCCGCAGAAACTCCCGGCGTGATTCCTCGGGACCCAGCCACGAAAACTCGCGTGTATTCATTCGCGAGCTTGGGCCAGAGGTTGGGTGAGGAGCAAGCCGCAATTCTTGGGATAGCGAGGAACGGCGACCGCACTCACGAGACGAGTTCGCGATTTTGCTTGCTTTCCCGACAACCAGGATTCAGTGTTGTTAAATAACGAGGAAACGTTATGAAACATCGTCTGCTCCTTCTGAGCGCCTTGGCGCTGTCAATTCCGACGACGCTGACGGCCCAAGTCCAGTCCCTGGTCGCCGGCAATACGGCCTTTGCCCTCAGGCTATACGGCGAGCTCGCGGCCGATGGCGGCTCGAGCAACCTTTTCTTCTCCCCCTACAGCATCTCCACCTGCCTGGCCATGCTCTACGACGGGGCGCGTGGCAACACCCAGGCGCAGATGTCCCAGGTGCTGGGTTTTAGCAGCGACCAGCAGCAGCTCGCCTTGGCCTTCGGCCAACTCCAAAGCGCCATGCAGGCGGACCAGCAGACAAACGCCCTCCAGCTAAGGATTGCCAACGCGCTCTGGACCCAGGTTGGCTTCCCCTTCCTGCCCGATTTCCTGGCAACCGCCAGCGACCAGTACCAGGCCAGCATTAGCCAGGCGGACTTCGCCCAAGACGCCAACGAGGTCGCGCAGGCCATCAACGATTGGGTGGCGCAGGAGACGGAGAACAGAATCCATGACATTGTGTCCGCGGATGCCATCAAGGCCGCGACGCGCCTGGTACTGGCCAACGCCGTCTATTTTCTGGGCGAGTGGACTTACGCCTTTGAGCCGACCAACACGTCGCTCCAGCCGTTTTATCTTTCGAGCAGCAATCAAGTCATGGCGCCGCTCATGCATCAGCCCTTAATCGGCTCCGGCCAGGGGCCGGCCTTCAATTACCTGGCGGCGAGCGGTTTCCAGGCGCTGGAGCTGCCTTACGCCAGCAACCAGCTTTCGATGTTGCTCCTCCTGCCCGCGCAAATTGATGGCCTGGGGCAATTGGAGGAGCAGTTGTCTCCGGCCTTTCTCTCCAACGTGCTGGCGCGGATGACCCCGCAACAGGTCGAAGTCTTCCTGCCAAACTTTACCAACGCGTCCTCCTTCGACCTCACGGAAACGTTGCCCCAAATGGGTATGCCCGATGCCTTCGCGCCGGATGTCGCGGACTTTTCGGGCATTGACGGGGCAAAGGACCTCTGCGTCAGCTTCGTCGTCCACAGGGCCTGGTGCCAGGTGAACGAGGCGGGGACCGAGGCGGCCGCGGCGACGGTGATCGGGGTTATCGGCACCGTGGTGTCAGGGACGCCAGCGCCGGTCTTCCGAGCGGACCATCCGTTCATTTATTTGATTCGGGACACCCGAACCGGGAGCGTGCTCTTCATGGGCCGGCTGGCGAACCCCACCCAGTCCTCCGGCGTGCCCATCCCCAAACCGCGGCTGGCCATCACTCGATCGGCCAATGCTTTGACCATTTCCTGGCCCTATCCCTCGACCCCCTGGGTCTTGGAGCAAAGCCCCAACCCGGGCGCGGGCAACTGGCAGCCAGTGGCGACCGAATACTCCCCGGCGTCTGACCTTTCTCGTATCGGCGCTACCAACTTCATCACCGTTGCACCCTCCCAAGGCAACCGGTTCTTCCGCTTGAGACGGCAATGAAGGACGGTCTCGGGACCGAATGAGCTTGGAAAGCCATGGCGCTGAGAAAAGCAACGACGAACCTGGTGGCCGGCGCCGTCGTCGCTCTCATTGCCGCCGCCGTCCTCCTCAGCCTGCTCGTTTCACGCCGAGCGGCGAGCCGCCAGGTTCTCAGCGACGGTTCAGTATTGGTGCTCAATCGGGTGCTCGTCGGCTCGCGGATTCACCTCGTTCACGGGACGGTATTGGCCAGGCTTCTTGGCAACCTCGTTCCCTCGAACGGCGTTCACCTGCTGCATTTCAACCTCAAGCGCCGGACGATTCAGGACTTCGATTCCTTCGGCAAGAGTTGGTTGGTTGCTGAATTCACTCTGAGCGGTCCCAGAGCAGCCAGCAGTCCGCTGGTAAGGCCTGCCTTCTTCCGTCAATTCCGGTTCGTTATTCACGGGGAGAAAGGGATCGACTTCGCTCAAGAGTTATGGGGCGGGAGCTTCAACCGGTACCCGGAGGGCTATCGTGGATATATTGTGACCAGCCGCTTTCCCCGTGATTCACGCTGGCTGAGCTTCCGCGTGGAGAGGCGGGAAAGCTCAAATCACGGCGGACCGTGGCAACTCGTTGCGGAGCTTAAAGCCAGGAACCCCGTTTCGGCGACAATCAGCCCTTGGGTGGCGGAGCCCGCGCCAATCATCAGACATGCGAAGGGCATGGATTTCGTCCTGCGGCAGATAGCCGTGAAGCCGATTCCCTACATGACAAATGATATTTGGAACCAGTTCGTCAACGCCCCTCTGGAGGTGCGCTCCAAAGGAGTCGCATTGACCAACTGGACGGCGGCTTATGTCCACGACGAGGATGCCAGCGGCAATTGGGATTGGGCGTTGGCGCGTTGGCGGAGCCTGGACCCGAGGTATGTTTGGAAGTTAGATGCCAACTTCGAACTCGATTCTGGTTTTCCCGATGGCGCCCTGGCCACGGTGAGGCTGCCACAGCAAGGTGCCACCCTTACAACCAACATCATGAACGTGCCAGTGACGGTCTCCTGGGATGGACATTGGTTTGATGCGAGTATCCCGACTAATAATCCAGACTTGGCGCTGAGATTTGTGGAAGCCGAGGATGACCAGGGGGAGAGGGGGTTCAATGGGGCCGGCAGTTGGAGTCAATACCGCTTTCGCTACGGCGACTTTATGGTGGCCCGTAACGGAACAATCCTGGCCAGCGGTTGGAGCCCCAGCAAGGCGACGTTTGCCGTCGTTCCGAATGTGCATGTCAGGTTTTACACACAACCGAAGCTGCTGAATGCGCGTGTCAAGAACTGAATCAGCTAATTCCGGAAGACGCGCGGAGGCTGAGTATCGGCTTTGAAGCGGAAGGGCTGGCCGCCTAGGATCTGGTCGCTGGTGAGGGTCGGGCACCAATATTTCTCAATGTGCCAGCAGACGAGGTCCGTCCCGGTGAAATGACTCACCCAGGGCCGGCGGCGATGGTTGTACATGGTGTCCGTCAGGTCGCGCATCAAGGCGACGTTTTGGCCCAGCTTCACCAGTTGGCGGATGCCGAACGGGCGGTCGAGGATGCACATGTTTTCATGCACGCCCATGATGATGACGTTGGTGATGCCCCGCTCGTGCATAAGGTAATAGGCCTGGATGCTGTCGGTGATGGCGTCGCCCGGCTCGATTTTCAGAGTGTTGATTTCGTGTTTCCACGGGTAGGGCGGGTTGGAGTTGCACTGGGGTTGGTCATCGCAGCCGCCGTCCGAGTCGTCGATGGGAAGCGGCGGCTCGTGCTTCGGGGCCCGGTCCTGGAAGCGCTTGAGGATCGGGGCGAGGTCCACTTTGGGCGCGGCTTGGGCCAGTTTTCGTCCGGGAGTGCCTTTGTAATAGGCCATGGTGTCGCTGGGACAATGGATGATGAGCAGGCCCCGGCGGCGCAACGCGCTGATGACCTGGTTCATGCGCGGCGCCATTTCCGCCACCCGCGCCGTGGCCCCTTTGCACCAATGCTGGTTCCACATGTCGCAGATGACCACCGCCGTATGCCGCGCGTCCCATTGGACAGGCGTAACGACCTGCCGCCACTGGTCGCTGCCAGGTGAGGTTCGGACCAACCGGCGGAGGCGGAGGGGGAGAGTCGCCGAGGCGCCTTGACCCGCGCTCAGAGCGGTGCAGGTTGCGGAGGCGAACAATGCCAACAATAGCCAGCCCAACTTCAGTTGCTTCATGCCATCATTCCTTTCATTTTGCGGCGATTGTACACCACGAAAGGGAAGGGAACAAAGGAATGTCGCTTGCACCCCGAGTGGACCCATCACCACCAGAAGACCGGGCTGCCTGAATTGACGTCCGTTCGAGGCGCCATTAGGTCAAACTTGCGCCATTCCACATGGCCATCGAGCATGCCCAGATTTCCGCCGGCGGGAATTCGGCCATTCAGGTGCGGGCTGAGGTGGTGCTTAATGTATCCGCCCTGGATGTCCGTGTAGTTATACGTTTGGCGGCTGTTCGGATTGGCCTGGCCCGGTCTGGAGATGGTGGCGTCCGCCAGCAGGACGCGGTCGCTGGGCGAAGGGGCGGGGAGGGTTCTGGTCACGTAGCGGATAGGGTGAGGGGTGATAAACTCGTTGACGTTAGTTTCCGTCAACGAGGCCGTGTTCTTCAAGGTCATGGCATAGCCCACAACGCGGTATTCGTTGGTGACAAAATTCCACAACGCGAAATTGTCCCTCTCGGTGAACCGGGAACCGGTGCCGGGGCAGTACAGCGTCTTCCAGATGGCGCCGTTCTGCTGGAAGATGTCTCCGATTTTCCAGGGCAGGTCCCAGGCCCAATACCCTTCACGTACGTCGGTCTGCGGCAGCCGGTCGCGGTTGTCGTCGGCGTAGAGGTACATGGCCACGCCAAACTGCTTCAGATTGTTCAGACATTGCGTGCGCAAGGCGGCTTGCTTGGCCCTGGAGAGGGCCGGCAGGAGCATCGCCGCCAGAATGGCGATGATCGCGATGACCACCAGCAACTCGATGAGGGTGAACGCTCTTCGGCGGACCGCCCCCCGCCGCCCTGGCGCTGGACGAGGGCAGGCTGGAGGCGCGGGCAATTCCCACACCGGGTCAGTGGTCACCGAGGCGGGCTGGATTACGGACTTCATACTGCCATGCAGAGCACCGGCGCTATTTGCTGAGCCGGTAAAACGCGGTCGAGTCAGAAATCGGCAGCGTCACCTGCTCAACGCCGTTAGTTGCCACCGGTGAGGCGCTGACTGGGCTCCAACTGGCGCTTGAGCCCAGGCTGGCAGAGGTCTGGAGGGCGTAACCGGTGGCTGACGCCAGCCAGCTCAGCACGACGTTGTTCTGAGACCGGGCGATGGAGATCCGCGGACCAGCGCTGACCGGCGGCGGCAGCACCACCGTGCCAGGCCCGGCGGTGAAATCAGCCGACACCTGGGAAGCACTCAAGGCTCCGGCATAGATCCGGAACTCATCGATGCTGCCGGTGAGTCCGCTGTCGCCGCTCCACATGGACCGGCCCAGCCAGCACTTGAGGTCGTCCAGTGCCGAGAGGGTCCTGCCGCCGAGGCTGGCCGAGCCAGCCAGTACGCCGTTGGTGTACACCAACTCGGTGTCGGTCGGAGGATCATAGACCACCGCGATCTGCAGGTTGTTCACTCCGTCCAGCGCGGCGCCAAAGTCCAGAACGGCTTCGCTGGCGTTTTTCAGAACCGCCCGCGCCGTGGTGCTGCCGGTGTGCGGGCAAAGGAAAGCGTACGGATACGCGGTGCCGTTGCCGTCACCGTTTGGACTGTAATGGCCGAAGTCGTAAAGACGCGCCCAATTGCCGTTAGCGCCCAAGCTGGTCCAGAGCTCCAGCGTGGCGGCATCGTAAGTGCTGATCAGGCGGCTGGGGAGTTCAATATAGCTGTTGCCGTCCCCGTCGAAGGTCGCTTGGCCGTTGACGACCTGCGCGTTGCCAAAGAGAGTCCCATCCTGAGCGCCGACCGAGTCGCTCGCGTCGGTATTGAAGCTGTAGCGGTGGACCAGCATGACCTGCTTGGGAAACACGGTGATTGCCTGGCTGCTCTGAACTGCATTCAGGCTCGCGGTCACGGTCGCGGTGCCCGGCGCCACGGCATGCACCAGGCCGTCACTGGTGATGCTCAGGACGGAGGGGTCGCTGGAAGAGTAGGTCACCTCGGCGGTTTGCGTCAGGTCCACATTGGTCACGGCGGTGAAGGAGGCGGTCACATGAGGCACTTGGCTGCTCCCCTGCACCATGGAGGCGTCGGCTTTGAGGGTCAGCGTGACGGGAGTGCCGGGATTGGTCACGACATTGTTGGGACCCGCCGCGAAATCGGTCCGGATGCGGTAAAGGTCCAGCGCGCCATTGTAAATCCTGAACTCGTCGAAGGTCGAGGCGGTGAAGTTGGTGGCGCCGAGATTTGCGCCCAGTTGGCTCACCAGGTTGGTGATGGTCGCCATCGAGAAGCTATAATTGGTGGCCGAGTTCTGCCAGCTCCCGTTCAGGTAGAGGTCCACGGTACCCAGAGGAGGATCGAAAACGGCCACCAGGTCTATCTTCTGGCCCGTGCTGAAGTTGAGTCCTTTCTGGCGAACGGCGGTGAGGGTGGGCGGTCCGAAGTATCGGATCAAGGTGTTGCCTCCGGCGCTCAGGGCAGTAACTCCCACTTCGTTAACGCCGTCAACCGAACCGAAGGCGAAGAGCCGCGCGCTGCTGTCGGACAGTGTGCTGGGATCAACGGTCACCCAGGTCTCAAAACTGACCGCCTCATCGCCGTCGATCAGATGGCCGGGCAATTGGACGTAGCCGGCCACGCCGTCCAGGAAAACGGTGCCGTCACCCTGCAGGATTGCACCCCCCTGGAGGGTTCCATTGGCGCCGCCGACCGAATCGGCCACGGTGTCGCCACTGGTCTCGCTGAAGCTCCAACGGTGCGTCAGGAGAGCGGGTTTGATCACCACCGAGACGCTCTGGCTGTCGCTCTTGCCCTGATAGGCCGCCGTAACCGTCGCCGTGCCGACCGAAACGCCGCGGACCAGCCCACTGGCATCCACAGTGGCGATGCTGGTGTCGCTGGATGAATACACGGTCCCCAGGGTCGAGATGGTGACGTTGCTCACGCTGGCGAAGTCCGCCGTCGCCGTGGCCAGCTCACGTCCCCCCTTCACAATCTGGTTGCCAAGCGCCAGATGGACCGCCTGAAGCGCGCCCGCGTCGCTGGGACCGACGGTGTCCGGCCCGACCGCGGCGTTAATGGCGACTCGGAGCGGACTCAGGACACCATTCCAGATCCGGAACTCGTCGATCGTTCCCTTGAACATAGGGTCGTTATACTGCGAGCGGCCCAGCCAATCATTGACCGTGGGCCCAATATCCTGCGGGGTGAGCGTCATGTTCGTGTTCACTCCCACCAAGGCGCCGTCCGCGTAAAGAAAACCGGTGTGGTGGGCCGGGTCTTGAACCCAGACCATGTCGGCTTCCTTGGCGACGGGAGGACGGCCATTATTGGCCCATTCCAGCCCCTGGTCGCCGCCGGCGCGGTCGCTGACGTGAATCGCACCGAGCAGGTCCGCATTGCCGCTGGGGAGCGAGAGGAACATGTAGCGGCTGCCGGTATCGCTGATCCCTTCACCGCCGGAACTGTTGCCCAGGTCCCAGAGGCGCGCCCAATTGCGGCTGCCATTGTCGGTCGCCCAGATCTCAATGGTGATGGCGGTCAAATTGGTCACGAGGTTGTTCGGCAAATCGACGAAGGAGACCCCCGCGTCGCCCGAGTTCAAACCTTCCTCGGGCAACACAGCGGCCCCGCCGGAGACAGTCGCGTCTCCGACGAGCGTGCCATTGGCACCGCCCACTGAATCACTGGCATCGGTCGTGAAGCTGTAGCGGTGGACCAGTTGTGGCTCGCCGACGGTGAGGGTGACATTGTTGGTCGTGCCATTGTAAATGGCCGAAACGGTCGCCGTGCCGATTCCGGTCGCAAAGAGCCGTCCATGCACATCCACGGTCGCGATGTTGGGATCGCTGGTGGTGTAAGTCGCCTCGGTGGAACCAGGAACAGTAAAAGTGCCGTAGTTGGCAGTGTTGAAGGTGACGGTGCTGTCCTGGCGTTCGCCCAGCGTCATGTTGGCATTAACGTTCCAGGTAATCGAGTTGACCGAAATGTTTGTGACAACGGTGCCCGGCCCGGCGGCGTTATCGACGGCGACCTGCAGGGGCCCCAGAGCCGTGTTAAAAATCCGGAATTCGTCTATGGACCCGGAATAGGACGCGTCCCCGTTGTAAAGCGAACGGCCCAGCCATGAATGCACGTCATAGACGTTGGTCAGGGAGAACCTCGCCGTGACCGGGGACATCGTGGCTACCAGGACCCCGTTTGTGTAGAGAGACATGCTCTGATTGGGCGGATCATAGACGCAATCCACGCTCATCTCCCCCAAGCCATCCAATACGCCTACGCCGTTGACCACGTACTCATCGTTGTAGCCCGGTGAGGCTTGCGCGTAACTCATCCGGTAATCGTTGGGGTTTGACCCTGAATGCGGGGTGAACATCACCATGTTTGCACCGTGATTGGCCGAGTCCTGGGTGCCAAACGCATAGAGTTCCTCCCAATTGCCGTTGGCCCCCACATCAACCCAGAACTCGAACGTGACGCTCGTGTAGTTGCTAATCAGACCCGGAGGCAGATCGATGTAGTCGGCGTTCGGACCCGATGGCGTGGCCCCGCCAAAGTATGCCTGACCATTGCTGACATAAGCGCCGTTCATTAGCGTGCCGTTTGCTCCGCCCACTGAATCGCTCGCGTCAGTCGCAAAACTGTAGCGGTGCGTGAGCGCCGCTGATGCGCTCTCCTCCAAACCGCACATAACGACACCGGTCACCAACAGGACTAAACCCAGACTGCTTCCCAAGAGATGAATGAGAGAAATCTTCGCTTTCATGGATCTGCCTTTTCGTCTTCTGCAGTTGAACTAAGCCATTTATCTTTTTGACCCGAAGGGAGCACGCCGGAACATACTCCGGCGATCGCCCACCGCGCGGCCAACTATGTTGTGAACACCGCTATCTAAATCCTATCCCGCCCCGCTTGTCAACCCTTTTGTTTTGGATTCGCTGAAGCGGCGGTGCGCTGGAATCAGGCAAGCCGTGATGTGAAGTGAATGGCAGAACCGGTCCCATGGGCCGCAGTGACAAACTCCTGAGAATGGGATTGAGGTCGGCGCTCGGATCGGCTAGTGTCGGAACATGTCCAAATCAACGTCCCTCTTCGCTTCGCCGTTTTGTCATGAACTATTACGCTCCGTCATCATCATGGCGCTTCCCGTGGCGCTGGCCGGAACCGGCTATGCCAGGGCGCTGGACCTGCGACATGCGGTGGTCGTGTGCTCCAGGAATAGTTCGATAGCCGAGAGCAACGCGGTGCGAATGCTGGTCGAAGAGGCGGAGAAACGCACCGCTATCCGCTGGCCAGTCTCGACGGTCTGGCCCTCGAACGCAGGGCCTGTCATTGCCGTAGGGAGGCGGGACGCGCTTCCAGATTTTGCCGGGCCATGGACGGCGGCTCTCGGCGCGGAAGGCAAGGCCTGGGCGCCGGAGGGCTACAGGCTCTGCGTAAAGCATAGCCCGAGGAGCGACGCCGTTTTTGTGATTGGCAACGATTCGCGCGGGGTCTTGTTCGGATGCGGCAGGTTGCTGCGGGAGCTTTGGATGGAGCGCGGGCGTGTGACGCTCGACGACCATCTGGACATCACCACGGCGCCCAAATACCGGTTGCGCGGGCATCAACTGGGCTACCGGCCCAAGTGCAACACCTATGATGCCTGGGACCTGCCTCAATGGGAGCAATACATCCGCGATTTGGCCGTCTTTGGCTGCAATGCCATCGAGTTAATCCCGCCGCGCTCTGATGACGCCTCCTGGAGTCCGCTCTTCCCAAGACCCCAGATGGAAATGATGACCGGCATGTCCCGGCTGGCGGATGCCTACGGCCTGGATGTCTGGATCTGGTATCCGGCGATGGATAGAGACTACTCCAACCCTCAGACGGTCGCCTCTGCGCTACGCGAATGGGGAAAGGTGTTCTCGAAGCTCCCGCGAATCGACGCCGTCTTTGTGCCGGGCGGCGACCCCGGCCACACCGAGCCGAAGGTACTACTCGCCTTTTTGGAGAAGCAGACGCAAAACCTGCGCCGTTTCCATCCCAAGGCCCAAATGTGGGTCTCGCCTCAGAGCTTCAGCCGGGCATGGATGGGCGAGTTTCTTGAGATTCTGAGGCGGCAGCGGCCCGCTTGGTTGAGCGGCGTGGTATATGGGCCGCAGGTGCGGATGAGCCTGCGGCGCTTCCGCAAGCTGGTGCCCGCCCAATACCCGATCCGGCTTTACCCGGACATCACCCACTCGCGCCAGTGCCAATACCCGGTGCCCAACTGGGACGTGGCCTACGCGGTCACCGAGGCGCGGGAATGCATCAATCCAAGGCCAAGGGACCAGGCGGCCATCTTCCGCAACGCCGCGCCGTACACGATCGGTTTCCTGACCTATTCCGAAGGCTCCAACGATGATGTCAACAAGGCCCTCTGGAGCGCCCTGGGGTGGAACCCGAAGGCGAAGGTTATCGACATCCTCCGTCAATACAGCCGCTATTTCATCGGGCCGAAATATGAGGACGGCTTTGCCCAAGGCCTGTTGGCCCTTGAACGGGATTGGCGCGGGCCGTTGTTGTCCAACGGCCAGGTCCACACCACGTTGCTTCAGTTCCAGGCGATGGAAAAGGCCGCTTCCCCTTTCGACTTGAGGAATTGGCGCTTCCTCCAGGGCCTGTTCCGGGCTTACTACGATGCCTATACCCAGAAGCGCCTGATCTATGAAACGGACCTGGAGTCGCAGGCTATGGAATGCCTGCGCAATGCCCGCCCCCTCGGCGCCCTCAATGCCATCGCTCAAGCCGAAGCCATCCTCGCGCGGGCCACGACAGAGCGTGTTAACAATGACTGGCGCGAGCGTATCCAGCAGTTGGGCGAGGCGCTGTTCCAAACCATCGGAATGCAGCTCAGCGTTGAGAAATACAAGGCCATTGCGGTGGACCGCGGCGCGATGCTCGACACGCTCGATTTCCCCCTGAACGACCGGCGATGGCTTGAGGCGCGGTTCGCCAAGATTCGCCGGCTCCCCTCCGAGGCGGACAAGCTTAGGGCGCTGAATGAAATTGTGCAGTGGACCAACCCCGGCCCCGGAGGCTTTTACGACGATCTCGGAAATTCCGCGCGCGAGCCGCACCTGGTTCGAGGACCGGACTTCAGCCAGGACCCCGGCGGCCTGGAATCGGCCCGCTCCGGATTCGAAGAGGACCTCGTATTCGATAACCCAAATGACACCGCCGGCACACCGAGGCGAATGTCCTGGATCGACCATGCCGAAACGCTCTACGACTTTCCTCTCCAAATGCGTTACACCGATCTGGACCCCAACGCGCCGTACGAGTTGCGGGTGGTCTATGGCGGCGACAGTCCCAGGCGGAAAATCCGCCTGGTGGCCGACGGCCGAATCGAGATCCATCCTTATCTTACAAAACCCCGTCCCTTCAGGCGCATCGAGTTTCCCATCCCCCGAGCCGCGACCCGGAATGGTGAACTGACGCTGAGCTGGTTCGGCGAGCCGGGATTAGGTGGAAACGGGCGAGGCTGCCAAGTCTCCGAACTGTGGCTGATGAAAGCCACCCGCGGCCATTGACAAAGCCGTAGCGCAGGTTTGCAATCTATCAGGTAGGAGCGCGGACGCCCTCGTCCGCGATTGCGGCTTTCTGGGGACGCGGGCGAGGGCGTCCGCGCTCCTATCTAGTGTCTGGGAGAGAACGCAATTTCTTGAGTTTTTTCGTGGGTTTTCACGGGTTTTGGTGCTTCAGGGCGGGCGAATGTTGAGCCGCAGAGTGGCG
>JAJYHY010000456.1 GCA_021784555.1 bacterium
TGCCCGGGTGGTAACAGGAGCGCGGACGCCCTCGTCCGCGACTGCGGCTTTCTGGAGACGCGGACGAGGGCGTCCGCGCTCCTATCGCCTGCGTCAGGCGGCTTGACCTGAGCAGTTACGACCTATGTCGCTCGCGGACATTCGCAGGGAATACACACTGACCGGGTTGAGCCGGAGCGATCTCGACCCCGACCCAATCGCCCAGTTCAGAAAGTGGTTTGATCAAGCCACTGGCGCGCGGACCAGCGGCCGGGTTCGCAAGTTCTTCATCTCCCTTTACAAGGCACTGCTGCTGGCAGGCGGCGCCGAACCCATGGACCTGAATGCAATGACCCTGGCAACGGCCGATAAGGAGGGCCGCCCCTCCGCCCGCATCGTCCTGCTCAAGGGCCTGGACGAACGGGGGTTTGTCTTTTTTACTAACTACGAAAGCCGAAAGGGTCATGAATTAGTGGAGAATCCCGCCGCCGCCCTGGTCTTTTACTGGGCGGGTCAGGAACGGGAGGTGACGGTTGCAGGCCCGGTCGCTAAACTGCCCCCAGCGGAGTCGGAGGCCTACTTCACTTCGCGGCCGCGGGGCAGCCGGATAGCGGCGTGGGCCTCGCGTCAGAGCGGCGTGGTGGCGAACCGAGAGGCGCTGGAGTCAGAATGGAAACGCTATGAGACGGAATTCTCAGGCAAAGACGTGCCGTTACCCCCCTTTTGGGGCGGTTATGTCCTGCAGCCCTCGCGGATTGAGTTTTGGCAAGGCAGGCCAAACCGGCTCCATGACCGCTTCCGATACACCCGGCAGGCCGGCAACGGGTGGCTTATCGAGAGACTCTGCCCATAGCCGTTGGCGAAGCTTATGCATACGCACCACGTTTACGATTCACTGTTGGACGCCACCATTCGCCATTTGGAGGATCTCAAACAGCGCGGGGTCAAGAATGTGGTGGTGTCACCCAAAACGATGGAAGGTCTGAATGTGTCCGGTCGGGCGCGGCCCGCGAAAACCGCTCCCAAGCGTGGTCCGGCTGCCCCTCGTTCAGTGGAAAGCCGTGTGGACAAGCCCGCACCACCGCTCTCCGCTCCCAAGGAGACCTCCACCAGGCAAACGCAGTTGGTCGGCCTGCCTCCCGAGCCGCCCGCCGCGCCCGCGGTTTCGCCGCTCAGCCCGGAGGTCAAGGCCGCCGCCTTTGAGGACCTGCGCCGGCGCGTGCTGCAATGCCTGAAGTGCGCCCACCTCGCCTCCAGCCGCAAAACCGTTGTCTTCGGCGTGGGGGACATCAACGCCCAGCTTATGTTCGTCGGAGAGGCGCCAGGGGCGGAGGAAGACGAACAAGGCGAGCCGTTCGTCGGCCGGGCGGGGCAACTGTTGACACGCATCATCGAGACCATGGGCCTGAGCCGCCAGTCGGTTTATATCACCAACGTTCTTAAGTGCCGGCCCGACACGCCCGGCCAGACCGCCGGCAACCGAAAGCCGACCGCCCAGGAGATGCAAATCTGCATTCCTTACCTGCACGAGCAAATCGACCTCATCCGCCCTAAGGTCATTGTGGCGCTCGGCGCAACCGCCGTAGAGGGGTTGCTGGGCAAGACCGCCGGCATCACCAAGCTCCGCGGCCACTGGCAAATCTATCGCGGCATCCCCCTCATGCCCACCTATCATCCCGCCTACCTCCTGCGCAACCAATCGCTAAGCGAAAAGCGGAAAGTATGGGAAGATATGCTCCAGGTGATGGAAAGACTGGGCCTGACGCCGAGCCAAAAACAGAGGAGTTACTTCATCAAGGGGGCAAATCCGTAGCCGGCGCAATCCGCGGCGGCCCCGCTCCACCGCGAGGCGCTTAAGGCAGCGAACGCCCCTGGGTATGCTTTGGGGATGAGAAACCAGTTCATGGCCATCAGCGAGCAGGGAGAGAAATTCGTGATTGCCACCTGCGCCGAGGTGCCCGAAGCCGTTTTTCCACTTGTACGAAAGTTTTCGTTGACAACTACGAACTGTTTCGTATAATTCCTCCCGCAATGATGAAAAAAATCAAATCCCCAAAACCGACTGACGCCGAGCTCTCCGTGCTGCGCGTGCTCTGGCGGCGCGGGCCGAGCACCGTGCGCGAGGTCTGGGAACAGCTCAATCCCCGGCAGCGGACCGGCTACACGACGGTGCTGAAAATCATGCAGATCATGGCCGAAAAGGGCCTGCTGGAGCGCGATGAACGCCAGCGCTCGCATGTTTACCGGCCCAGGCTGAGCCAGGAACAGACACAGCGGCAGGTGGTTGGGCACCTCCTGGAGCGGTTGTTTGCCGGTTCGGCGCCGCAATTGGTAATGCAAGCCCTGGCCGCCAAGAAGGCCACTCCCGCCGAACTGCGGGAAATCCGCAAGCTGCTGGACGAAATGGAAGGAGGGAGAAAATGAATGGCTTGGAGCTATTCCTGGACCCGTCACTTGCGCGGCGGTTGGGATGGATGTTGGTGCATTCAATCTGGGAAGGAGTGCTGATCGGGGGCGCGTTCGCGACCCTTCGGTTCGCCTTGAGGGGGCGATCGGCGAATCTGCGGTACGTCGCCGGGAGCCTGTGCTTGGCCCTGATGCTGGGCGCGCCGGCCGCCACTGTCCTGATGTGGGATACTGCCGAAGGACCGTCTGCAACCGCACCAGCCGCGGCGGCGGGTCAGCCGGCCCCGGCCCCCGCCCAGCCGCCTGAATCCGGCGGGATACCGGATTTCGGGAACCACGCCGGTTCGTTTGTCGAGCGCACGGCGGAGCTCATCAGCGGCTTGGCGCCCTGGCTGGCGTCATTCTGGCTGGCGGGCGTTGGTCTATGCTCGGTAAGGCTCGCGCGGGCATATCGCTGGACAAGGCAACTGCGCGTTTCGGACTATGACATCCCGGACTCGGCTTTGATGGCGGTCCTCGGCGACCTGCGGCTGCGGCTGGGAATCAGCCGTCCCGTCCGGCTCGTGCATACCGCCATGGTGGCGGTGCCAACGGTCATCGGCTGGGTGCGACCGCTGATTCTCCTTCCCGCGGCCACGTTGGCCGGGCTGACCCCGGGCCAGGTGGAGGCTCTTTTGGCGCATGAGTTGGCACATGTCCGCCGCTGGGACTACCTGGTCAATGCCTGCCAGTGTCTCCTCGAAACCCTGATGTTCTATCATCCCGTGGTGTGGTGGATTTCCCGGTGCGTCCGCGAGGAGCGGGAGCACTGCTGCGACGATCTCGCCGTGCGCGCCTGCGGCAGCCCGCTGGCCTACGCCCGCGCGCTGGCCGCCCTGGAGGAATCTCGAGCCGGCGCGCCGGATTTTGCCTTAGGGGCGACCGGCGGCTCGCTCCTGCATCGCATCTGGCGTCTGCTGGGGCTGACGACCTTCGCGCCGGCCAATCCGTGGCAAATGACCGGACTGACCCTGCTGGGAATTGGCCTGGGGCTGATCGCGCTAGGCATTTTTCTCTGGACGGGGCCGGTCGCTTACTGCGCCGAAGCCCTCGTGCGGCTCTCGCTCCACAGCGAGGATGACTCCAGGAGCAGCGGCAAGACCGTCTGGCTCGGAAATGCCGCGCGGTCCATTGAGCACGAGTCAGAGACGATCAAATCCGCGGAGGTTCTCCGCCCGGCGCTTGAGAGCCTCGGTTTGAATCAGGAGCCGCATGGCAAATCCGGCACGGGCAATCCCTCGACGAACGAGGAAGCCGTGGCCAGGCTGCGCACGGCGCTTGATGTACGGCAGCTTCGCGGAACGAGCCTCCTCGAGATTCGCGCCTTGGGCGATACACCGGAGGAGGCCGCGCAAATCGCCAATGCCGTCGCTTACGCCTACAGAAACTATCGTCACGATCAGCGCGCCCTGTCGATGCGCGATGCCATCCAGTCCCTCCGCCGGCAATTCGATGAGCAGAATCACCGAGTCCGGGAGGCGCGAAAGAAGCTCGCCGATTTGAGAGACAGGCTCGGGATTCCGGACGCCCTCGCTCAGCGGGATGAGCCGATCCCATTGATGAGCGCCGAGACGCTCCGCAAACTCAAAGAACTGGAGATCGAAAGCGAGTTCCACTATGTCCAACAACGGGCATTGCTGGACCAGCTTGCCAATTTGCCTGAAGACCAGTTGGCTCGAACCCTCGAGACGACTTCCGAAGACGCCAATTTGACATCGCTGCTCGAACAGAGAGACCTGGTGGACCAGAAGCTTGTGGTGGCAAGCCGGGCCTTCGGCAAGAAGAACCCGGAGGTTAACGATACGGAGGCACAGTTGGCCGACCTGAACAACAAGATTCAAGACCGGGTCAACGGCATCCTTCGGGGCCTCAAGACAAAGATCGAGGCGATTAAGATGGGGTTGGACGAGTTGAAAAAGGACATCGAGAGCGCCCGCAAGGCGGACCTTCAGATGGCCAGCAAAGGCCGGCCCTACTACACGGCCAAGCGTGAACTGGAATCGCTCGAAGAGGCTCAAAATGCTTTGCAGCTCAAGCTGCTGACCGGCAAGGTGGATTCCCCGCGCCCCGCTTTGACCGAGGTGGAAATCGTCAATCCCGCCGTGCCACCATTCACCCCAACGGTCCGCCACAGCCTGCGCGGCACGGCTTTGATTTGCCTGGGCCTGCTCCTCGACACACTGGGGCTGCTGCTCCTTGTCAGGCTCAATCCGGAGATGAGCGCGCTCGCCGGACAAACCTCCGGCTCGGTTCGGAGCAAACCACCGGCCATGGCAAACACTTCGCCGTCGTAGAACCCGCTCTTGAGTGGCGGCGCACCCAAATTGGAAGTGCTGTTTCTGTAGTGAAAACCCTTGCCTTTAGAGCTAGTCTCGTTAAACACTTGCGCTCTTTATGGGACACGTAAAGTTGCACATTCCAGGGCCGGTTGAAGTCAGCGAGAAGACCTTTCGGGCATTCTGCACGCCGATGATCGGCCATCGCAGCCAGGCCTTCCAGGACCTGTACGGGAAGATCCAACCGCAGCTCCAGGCCCTGTTCTCCACCCGGCAGCGGGTCTTCATCAGCACTTCATCGGCTTGGGGCGTGATGGAGGGCGCCATTCGCAACTTAGTGTCGAGGCAGGTGCTTAACTGCATGTGCGGAGCGTTTTCGGACAAGTGGTTGGATGTGTCCAAGCGTTGCGGCAAGGAGGCCGAGGCGCTCCAGGTGCCGTGGGGCTCGCCCATCCGGGCCGAGGAGATTGATAAAAGGCTGGCCGGCGGCCAGCTCGATGCCCTGACGCTCATTCACAACGAAACCTCCACCGGGGTGATGAGCCCATTGGAAGAGATTGCCGCGCTGAAGAAGAAGTACCCCGATGTGATGTTCATCATCGATTGCGTCAGCTCAATGAGCGCCCTGCCCATCAAGTTCGATGAGCTCGGCGTCGATGTCCTGCTGACGGGCACTCAGAAGGCCTTGGCGCTCCCGCCGGGCACCGCTCTGTTCGTCTGTTCGGACGCGGCATTTTCGAAGGCCGCGACGATAAAGGACCGCGGCTACTACTTCGATTTCCTCGAGTTCAAGAAGAACGCCGAGCAGAACATGACCCCCAGCACGCCGAG
>JAJYHY010000075.1 GCA_021784555.1 bacterium
GCTAACCGGATGACTTCTCTGAGGTTTGGCATTGGGTTCATCGGGAGGGGCCCGTGAATTTGCGATTTGCGATTTGCGATTGGAAAGCGGAACCAGACGGGTGCGATTAAATCTATCGGGCACGCAAGGCATCGGGTTCAGTCCTCACTTTCTCCGCGGCAATGGGTGATGGGTGGCGGGTGGTGGATGGTGGGTGGCGGATGATGCCGAGGGTAATGGACCTTCCCTCCCCGCCGTTGCTTGACAAGCGAAGCCGCCAAACCCATTTTTATGCCAATGGCCGGTCCCCATATCCGAGCTTGGATTCTTGGGCAGATTATCGGGTTCCGGGGATCTGTGTCAACGCAAATCGTCACGCGCGCGGCCAGTAACAAAGTCCGCACCGCGTAGCGCAGACTTCCAAGTCTGCTGTGTCGCGGGCTTCCCAGCCCGCCGAGCGCGACCATTTCAGCGGGCTGCCGGCTGGGAAGCCGGCGATACAGCAGGTTCGGAGACCTGCGCTACGACCTTGTCATCACGCGCCCCCATCTCGGCACCTCCTGGACCTGGCCGTAGAAAGGATTTCGCATCGTGGACAACGGCCGAGCAACCGTCTATCCTCGCGGCAGCTATGAATGCCCTTGCAACAACCTGTCTCTCGACCTTCTTGCTTTGTGCGACCGCTGCGCCCGCGGCGCCCTCCAACCAAGGCGTGGTTTTGTGGCAAATTGGCCGGCCCGACAAGAGCTACGCCGAATTTGCCATCGCCCGAAATTATCCCGCCTTCGAGCGGCGGTTTGGCAATCATCCGGTCGTCTTCCAGGTTGGGCGCAGCGTCCCCGCGCGCGATTGGCCTTTCATTCAGCCCGGCCCCGCCGACGCTTGGGCCGGCAATCGAGAACACCCGTTTACCATTCGCTTTTCCCTGAAGGAGCCGCCGCGCGGAATGTTCCTGCTGAAGATCGACTTCACGGATGTCCAAGCGGGAGTCCCTCCGGTCATGTTGGTGCAAGTGGGCGGCCACACGGGACGGTTCGCTCTTCATCCGGGCGGCGGGGATGCTTCTCTCACCGACCCGTCCGCGGGCAGACCTGAGAAGATTGAGGTGGCGCTGCCCGCCTCCTTTTTCCGGCAGGGAACGAATGAGATTCGACTCACCGCCACGCAAGGCTCGTGGGTCGAATACGATGCCATCACCCTCTCCAACGCGCCGGATATGGATACGGCCCAGGTGGCGCTCGAGGGTCTGAGCGTGACGCCAACGCCATTCTATGTCCGGCAGGGCGGCAAACCGCGCCGCGTGCTCAACGTGAGCGTCTCTTCCGCCGCTGCTTCGGGAGGGATGAAGCTCCTTGTCCGGGCTGGGGGTGAGACGGAGGAGATACCCGTTGAGGGCGGCGCCGAATTTGGCAACGTGACGCGGGAGATTACGGTGCCCGACTCGGTCGAGCCGTTGGAGGCAACCATTACGGCGCGGGATGGCGCGCACGAGCGGACCATGGCGGTGCGAATTAATCCAGGCAGAAAATGGAAGGTCTATGTTGGGGCCAGCGCGCATACAGATATCGGCTACACCGACCTCCAGCCCAAGTGCGCCGCGCGGCACAACCAAAACACCGATTTCGCCCTCGACCTGATGGAGAAATACCCGGACTTCAAGTGGAACCTGGAGGTGGCGTGGCAGGCGGAGAACTACTTGAACTCCCGCCCGCCTGGCCGCGTCGCGCAGTTCCTGAAGTTTGCCAGGGCGGGCCGTCTGGGGGTCCAGGCCCTCTATTGCAACATCCTGACCGGTCTGTGTTCGCACGAAGCGGCCTGCCGCCTGACCTGGTTCGCCCACACCCTCAAAACCCGCTATGGCGTGCCTTATCGGAGCGCCATGATCAGTGATGTGCCTACCCAGGAGGCCTCGCTGCCGATGCTCCTCGCCAATTCCGGCATCCCGTACTTCAGCAGCGGCATCAACAATGACCGCGCTTACACCTTCACCCATCTCCAACACCAGTGTCCCTGTTGGTGGGAAGGGCCTGATGGCAGCCGGGTCTTGATGATGTACGCGCCGCAATACGCGCAAGCCAGCCAGTGGGGACTGACCCGGAGCCTCGACACTGCTCGCTCGGCCATCGTCGCCAACCTCAAGAACTACCAGCACCGCCCCAATTATCCCTTTGATGCCGTCTGGCTGCACGGCGCCATTGCCGACAACCAACTCCTGGATGACCACCTTGCCAAAGTCGTCCACGGATGGAACGAGCATTACGCCTTTCCCAAGCTCATCCTCTGCCACAACGCCGAGTTCTTTGATTACATCGACAAGCATTACGGGCGCTCGTTGCCGGTCGTCCGCGGCAGCGCCGGCGATTACTGGGAAGACGGCGCCGGTTCATCCGCCCAGGAGACCACCCTCTGCCGCGATGCTGAGCAGACCCTGACTCGCGCTGAAAAATGCCTGGCGTTGGCGCAATACATCCAGCCCGGCGATGCCTATCCGGCGCAGGCAATCAACGCCGCCTGGCGCAACTCCCTTCTATACGATGAACATACGTGGGGCGCTTATTGTTCCATCAGCCAGCCCGACAGCGCCTTCACCCGGCAGCAATGGAAGATTAAAGCCCAGTTCGCCCACGATGCCAGCCGGCAGGCCAATTCCTTGCTCGGGCAGGGCGTCTCGGCCCTGTCTTCACTGGTCAAAACCAGCGCACGTTCGCTGGTGGTCATCAATTCGGCGAGTTGGCCCCGGACGGACGTGGTTGACGTGAAGCTCCCGCCGGGCCTGTGCGTCGCCAACCCGGATATTCGCTCTTGCAACGATTCCAATGGCACTCTCCTGCTGGTCAAGAACGTCCCGCCTTGCGGCTACCGCGTTCTCAAGCTCGCGCCGAAGACAGACGGCAGCCAGCCCCGCGTTGAGCCGGACCCCGGCACGACCCTGGAAAGTCCGTTCTACCGCGTTCGGTTTGATCCGGTATCGGGGGCGATGACGAGCCTTTTTGACAAACGGCTGGGCCGGGAGTTGGTCGATGCCAGGGCGCCCTACCGTCTCAACGAATACCTCTATGTCGCCGGTGGGGATGGCAGCCGCATCGTCATGAACCCGAACGGACCGGAACCCAAACTGACGGTTTTTACGCCGGCCAATGCCACGTTGCGCCGTGTCCGCCTCGGCCAACTCGGCGAGCGGATGATTATCGAGAGCTCCACCGTCATGACTCCGCGCCTGGTCACCGAAGTCACCCTCTGGAACGACCTCCCGCGGGTCGATATCCTCAACCGTGTCACCAAGACACAGACCGACAAAAAGGAGGCCGTCTATTTCGCCTTCCCCTTCCAGGCCGACAACCCCACCTTCCGCTACGAATGCCCCGACGGCATCGTCGATGCCAATACCGACATGCTCCCGGGCGCTTGCCTGGACTGGTTTGCCGTGCAGGACTTTGTCGAGGTGTCCAGTCCGCGGACCGCCATCACGTGGGCCACGCCCGATGCGCCGCTGGTCTGTTTCCAAGACATCAATCGCGCCAAATGGCAGACCCGCCTCCCGATGAAGACCGGCCATCTCTACGCCTATGTCATGAACAACTACTGGCACACCAATTATAAGGCCGAACAGGGTGGCCAATTCACTTTCCGCTTCTCCATCTCCAGCCGCGCACGCCATGACAACCCGGCTTCGGCCCGGTTCGGTTGGGCGGCATCAAATCCCCTCCAACCGGTGCTCACGGGGCCGAATCCGCAGGGACTACTGCCTGGGAGAGCCGCCAGCCTGGTCCAGGTCTCGGAACCGGACGTGCTGCTGACGGCCGCCAAAAAGCCCGATATTGGCGAAGGCTTGGTCCTGCGCTTTTGGGAAGTCGGCGGTCGCTCTCTCACCGCCCACGTTCATCTCGATCATCTGCGGGCGGACAAGGCGACGGCCTGCAACCTGGTGGAAGACTTACAAGGGCCTCTCCTGATAAGGAAGGATACGATCAGCGTGCCCATTCGCGCCTTCGGCCTGGCCACCGTACGGCTGCAATAGCCTCGGACACGGTCTGGGCATCTTGGCCGGTGCGACCCACATTTCAGGGGCTGTTACAAAGCCATAGCATGCATGAGACGAAGGACTCTCGATGACATGCGCAAAAGTGGGACAGGAATCCGGGTTATCAAAACGCCGCCCAAAACGCCTCCACCGTGGGCGCCGTTATAGCCAGTCGATGCGCTTGGCGCAGGTCCGCCTCGTCAGTCAGGCCCAGCACCTGCTCACGAACCCGTTCCGCCACCGCACCAAAGCGCGCCTCCAGCGCCTCCAGGACATCCTGCCGACGCGCCTCCAGCAGGCCCTCCGCCACACCCTTGGCACGGCCTTCTTCCAGGCCCTTGGTGCGGCCTTCCTCCAGGCCCTTGGCGAGGCCCTTTTCCATCGCAAACTCTTCCCACGGGGTCGTCAGATCGTCGATTGTCATAACTCGCTCGTTACCAGGCAGCTTATTCCATTGCTCCACAAACCGTAATTCCATTTCCCGAGGCAAGCGCGTGAGCCACGTCAGCAGCCGCGTCAAGTGCCCAACCTCGTCCTTGCTTAATCCCCTACGCCGCAACAGCCGCAACAGCCGAAACCGCTCTTCGTAGCGAAGCTCCGGCTTGCCCCGTGTGGCTAACGCCGCCTGGTGCGCCGCAATCACCAGCGCAAAGGGATTGCCCGTCTGCTCAAACACCCCGATTGGGTCCGCAAAGTCCAGCAGCTTGAATATGGGGAACTCAAAATGCCGGATGCACCCCGCCATCTCCGTGTGGTACACGTTGGGCCGCCAGTTGGGTTCCGCGTCGGCTAGCACCGCCAGGCTGATCACGTTGGGCCCGAATTTGTCCACCACCCGGTAGTGATAGATCCACATCCGCTCTGGGAACTCCCTCTGGAGTTGGGGTTGCACCTCCACGTGGATGTAGAGCTGGGCCTTGCACCCATGCAGCAGCCAGACCTGTATCAAGCAGTCCACAAGGATCCCCCTTGGGCGTGGTCGGGGGCAAGCTTCCGCAATTCGGTGTCGAGGAATCGAAACGGACGGCTCCAGTCGATTAGGGCGTGGACGGCGGGGAAGCACAGCCTGAGGAAAGGCTCCAGGAAGATTTGTATGGCAATCTTCCAGGGGGCATCGATTTGGTCGTTAGGGATTTGGGACTGGCTCATGCGGTGGAATCCTGTCCGAAGAGCCGGCGCTTGACCAGGATCTTCACGGATCTCCGGCTACTTGGGCGGGGAGGACACTCCTCAGTCCGTAGCGCAGACGGGTCCCGGCGCACGGGTATTTCACAGGTCGGCAACCTGCGGTTTTGCCCACCGGCGGCCGGCCAGTTGAAGACTTGCAGGCTGCCAACCCGCCCTACGAAGAGTTTTGTCCCGCACCCCCGGGCGCGGTACCTGGCCGCATGAAACGGCAGTAGTCGGCATCTTGACACCGTCAGAACCGCTCTGATAATCTTCGCGCCGGAGTAGCGGGATCGGCGGAGCGGGCAAACGGAGCTGACGCGCGGAGGATTCCGGCTCGAAGTTGAACCTGAAAACTGCATGAACATAAAAGACCTCGCCTATCTTCCTCGTATTCGTTGCCCGGTTCGTCTTCACCTGGCGAACGCGCCAACGTTGCTCCGCTGTGTAGCCGCCCTCGCTGAAGGCGCGGTTGGGTTTTGCCAGGCCCAATCGCTGGCTAGCGGATTCGTTCCCCCGTCCATGGCGGGCGGTGCCTATATGAACGAGTTCATCCTAGAAGCGCTGGCAGGGGAAACGCTCCCGCCACCGTTACGTTTCGATCAAAGAGCTGATGGTGGCTGGCGGCTGGAAAACGCCCGGGCTGGTGGATCTGTGGAGGGATACGTTACATCGTGAGTTCATTCCTGAGGTGTTGGTGGTGGGTTTTTCTGCTCGTTGCTGTTGGCCTCGGCCTGTGGCGGCTGCGTTTCGATGTGGACGTCCTTGACCTATTGCCGCCGGACGAGCGAGCGGTTCAAGGTCTTAAACTCTATCAGCAGCATTTCACCGACGCGCGCGAGTTGATTCTTACGATGCGGGCGCCGGATGCGGAAACGGCCGAGCGACTGGCGGGCGAACTGGCACACTTCTTGCGGCTGCAGACCAATCTCGTTGAGGATGTGACGTGGCAGCCGCCCTGGATGGAACATCCCGAACAATTGGGTGAGCTGCTCGGCTGGCTGTGGTTTAACCAAGCGCCAAAAGATTTTGACACGCTCACCAACCGGCTGGCGGCTGACCATCTCAGATCGGTGTTGGAACAAACCAAGCAAGTGCTCGCCACATCTATGTCGCCAATGGATTTGGCGCGCCGCGAGTTTGATCCATTCGATTTGCTGATGATGCCGGCATTGACAAACCTCACCAGCTTTTCCGGCGGCCAAGACCAGCAGATGTTCGCCTCCGCCGACGGCAAATTCCGCGTGCTATATGTGGAATCCGCCGTGGACCTGACCGGTTATCACCCATGCGAAGGCTGGTTGAAGGCGATTCGCGCCGTCCTGGATAAACTGAAATCCGGCCAGGAAAAAGGTGCTTGGAAAGGTGTGGTAGTTCGTTACACCGGTCGTCCGGTCTTCGTCAGGGAGATCGCTAGTAGCATGCAACGCGACATGAGCCACTCGGTGGGCGCGACCTCGGTGATCATTGCGCTGCTGTTCTGGCTGGTGCATCGGCGCTTGCGTCCGATGCTTTGGCTACTGGCGCTGCTGATGCTGATCATGGGCGCGACTCTGGCGTTGGGCGGGCTGGTGCTGGGAACCATCAGCGTGGTGAGCATGGGCTTCGCCGCCGTGCTGCTGGGCTTGGCGGTGGACTACGCCGTCGTGCATTACCAGGAAGCCCTGGCGCATCCGCAACTGAGCGTGCCGGAAATCCGCCGTGTCATTGCGCCGAGCATTCTCTGGGCAGCCATCACGACGACGAGCGCGTTCCTGGCTTTGAATTGCAGCGGACTGCCCGGCCTTGGCCAACTCGGCACCCTGGTGGCCATAGGCATCGCATTGTCGGCTCTGGTGATGGTGATGATTTACTTGCCGCCCCTGTTCCCCGAGCGCCGGAAGCCTCGTCCGAATCAACCGCCTCTCCGGTGGTGGAACTATTTCGTGGCGGCGCGGGAACCGACGGCCAACGAATCGACCGGGAGCATTGGGCATTCCGGTTTCGCGTTGCTGTTGACAGGTTTGATTCTCCTCGGTGCGGGTGCGGTAGTGTGTGTGCGACGTCCGGGAATTGACCGGAGTGGAAATGCCTTGCAGCCACAGCACGGCGAGGCGCAAACGGCTATGGAGGAAATGACCACGGAACTCGGCCTGCCACCGCAGCCGCTGTGGCTGATTGTTTCCGGGCATGACGAATCGGAGGTTTATCGCCGACTCACGAACGCTGAAGAATTATTGGATGCCGCCAAGGACCACCGTCTCATTGGGCGGTACTTGTTGCCAGCCGCCCTCTGGCCGCGCGCGGAATATCAAGGCGTCAATCGTAAAACCGCCGCCATTCTCGGAACGAAAGGCCCCCAGCTCCGCGATGCGGCGTTGGCTGAAGGCTTCAACACGAACGCGTTGGTTCTTACCGAGGAACTGGTGCGGAGTTGGGCACAAGCCAGCGACAGCGCGGGCGTCCTCTGGCCGACCAATCATCTCAGCCAATGGCTGCTCAAACGATTCGTCGCACGGACGCCGAAGAACGATTTCGTGATGGGCCTAGTTTATCCGGCCACGCATAGCGCGGGCGATGCGGCATTGACGGATTTGTCCAAGCATCTGGCTCAAGATCACGCGCTGCTTTCTGGCTGGACATTGCTGGGCGAAGCCACACTCAAGCGCGTGGAATCGCGAATGTGGGTCGTCGTAATGCCAATGATGGCGCTCGTGCTGTTGTCACTCTTGCTGGCGTTTCGCCGGGCAAAGGAAATTCTGTTGGGCGGAGCCGTCCTAGGTTTGAGCGTCATTTGCCTGCTCGCCACAATGACGCTGGCAGGTTGGTCTTGGAATTTGATGAACCTGATGGCCCTGCCGTTGATCCTCGGCACCGGCGTGGATTACACCTTGTTCATTCAACTGGCTTTGCGTCGTCATGGCGGCGATCTCGCGGTGGTGAGGCGTTCGGTAGGGCGGGCGTTGATCCTGTGCGGGGGCACGGCGGTGGCCGGGTTTGGGTCGCTCGGGTTCTCCAGCAATCCGGGCATGGCCAGTCTGGGCAGAGTCTGCGCCGTAGGCATCGGCGCCAACGTGCTGATTTCTGTTTTTCTCCTGCCGGCGTGGTGGACGCTGTACGGTTCAAAGTTCAAAGTGCAAAGTCAATAGTGAGCAATGGCATCAATTCGTTCATATCTGCGTGGGCCAAGCGTTGCGGCTGTCTCAGAACTCATTTCCCGCCCGTGCGAAACAAAAAGCCAGACGCGGGCGCGACCCCCCTCTTACCGGTGGGCACGGTGGTGTCTGTGCATGTTGCCAGTCCTGGCGGTGGCCGTCTCTCATGGCGCCAGCAATGAAGCGGAGTTCGACAAGTGGTTTGCCGTGCAGACCAACATTCAAAGCTGGTCCGCCGACTTCATTCAGACCCGCTCGCTCAGGGTGCTGGTCCAGCCGCTGACGACTCCTGGAAAAGTCTGGGTGAAGCCGGACGAATTTCGGTGGGAACTGGGGCAGCCCGTGCAGACCATCGTGCTGCGGCAGCCAGACCAATTGCTCGTCATTTACCCGCGCTTGAAGCGGGCGGAAGAATATCCGCTCAACGCCGTGCCGTCCGGCCCGTTCAAGGACGCATTCGCATTATTGGATGCCAGCCTCCCTCACGACCGGGCGACAATGGAACGACAGTTCCACCTGCTTTCGGCGGAGGTAACGAACTCGGTTTTGCAAATGACCCTTCAACCCCGAAGCGAGTCAGGCCGCAAATTCATCCGTGAAATTATCATCGGCTTTCACACAAACGATTTCACCATTGCCACCACGGAGATGCGGTTCGCCGATGGGTCCAGCCTGCGAAACGATCTCACGAACGTGGTGCTGAACCGACCGATGGATGCCAAATTGTTCGAGACGAACCTACCGCCGGACTACACCGTGGCGGAGCCGCTGAGACAATGAGCGCCGCGACCCCATACTTCCGCGCTTGACGCCATGTCGCTCCAAGTCATACTCATACAATGAGCGTTGACGGTAGCCAGTTTTCCCGGCCTGTTCAAGTGGCCGCAGCCGAATCGGCCTTGCCCCCGACGGTCCGTTCCCTGCGGTCTCGCTGCCAGCCACACCTTAGCCACTGAGGAGACCCAATGATGAATCCTGAAATGAATCCGGAGAACATCGCCGCGCAACTCTGCCAGTTCGCGAGAACCAACTTCGTCGCCGAGGGGCAGGAATTTGACGAAAACAGCCCGCTATCCCAGGCCGGCATTGATTCCTTTGCGCTCGTGGAACTCCTGCTCTTTTGCGAGCGCGTCGTTGGCGTCCGTGTGCCGGATTCGCACCTGACGGGCGCGAACCTGACTTCCATGTTCACGCTGGCCAATTGCATCGCCGACTTAGCCCGCAACGGCGAGTCCGCGAGTTAACCTTCCCGGCCAACCCCGACTATGCTTCAACTGCCGCATCAGATTCGATTGGCCGCCGGTGATTACTTCATGCACGGCCAGGACTACCGGATGCGGCAGTTCGGTCTACCGGGCAATGTCTGTTGTGCCGTCATCCATCTGGGGCCGGGCTTCGACACGGAGCGGCTGCGCCGACGCATCACCGAATCGCCCATCGCGAATTGGCTAACGCGCGCGCGCATTGTCCGTTGGCTGCCGCTGGTGCCTCCTGTGTGGCGGACGGCGGAACCGAAGAAGATTTTTTTTGAACACCCCGATCAGAGCCGCGGCACGGAAACGCCGAGGACGCTCCCGCGCGCCGTCCTAGGACGGGAGCTGTACGCCTCACGTGGGCCGGGGGTGACGTTTGACGTGGTGCGTCACGACGATGGCACAAGCCATTTATTCCTTTCCTGGAACCACACTCTACTTGATGCGCGCGGCTTGGATTTGCTGTTAACGCATCTGAACTCGGATGCCGCAACGGATGGGGCGCCTGGCATTCAGGACTTTATCAGTCCTCGCCAAACTGGCCGCAAAACAGTCACCTGGTTGTCAAATGCCAAACAGGCGAGGGGTTCCTTGAAGTGGCTCCACGAAAGCGGCAAAGAACCGCTTTTCAGCCTCGTCCCGCGAAAACCCCGGGCCGGTCCTTTGCGCAACCACCGTCGCATAATTCAATTTACCAATGAGGACACGGAGCGGATTGACACGCGCAGTCAGGGAATCACCGCTGGTTTTCGGCGCGGCCATTTTTTCCTGGCGGCGTCTATTCGCGCCCTGCACACCATCGCCATGGGGCGCGGCAACAAGGACGGGGCTTATTTGGTTCCCGTGCCGCATGACACCCGCCGACATGGAGCAAGAGGGCCGATCTTTTCCAATCATCTTTCTATTTTATTTTACCGCGTCGAACCGCAACGTGCCGGACGCATGCGCGACATTGTTGGCGAATTGAGCCGGCAAATGACCGATCAAATCCGTGACCGCTTTCCAGAACGTTGCATGGCGGCGCTGGAAATGTTCAAGCCGCTGCCGCTCTGGTATTACGTGCATTACTTAGGCAAGCCGACCCGCGGCAAGGTCGCTTCTTTGAGCTTCTCGGATTCGGGCGAAATCTGTCGCGGCATGACGGAACTGTTCGGCGGCCCGATTCTGGAGGCGACCCACTTGATTCCATGCTGGCGCTGGCCCGGCTTGACAGTTTTGTTTTTGCGGTTCGGCGGCCGGCTCTCGGCCGAGTTGTCGTGGGTTGATGATTGTTTAACCCCCGCCGAAGTGGACGCGCTCGAAGGGGACCTGCGCCGCAGTCTTTTGGAGGAGGAATTAGCATGAAGGTGCTCTTGGTGGCCACGAACCGGGAGAATTCGCCTTATCCCGTCGCGCCGTTGGGAGCGCTCTGCGCGGCCGCCGCCGCCCGGAGCGCCGGGCATGAAGTAAAGTTTTTGGACTTGGGACTGGTGTCGGCCCCGGAACGGGCGCTACGTGCAGCACTGGCGGCGGATGAATTTCAAGCCGTGGCTTTCGGCATCCGCAACTTGGACAACTGCTGGTCCTTCGCGCCGCGTTCCTATTTTGAGGAGGTGAGAGAGTTGGCAGGCCTCGTGCGGCAACATTTTCCAGGGCCGTTGATTCTGGGCGGGAGCGGATTCTCAGTGTCGCCGCAAGGCTGGATCCGGCGGTTGCAGCCCGATTGCGGCGTCGTCGGGGAGGGCGAGCGCGCGTTTTCGGAAGTCCTGAACCGGCTGGAGGCTGGGATGTCTTTGGAAGGAATTGACGGTGTTATCAGCGCTGGCAATGGCCGCAGCTCCGGCAGTGCTCTTCCATCCAAAGCGGTCGAGCGATTGGCCGAATTGCCGCCGCCTGCCCACGACCTGTGCGCCTATAGATGCTACTTGAGACGAGGGGGATTTGTGGGTGTGCAAACCAAACGCGGCTGTCCGTTCAAATGCGCTTACTGCATTTATCCCCAACTCGAAGGCCGCCGTTACCGGCTCCGGCCGCCGGAAGCCGTGGTCCAGGAGATTGCCGTTGTGGCCACCGAATGGAAGTTGCGCGACTTCTTTTTTGTGGACAGCGTTTTCAACCACCCGCGCGACCATGCCTTGGCCATCTGCCGCGAACTGCGGCGTCGCCGTCTGCGCGTCCGTTGGTCGGCGTTCTGCAACCCGACCGGCTTCGACGCGGAACTCGCCTACTCGATGAGGGAGGGCGGCTGTGACGGCGTGGAGTTCGGACTGGACGTGGCCTCGGACAAGATGCTGGCCGCCTTGAATAAACCGTTTGGCCAGCCGGAAACCCGGACCGCCCTCCAGGCGGCGCGCGATGCGGGTCTGCCCTTTGCCATCTACCTGCTATTCGGTGGCCCCGGCGAAACCTGGGCAGATGTCGAGGACACACAAAGCTTTTTGAACGGCTGCGCGACAGCCAACGCCGTGTTTGCCACCGTGGGCATCCGCGTCTACGAAGGCACCCCGATCGCCCGGACCGCTGTGGACGAGGGTCAGGTGAAAGCGGACCATGATCTTTTCGAGCCCGCATATTATCTCTCGCCTTATCTGGCCGAAGACACCGAAAAGCGGCTGGACCGCGTCACGCGGCGGCGCGCGGAATGGACTTCGCCGGCCGACTGGCGGAAAACCGTCGTTCGCTATGGGCAAAAGGTATCAGTCCTCCTGAACGTGCGGCCTCAATGGAAGTACATTCGCGGCTATGGCGGGTATGTGCGACGGGTACTGCCGTGAAAGACGCCGCTCGAACCAAGACCATTTCCTGTGACGTGCTGGTCATCGGCGGCGGCGCGGCCGGTATCGGAGCGGCGGTGGCGGCCGGACGCGCCGGGGCACAAGTCGTGTTGTTGGAGCGCTATGGATTTCTCGGCGGTCTGGCTACCACCGCGCAAGTTGGAACTATCTGCGGACTTTATCTGCGTGACACAGCGGGCGCGGAGGCGATGCCTGTCGGCGATGGCTTTGCACAGGAATTCGCCCTCCGACTGCAGCGCGCTGCCAGCGCGAAACCCCTTCGGGTGACGGACACTGGTCTTTGGGTGTTGCCGTACGCTCCACCTGCCTTCGCTCGATTATCGGATGTCATGGTGAGCGAAACCAAAGGTGTCACCTCGGTGCTGCACGCCACGGTAGCGGAAGCGCAGGTTGAAGGCAGACGACTAAATCAGGTTCGCGCCCTGGCGTGGAACGAACCGCTTCTCTTTCATCCGAGGGCCGTGGCAGATTGCACCGGCGAGGCGACCGCCGCCGCTCTGGCTGGCGTGAGTTTAGAAAACGGGGGCGGGGACCAAGCGCCCGCGTTGGTCTTTGTCTTGGAAAACGTGGATCCAGGCCTGGCGCAACGCAGCCTGCTTGAGGTGAGGCGAGAATTGCACCAGGCCGTCGAAAACAAGACTTTGCCGGCGCTCTGCGCGCGCCTATCGCTCGTTCCTGGCAGCGCTGCGAATGGCCGTCTCGCATTGAAATTGGGTTTGCTGCCTTCCGATCCTGACCGCGCGCCCTGGCAACAGGTCACAGATGCCGAACGCGAGGCACGTGCCCTGCTGGAGCCACTCCATCGATTCCTGGTTCAGAACGTCGCCGCCTGCCGCGGTGCGCGCCTTGATTCGGTTGCTCCGCAACTCGGCGTCCGCTCGGGCCGCCGGCTCTCGGGTCGCGCCCGGCTGACAGACGATGACGTGCTGAGCTGCCAGAAGCTTCCATCGGGCATCGCCCGTGCTTCGTGGCCAATGGAGCGTTGGACAAAGAGTCCGCAGCCGGAGATGACCTATTTTGCAGAACGCGATTACTACGAAATTCCCCTCGACTGTCTGCGTCCGGCGGAGCTGGACAACTTGTTTGTGGCCGGTCGCTGTCTCTCCGCGACCCCGGGAGCAATGAGTTCGGCCCGCGTCGTTGGCACGGCAATGGCGACCGGTTGGGCGGCGGGAACGGCTGCCGCTTTCCAGGCTTCCCGCCGTTCGCTGGATGATGCCATAGCCGCCATCCGGAGCCACCAGACCGAGCGATGATCAAGATGAAGAGGAACGTCGGGATTAAGGCCTTTACAAGTTGACGATGAACGTTTTTGAAACGCTTGCCCAATCCGCCAAGCAATGGCCCGATCGCGTCGCCATCATCGATGCCGCCGGTCCGCTGGATTATCGCTCGCTTTGGCGTGAAGTCGAAGCGCTGCGCGTTCAGCTTGACCGTCTGGGCCTGCGCGAAAGGCAGGGCATAGGCGTGCGGGTGCGTAACGGACGCGCCTTCGTCATCGGAGCCTTGGCGGCACTGGGCTGCGGCTCAGTCATCATGCCAATCCACCACCAGATGAGACCGCCAGAATTGGTGGACATGCTAGCGCGTGCGCCGTTGTGTGTCATTCTCGAGGACGGCAACGGCGCAGCCCAACCCGGCAAGACCATTCCTTTGGAGAATCCAGGCGGCAACGGGTTGCGCTTCACACGGCTGGAAGGTCCACAAGAGGCACTCGCGCCACAAATCAGGGATGCCGCGTTTGTGCGGTTCACATCGGGAACAACCGGCCAGTCCAAAGGCGTGGTACTGACGAATCAGGGCGTGCTGGAGCGCACCCGCGTCGCCAACGCCGGACTGAGATTAACTTGCGAAGACAGAATCCTCTGGGTCCTGCCGATGGCATACCACTTTTACGCCTCCATCATCCTCTATCTCGAGGCCGGGGCAACAGTCGTGGTGAATCCCGATTATCTGGCCGAGAGCATCTTGAACACGGCTGAAAAACGCCAGGCCACGTTTCTTTACGTGACCCCAATGCACGTGCGTATGTTAGTCAGCGAACGGTCAGGCCGCATGTTGCCCGCTTCCCTCCAGCGAGTGATGTCCGTCTCAAGCCGGCTTGATCCGCAGGTGGCACAAAGTTTTTATGCCAGGTATCACGTTCCGGTGTCACAGGGCTTTGGCATCATTGAAGTCGGACTTCCCATTCAGAACACTGTCGAGGCAGCGGAACATCCCGAAGCAATCGGTCGGCCTGTTCCAGGATTTGAGGCTATGATTGTGGACAAAACGATGAAACCGCTACCGGTGGGCGGCACCGGGCAACTCGTTCTACGCGGGCCCGGCATGTTTGCCGGCTACCTGAGCCCCCTTCGGTTGTGCAAGGAAATTTTGTGCGACGGCTGGTTCCTAACCGGTGACCTCGGCCACCGTGACAGCGGCAGCCGGATCGTGCTGGACGGACGGGCTTCCTCCGTCATTCACATCGCCGGGCACAAGGTTTTTCCAGAGGAAATTGCCGGCGTGTTGGACCAGCATCCGGCGGTGCTGCGCTCGCGGGTGTTCAGCCGCCCTCACCCGCAACTGGGAGAAACCATCCACGCAGAGATTCAGTTGCGGCACGGGACCCGCCCCATGGGGGAGGAGATTCTGCGCTTTTGCCGCCATCGGCTCTCTAGCCACAAGGTTCCGGCCTCACTTGAGTTTGTCAGCGAACTTGATTTGACCCCCAGTGGAAAGGTGCGCCACGGATGAGAGTTGTCATCATTGGCGCCGGCGTCGCGGGGCTTGCCTGTGGCTGCTACCTGCAGATGAACGGTTACGAAGCGGAAATCCTGGAAGCTAACCCGCTTCCGGGCGGCCTGTGCGTAGCTTGGGACCGCGGACCCTATGTCTTCGACGGCTGTTTGCGCTGGCTGCTCGGCACCCATCCCTCATCCAAGTTTCACCGGATCTGGCGCGAACTGGGCGCGCTGGGTGGCCGACAGGTCATTAACGATGACGAATTCCTGCGGGTCGAGAGCGCGAACGGAAGGGTTCTTTCGGTTTCACCAGACCTGGAGCAGTTCTCAAGGGACGCCAAGGAGTTCGCCCCGGAGGACGCCTCGCGGATTGACAAGCTCGTCCGCGCCGCCAAAATCTGCGCGCCGCTGGAACCGCTGGACAAGCCGCTGGAGTTGTTGAGCACGCTTGAGAGGATAAAGGTCCTGATACGATATTTTCCCATTTTGATGACCCTCCTCAGATGGAAGAACAAGGGGTTAGGTGCTTATTTGGCGGGCTACCGGAACCCCTTCCTGCGTGAGACCCTGGAGGCTCTGGCTGGGGATGGCCGCATGTCCGCCCTCGTTTTGGTCATGGTGCTGGGATGGAGAGCACGTAGGAATGCCGGCTACGTGGTTGGTGGCTCTCGCGCTTTTGTGCGGGCGATAGCCCGCCGGTACGCCCGGCTCGGCGGTGCCATACGCTGCAACACCCGAGTGGTTTCCGTAATCGTGGAAGACAACCGGGCGGTCGGCGTGCGATGCGCAGACGGAACGAGAATTCCGGCCACCGTCGTCGTGTCTTGTGCCGACGGTCGCGCCACCCTCTTCAAAATGCTTGAAGGCCGTTATCTCAACAAAGCAAGCCGCTATGCCTATCGCCATGGCGAGGTTTTTCCAGCGGTGCTCCAGGCCTCCCTGGGCGTCAATCGAACCTTTCCGGAGATCTGCTCGGCGATCAGCCTGCCGCTGAGCCCCCCGCTCCAGGTAGATGACACCACCCGGCATAAGCGGCTGGAGGTCGCAGTTCTTGGTTCCGACTCCGGCCTCTGTCCTGCCGGCAAGAGCATTCTAATCGTCCGACTTGCCAGCCGCTATGATTACTGGGCTAATCTCCGAGAACGCGATCCGGACTCTTACGCCCAGAAGAAACAAGCGCTGCTCCAGGAAATCGGCGCCGTCCTCGACCGGCGATTTGCCGGTCTCAGTCGTCAAATCGAGCAGGCCGACCTGGCGACTCCCGCTACCTTCGCACGCTTCACCGGCAACTGGCAGGGCAGTATTCAGGGGTGGCTGCCGACGCCGCGAACCCTGGGCCGGCGCCTGCCGCGGGCGCTGCCTGGGCTGGATGGCTTTTTCATGGCCGGCCATTGGATTGAGACAGGTGGTGGACTGCCCTCGGCAGCCCTTTCGGGCCGGTATGCGGCACAAATGATCTGCAACCGGGATGGGAAGGAATTCAGAACCGTGGCGGCTTGACTTGGGGGCGCCTTCTTTCGGACCCCATCCCACCCCAAACACGACCCGCAATCTCACGCATTTCAGAAACAACACTCCGGCGCAAGCTCAAGCAATGGCACAACCCGCCTCACCACACGGCACCTCGCCCGCCCTCCCCAGCAACTTCATGCGGTCTGAGAATGTGTAACTCCTTGACGCACTCGCCTGAGCACTTACTATCTCGCCCATCACTGGCGAAGGTTGGCTTTGCCTCGCAATAATGTTCAAAAACCTAATCGAACTATGAAGAAAGCAATTGTTACCAGTCTCCTCGTATCCACGTCGTTGCTCGTCCTCTGCGGCTGCGCCACAGACAAAGGGGCACAAGAGCGCCCCGCTGTAGCGAAGGACACTCGGCCTCTTGACCAGCGCCTCAAGGTCGGTATGACCAAAGAGGAAGTGCGCACGGCTCTCGGAAATCCAGCGGGTACCTCCGTCAACAGCGATGGCGAGGAATCCTGGCGCTACAGCGATTCGGCCAAGGTCTTCATCCCCTTTTACACTGTCGCCGGTGGCAAGATCCAGCAACTGATCGTCAATTTCGATAAGGGCGGTAAGGTCAAGAACTGGTCGTCAAGCGCGCAGGGTCTCTACTGAGCTCGTGTGCTCGTTCCTGTGGGCTCTTCGCCCTCCACTCCGCAGCGGCTAGCCAAATTAGGCGGCAGCGGTATAATTTTTTTCGCAAGCAGAACAAATCCCGAAGGCAGTGGCGGAAGAGTTTGAGCAGTTGCGCCGGTTGGGGGCAAAGCACGCGTTCATCGTGGACTCGGTTTTCAACTCCACACCCGGCCACGTGGCGGAGATTTGCGAGGCGGTGCTGCGGCGCGGCGCCAAGATTTCCTGGAGCTGCTTTTTGCGTCCGCAAGGCTTGACGGCGGAACTGATGAAACTCATGGCCCGTGCCGGGCTGACGCACATCGAGTTTGGTTCCGACAGCCTTTGCGACGAAGTCCTGGCCTCTTATCGGAAGGGCCTTTGCTTCGACGACCTCCGCCACTCAAGCGAGATGGCGGCGCGCGAGAAGATCGAATACTGCCATTTCCTGATCTGCGGCGGGCCGGGGGAAACGAAGGAGACCCTCGAGAAATCCTTTGAGAACTCGCGGCATTTGCCGGAGGCGGTTTTCATGGCGGTGGTCGGCATGCGGATTTATCCGGGCACGGATGTTTCTCGACGCGCTGTCGCGGAGGGCATGCTGGCCCCGGATGCCGACCTGCTGGAGCCGGCCTATTATTTGTCTCCCGACCTAACGACCGAGGCAGTCTTCGAGCGGTTGCAGGAGTTCTCGCGCCGCTCCCCAAGCTGGATTCCAGGCGACCCCGGTCGTGGCTATGCCCGCATTATCGAACGTCTGCGCCAGCGCGGCGCGGTTGGGCCGCTCTGGGCCTACTTCAGGATTGCTCAGCGGCTCTGGCCTCGACCCGGCGCCGATCGATCTCTCCGATAAAGGAGGATCAAAGCGAGCGATCACCGGATGACACGAGTCCCGTCGGGGGACAAGACGCGAGTCACAGAGTGCGTTTTTGAGCCGCAAAAAGTGGGTCCGCGACTCTGACAAATCGCAAATCTAAAATCGCAAATGGTGCAAGCGCTCATGCCTTCCTTCTGAACAACTCCGCCGTATCGGCCAGATTGAGTTCGGACAGGTCCAGTCCACAGGCGGGATTACGGGCGCGGGCGATAAGCATCTGGCGGGCGACTCGGGCAGCGGCGGGACCGGCGAAATACTTCACCAGACCGGCATTGACGCGGGCATCGAAGATGACCACCAGGAGGCAGTAGGCATCGACGGCCGTGACCAACATGCTAAAATTCTCACCTTGCTGATAGACGCTGGTGAAATGGGTCTCGTGGACGAGGCTGGCGATGGTTTGGTTGGCCATGAAGGCGCCGGACGCCAGGGCGGCGAGGCTGGTGAGATCGAACTGGCGCGCCTCGCCCTGGCTGGCGATGAGAAAACCGCCTTTGTCGATGACCAACCCGGTGGTGGCCTCGGTTCGAGCGAGCAGTTCGCGCAGGGCCTCATCCAGTTGCCGGATGTCTTCCTCGATGAGTTGAGGGAGGGTGGACATGTCAGGCGTACTGCGGGGCACCCTGGTTGACGAATCTGTGGAGCAGCATTCGGGTGATCATATTGAGTGTCTCGAAAACACCTTCGCAACGGTGGGCGGTCGAGGTGAACGAGGGCGCCTGGACGTCGCGGTTATTGAGGAGGAATTCCATGTAGTCCACCGGCGCGGCGTTGGGCAGGTCGCGCTTGTTGTATTGGAGCACATAGGGAATGTTCCACAGATTGAGTTTTAATGTCCTGAGGTTTTCCTCCAGGTTGGCAAAGCTCTCCACGTTCTCGGCCATTTTCTCATATTGCGAGTCGGCGACAAACACGACCCCATCGACGCCGCGGAGCACGAGTTGGCGCGTGGTGTTGTAGATAACCTGGCCCGGGACGGTGTAGAGCTGAAACTTGGCTTTAAATCCCTTAATCGACATCGCCTCGATGGGAAGGAAGTCAAAGAACAGCGTCCGGTCGGAGCTGGTTGCCAGCGAGACGAGCTTGCCTTTGTTGCCGACAGCGGTCTGGACATGATCGTGGACCTGGACCAGGTTGGTGGTTTTGCCGCCCATGGCGGGTCCGTAATAGACGATTTTGACCTGCAGTTCCTTGGTAGCCTGATTAATGATGGCCATAAGCTATTTCGGTTTGTGGTTCAGTTCTTCCGCCAGCGCCCTCAACTCCCCTCCAGGCAGCGACACTCCCCCTCGCCCGAATGCGGCGAAAAAGATGGAATTGACACGAAAGATTCTCCAAGGGGTGTTCCCGACGACGAAACTCATCTCCAGCAGGTCTCCCAGATGGAGCTCTTTGGTGCATTGGGCGACTTTGGAGAAGATTTGGGGGACGAATGCCGCCAAGGCTTCGGCGTTGACATCCTCCTGGAGTTGACTGGCGACCAGCAGTCCATCCGGCAGGGCGAGCAGCGCTCCCGCCACCCCCTCCAGACCGGCGGCCCGCGAGACGACCTCATTTGGCGTGGCGTGTCTGTGCGCAGGCGGCGCCTCCTGGGACGTGAGGGCCTTGCCACTGCCATTGTGGCCATGGAGTTGGGTTTCCGCCCGCTTCTCCTCGGCCAGAGCCGTGCCATCATGTCCAGGTGCCGGACTGGGCCTTGGAGAGCCGAAGAAGAGGTTGGGAATGGTTTGGTCCGGAATCGGCTTTTGCGGTTGGCCGGCCACCTTGCGGCGGGCAAGAAACAGCGGGGCCACGACCCGCAGTGGCAGTTCCAGCATGGTTTCATCCAGGGCCGATGGCGGCAGTTGCGGCGTAATCCAGCCCCGCAACGCCCTCCAACTAAAGAGGATCCGACCCTGCCGAAGCGCCCCCTCAACCAGATCGGCGGGCATGGAGAGCCTCGCATCGAAAGAACCAAGCTGCGCAATCTGCGCGCGGATGGCGTCGGGCCAGCTTTGCGCCAGAGGCGCCAATGTCATCGTAAAGGGCTCCGGGGCGGGGTCAGTCCTCACTCTTTCCGCGGGAATGGAGGGCGAAGCGGCGGACGGAGGCGTAGGACTGGCCCCGGCGCCTGGCGACCATTGGGGGGAGGCGGTTTGAGCGGGCGGGGGAGTGGGGCTTGAATCGGGGACAGAGCGCAAGGCTGGAGTTCGGTGGTCAGCGGGCGATGGGCTGGAGACCGGCTCGGAGAGCCTGGGGCGGGGAGCAAGGGAGCGGCGGTCGAAGTCCAGGGGCGAGGGGGGAAGCTCGGCTGTCGGCCGGGGTTGAGACACGGCCAGTCCCGGCGGAACAGGGGCGGGGAGCGGACCGGCTTCCGCTCTCAAGCCGATCGAGCCATTGAGGCGGCGGCGTTCCGGATCGAAGGGGCTGACAATCTCGGGCGGGACCTCCACCTGTTTCTGCACCCTGCGCCGCTTGATCAAGGCCGGATTGAGCTTGGCCAAAACCTCCGCCAGCGGCAGGGTGACCAGCACCTGGTCACGCTCCGGACCTGGAACGAAGGCCTGTGGCGCTGCGCGGCGCAATTCTCCAAAGGTGATCCTGACGGCCCCGCGTGAGAGTTGGGAGAGTACCCGATCCAGCGGCACCATTACGGTCATATCGGTCGTGTCAGCGGACCTTAGCTTTGGCCTCAGCTCAGGAGCCAACTCCTTGAGGATAGCATCCAGGGCCAGCTCTATTCCCGCCTCCGGCGAGAGCCTGCCCGGCGCGGGACCCGGTAATGGCCCAATCGCCGACAGAGGGGTTGGAGTCTCGGCGGGAGCCTGGGCGGTATCAGGCGCTAAATCGAGGTGGTCGCCATTGGGCGCTCCGCCCCGTCTTCCCAGGAAACTCTTCAGGAATCCTAACATGTTACTCCATTTGACTTCACTGCGTTTCGCTGCTTTCGGGCAAATGAATGGCAGGAAACATGCCAGTCTGGTTTGTTCCCCGGTGTTTTTTCCACAGACACAGCGTGTCCCATCCATAGACGCCCTTTCCCGCGGCGGTTTTTGTGGTTGTGCGGGATTTTCAGCTTTCGGCGGTGTTCGGCGCGCAACGGAATGGACCTTGCTACATGGTTGGCAAGCTCGCTTCGCGGTAGCGAGGTGATTCGTAATGAGACAACGGCGCCGATCAATATTGGACAATGGATGCTCGTCATAGAATCCTGCTGCTGGATG
The DNA here is from genome assembly GCA_021784555.1 of bacterium. Lineage (GTDB taxonomy): Bacteria > Verrucomicrobiota > Verrucomicrobiia > Limisphaerales > UBA8199 > JAJYHY01. The sequence goes on from JAJYHY010000075.1 coordinate 21,247, forward strand.
ATGATCCAGACTTGCTGGACATGTACCGCGAGATCCTTGCGCAATTGCCCAGCAAGCCGCTTATCCGCACCGCCTCCTCCGGCGCGCGGGCCCTGGCAATGCTGGAGGCCGACCCGTACCGTTTGCTCATCTGCGACCTGAAAATGCCAAAGATGGATGGTTTGCAGGTCCTTTCCATCGTCCGCCGCAAGTTCCCGGAACTGCGCACCGTCGCCCTGACTTCGGTCCTCGACGAACAATTCCGTTCCAGGGCTTATGCCCTGGGGGTGGACCTGTTTTGGAACAAGCCGGGCACGGAGCAGGAGATCCAGATGTTTCTGGAGTGTCTGGAATCCCTGCTCGGGCCGGATGCGCAGCCCGGGTTTCGCGGCCTCCAGAGCAAGAGCCTGGTCGATATCGTCCAACTCGAATGCATGTCGATGAGCTCCTCCGTCCTCCGCATTTCCAACGGGGTCTTCACCGGCAGGATTTGGATCCAGAATGGAGAGCTCATTGACGCCGAGGCGGGTGGCCTCAAGGCTGAAGAAGCCTTCCTGAACATCCTGACCTGGAAAGCCGGTCATTTCGAGACCTTGCCCCCCGACCCGGCGCGGCCGCGCTCAATCCATAAGTCCTACAACGCGCTCCTTCTCGAATCGGTCCAGGCCCTGGATGAATCCCGCGGCCAGACCGCCGACCCCCAATCGGACCCCGCCGCCTCCTCCTCATTGGCTCGGATTTCCCAAGTCGAAGGCATCGAATTCCTGCTGGGCCTCAAGAACGGCCAGGACCAGCCGCACGTCGCGCGTGGCCTGGAAGACCCCGAGCGCATGGCCGCCTGGGCCCGCCAGACCTTGACGGCCTTCCGCGCTCTGGGTGAGCGCCTCTGGGCGGGCCCGTTCGAGGAACTCGACGGTCTAGGCCCTCAGCGTCACGTGGCCCTGGCTTCGCAGGGCGGCATGGATTTTTGCCTTGGCTGGAGGCATTCCATGGCCGCTCCGCAGGTCCGCGAAATGACCAGGAAGGTGCTGGCTCTATGGGATTCCTAGGCCTTTTCCAGAAACCAGCCCCCAGCCTGCTCCGCCTGCCCGCCGGCAGCTTCACGGTGGACCGCCATGGCGCCGTCCTGACCACGACCTTGCCCTCGCATTTCCCGCCGGACCTGGTGCGGGGTATGGCGGAAATTGTCCTCAGCGCCTTCCGCGGGGCCACCGAAGCCCAGTTGCCGCTCTCGGAAATCGTCGTTCATTACCCTAGCTTGAAGATCACCGCACGTTCGATGCGCGGCGGCGCCCTCATTTTCCTCGCTCCCAAAGCTCCTTATGCGCCGGTGATGTCAAGCCCCTCCTCAACTGTGTATGCGTAACAAGAAACTGGACCAACTCATTGACCAGATGGAGAACTACCTGGAGTGTTGGAAACAATTCAATTACTTCATCAACTTGGGACGGGCCAAGAAGTTCAGCCAGGAGGACGACGGCCAATTCCTGGAGACCAAGAGCGTGCTGGTCCAGCAACTCGAATTGATCCTGGCCGCGGTGGAGGTCAGTTCACCGACCAAGGAAGACATCCACACGTTGGTCGGCAATGCCCCCTCGTTGCGCTATCTGAGCGAGTTGAGCGACGCCGCTCTGCGCAACATCGAGAACCAATGGCACCGGATCTACATCGGCTGGCACGCCATTCTCGGCCAACTGAAGGTGCGCCAGCGCGCCGAAGACGCCAAATCCGGCTTTGGCGGCCTGTTCCGCAAGGCCCGTTGACAGGGAAGGTCGGTTAAAGAGGCCGCCGCCACCCTCGGATACGGCGCGACGGCTCACTTTTCGAAACGCATTCAGCCGGTCCTACGGGATGAGTCCGGGCGCCGTCCTAGCACTGTATCCCGCTGTATCGCCGAATTGCGTTCGCGGCGCTCCGGCATTGAGCCCCGTCCGGATTGTTTGTTCAGAGGTCTGAAAAATCGAAAATCCTGGGGAGACACTGGACAGAAATTGCCATTGGCATGGCAATAAATAGCTAATGCAACCGGAAAAGAAAATGAAAAATATTTTTTTCCGGGCTTGACAGCCAGCGGTGCTTGGCTGTAAATTGGAAGCGTTCTGCCCGATTCTGTACCGATTCGTGCAGCGGGCAGTTGCCGGTTATGAAACGTTTGGTCAAGGCAACGCGGTTTTTGACGGCTTTCGAGTGCGCCTCGCACCCTCGCACCCTCGCACCCTCGCACCCTCGCACCCTCGCACCCTCGCACCCTCGCACCCTCGCACCCTCGGAGCCCGGAATTCTGGCCTGGGGACTGCTTATGCGGAGCCTGATCGGGGCGCTCGGGCGCTGCCTGGCGGATGGTGCGCACACGGCGCGGGGCCGGTCCAGAGTTGAGAACGCCACCAACTTCGCGCCATCTCTCCTCCTGCGGCTCAAGGGTTTCATCTCCCCCCCGCCGGTCATCAAAAACCTCATATTCGCCAGGAAAGTCCCCATGAACGGCGGCATGCTCCCGCTGGACGGCAGCTCCGCCTATTCGGCCCGGTTCGATTATTTCCAGGCAAAGTGGCAGACCGACAAGAGAGAGGTGCAACCCTATGAAGTATAAATTCAAGCCTCAAACCACCATCCTCATAGGCATGCCGAGGGACTCAACGTGAACTCGAATCTCAGCCACCGCTTCCGCAGAGCGTTTACGCTCATCGAATTGCTGGTTGTCATCGCCGTCATTGCTATCTTGGCGGCGATGCTCCTGCCGGCCCTGAGCGCAGCGCGGTCGGCGGCAGATTCAGCCGCCTGCCGCAGCAACCTGCACCAGCTTTCGCTGGCGCTGACCATGTACGTGCAGCAGGATGGGGCCTATCCCCCGATGGATTCCATGGCGCGCAAGTTTTATCCGTTCCTCCACGCGCCCTGGCCCACGGACAACTACGCTGGTAAGTTCGGGCGCGCCCCCTTCGCTCCCGATGCCTATCTCGGTCCTCGGCGGGGCGTTTACTGCTGCCCCGGATACAACCGGGTGCGGGGTGAGTTTTGGGGCAGGCCGGCGGGGCTGCGGAGTCCGTACCCGCTACCTGGCGCTATGTACCAGGCCCTCGGAAGCTACACCTACAACTCGGTGGGCATGGAGCGCTGGGCCGAGCTGCTGGCCGATCAATTACCCCCGGGGATCAGCGGGCTGGACGACACGCCGGGCGGCACAGGTCACCCGGTCCCCGTCCGTGAGTCAGACGTCGCGGCCCCCAGCGACATGGTGGGCCTGGCAGACTCGGTTTTCGCGTCGGCCTGGTTTCTGCAGGGCGTAATGGGCGCGGGCGCGCCTGTCCCGATGGGCCAATTCAACCTGGACCTCGCTATGGGACGTGACAACCATGTCGGGTACTACTTCTACCGGGAGGCGGTCCTGGGCCTGCCGGGGGACGACCCGCTGGTTTCGGCCTACCGGCGCCGCCACGGCGGGCGATGGAATGTCGCGTTTTGCGACGGCCACGTGGAGAACCTGGCGCCAGCCGCCCTCTGGGACCTGAGCAATCCCATGATTGCCCGTCGCTGGAACCGCGATCATTTGCCGCACAACGACCGCTGGGGCAAGTCTGGTCCGCCGCTCGGGCAATAGACTGTTGAGGTGAGGGCGGTTTAGGAACCCATGAACGATGAACAGCAAAGATGACAATTGGTTTTACAGATCGGCGGCCGCGCTGCTGCTGGTCACAGCCGTCGCCAAGCTCTATAGCGCCGGCGGCAGCGCCAGGATACTGCACGTCAGAGATCCGTTGCTGTACGTGGGCTACCGGCCATTGATGATCCTGGCCGCGCTGCTGGAGCTAGCGGTGGCCGCGTTCCTCCTCCGAACCCGCGGCGAACTTCGGCGGTGTTTAGTGCTCCTGTGGCTGAGCGCGAATTTCCTTCTTTACCATCTCGGCAACTATTCGATTGGCGTTCACTTCTGTCCCTGTTTGGGGCAGTTGGCGGATGCTTTGCCGCTGCCGAAGGGCTTGGCAGACATCGCCTTGCAGGTCCTGCTGTTGTATTGGCTGCTCGGGAGCCTGGAGGCTTTGTGGCGCGTGTGGGGCGGGGAGCGGTGGGCGCGGCTTGCAGGCGCCGTGCGGGGCCTGCTCGGCAGACCTCCGGTTACGCGCCAGGACGGAGCGGAGTGATGGAGGGGTGGAGCGGTGGAGTAAGGAGGTAGCGGACCGGCAGCGCGATGGGTGCGCATAGGTCGCGCGTTTTGAGTATGCAGTCGATGATTTCCAGGATTGGGCTGGTGGCCGCTGGCGCCGTTTTGGGCGCGGTTGTGGGCCATGAATTGTGGCCGGCGTCCGTCGGCTCAGCACGAGAGGCACCAGCCCTCCCGCCGACTGTAGGGGCGCCGAACGCGGCGAGGGGCGTACCGGGGCCGGCGGCGAGCGAACGACCGCAGACGGCGCGACCCCTGGGTCCGGTGGCGCGGACGGCACGGTTCGCCGTGATGCCGGCGAACCTCGATCCGGCTTACAGGGCCTACTGGGCGGTGCAGGCCGCCGAGCAACGAGAGAAGCGCCAAGCGGCGCTCCAGGCGACACTGAACGCGCTCGCGAAGACGAACCTGACGGCGGCGGTCTCCTGGGCCTTGGGCCTGACGAACTCCGAGGACAAGGCCATTGCCCTGCGGGAAATCTCGGCTCGGTTGTGCCAGAGCGATCCCGACGCGGCGGCGCAACTGGCGCTGGCCATCGAGCCGGGGCGGGAGCGGGACCAGGCCGTGAGCCTTGTGGCTCGGGTCTGGGGCGCGAAAGACCCGGCGGCGGCGATGGGGTGGGCGGACGAGCTGGCCGCCGGCAACGCCCACGACCAGGCGGTGCAACAAGTGGTCAGTTCCTGGGCGGGTATTGATCCGAACGCGGCGGCGAACTTTGTGCTGACGCAATCGCCCGGAAATTTGCGAAACAGCCTGGCCAGGGCAGTCGCCAGCCGCTGGGCCGCAATGCATCCGGCGGATGCCGCCAGGTGGGCCGAGGACGACCTGGACGGAGAGGCGCAGCGTGCCGTATTCATGGCGGTGGGGGCCACCTGGGCGCGGCAGTCGCCGGTGGCGGCGGCGAACTTTGCGGCGAGCCTGCCTGCCGGATCGGCCCAGAACGACGCGGTGCGCACCGTTTTAATCGTGTGGGCGAACTCCAACCCGCAGGCGGCCGCAAGCTGGGTGAGCCAGTTCCCCGCAGGCCAATTGCGGGACGACTCGGCGGCCAACGTGGTGATTCCCTGGGCCCTCAGAGACCCAGCGGGCGCGGCGGACTGGCTCCAGGGGCTGAGTCCCGGCTCGACCCGGGACGCGGCGGTGGGCGCGTTTGTGAGTGCCGCTGAGCAGACAGACCCCGCTGGCGCGGCGGCCTGGGCGGAATCGATTGGGGACCAGAAACAGAGGTTGTTCCGAATGGAAAGCGCCGCCCGCGCCTGGTTGGACGTGGACAAGGATGCCGCTCAGTCCTGGATAGCCAGCGCCCCATTCCCACCTGAAACCAAGAAGCGGCTGCTCGGCCCGTGAAGAACGCGACCACGGATTTCACCGATGACGCGGATGAGAAGCACTGCAGAGCGGCGCCGGGGGGGAGTGGATCGCAGCCCGGAGCGTGGGCCGTGCCGGCCACGGGGTAAACTGAGGCGTCGGGCCCGCCGGCCTGGACTGGTGGGATACACGGTAACACGCAAGAGACGATGAACCCAGAGGCTGACGAGGACGCACTGCGCTCGAAGCTCCGGTGGTTGTTAGCCGGAGTGACGGCGCTTGTGTACTGGCGGGTGTCGCAAAACGGCTTCC
>JAJYHY010000076.1 GCA_021784555.1 bacterium
GCCAGCGGATGCTTTCGGACCTCTATCAGGTGACGGTGCCCACGATCAACGAGCACCTGGGCAAAATCTACGCGGAAAAGGAACTGGAGCCGGGGGCAACTATTCGGAAATTCCGAATAGTTCAAACCGAAGGCGGGAGAGCGGTGACGCGCATGGTGGATTGCTACAACTTGGAGGCCATCCTGGCGGTCGGCTACCGGGTGCGCTCCCACCGGGGCACCCAGTTCCGGCGCTGGGCTACGGAACGGTTGCGCGAATACCTGGTCAAGGGATTCGTCCTGGACGACGAACGGCTCAAGCAGGGCGGGACGAAGAATGAATACTTCGACGAGCTGCTGCAACGCATCCGGGAAATCCGGGTCTCGGAGCGGAACTTCTACCGGAAGGTGTGCGACATCTACCGGACGAGCATTGACTACGATCCGTCCGCCGAGATGACGCAGCTCTTTTTCCAGACCGTGCAGAACAAGATGCACTGGGCGGTTCATGGTCGCACGGCGGCGGAGTTGATCGTGGAACGCGCTGACGCCGCTAAGCCGCACATGGGATTAACCTCGTGGAAGGGGGCCAAGGTGCGGAAACCGGACGTGGCCATCGCCAAGAATTACCTCACCGAGGAGGAGCTGAAGAAGCTCAGCCTCATCGTGACGCAATACCTGGATTTCGCCGAGCTTCAGGCGATGGATCGTCGCGCCATGTATATGCGTGACTGGATCGCCAAGCTGGACGGGTTTCTGCGCCTCAGCGACAAGGAAATCCTGGAACACGCCGGTCATATCTCCGCCGAGGAGGCGAAGAACAAGGCCGAGTTGGAGTTCGACAAGTTCGACGAGCAGCGCCGCCAACTGGAAGACGCCCAGGCTGGAGCGGGCTTCGAGGGTGTCGATCAACTGGAGCAGCAGGCCAAAGAGCTTTTGAAACCGACAAAGAAACAACCGCCGAAAGAGTGAATCGCGAATGAACGCCAATGGACGCGAATGAGAAATTGCTGTTGAAGGACGAGGTTTATCAGATCGTCGGGTGTGCCATTGAGGTGCTCAACGAGCTGGGGCATGGGCTGATAGAGAAGCCCTACGAGAATGCGCTGGTGGTGGAATTCGGTTTGAAGAGAATCCCGTTTGTCCAGCAGCCCCGCTACGAAGTGCGCTACAAGGGCGTTGTGGTCGGGGAGTTCGTCCCGGACTTGATCGCGTTCAATGCGGTGGTGGTTGATACCAAGGTCATCGAGGCCATCACCGACCACGAACGCGGGCAGATGCTGAACTACCTCAAGATCACTGGGCACAAGGTGGGAGTCATTCTGAATTTCAAACGAGCCAAGCTGGAATGGGAACGTATCGTTCTGGAAAGGAACCGCTGATGGACACGAACCGCCCGCCAATGAACGCGAATTGCACGTCCATCATGACAATACGGGCCGGGGAAAAGTCGCACCAGTGGTGCGACAATTCCTCCATCCACTGGCTGGAGAATCACTCGCGTGAATTCGCGTCTATTCGCGGTTGAAATTTATGAGCACCACCACACTGAAACCCTGGGTCGAATCCGTCACCCTGCACCCCGATGTCCTGAGCGAGAACTTTTCCGAGGACATCTTCGCGCTCGACCTCGGCCCGTTGAGCGATGGCAATCCGCAGGTGCCAGCGGTCTATCGTGATCCGGAGCATTTCTTCCGGTCGTCCTATCTGACCAACGGGCTGCGGTCGCTGCTCCAGGATGTTCTTTCGCGCCTGGACGGCGGCTCAGGCAACCGGGTGCTCAAGCTCATGACGGCCTTCGGCGGCGGCAAATCGCACACCCTGGCGGCTGTCTATCATGCGGCAAGAAAACGGAAGGCGCTGGATGTGATCCCCGAAGGCAGGGCGATGCCGCATCCCGGTCAGACGAGGACGGCCGTTTTCGACGGTCAGTTCTTCAGCGCGGTCAACGGCAAGCCCATGCCCGGCACGAAAATGGTCGCCAAGACGATGTGGGGCTGGATCGCCTGGTCGTTGGGCGGCGAGGCGGGTTATGAGGTCATGCGTCAGGCCGATGAAGCCAAGGTCGCCCCAGGCGGCGATGACATCCTGAAGCTGCTGGGCGACGTGCCCAACCTGATCCTGCTCGATGAAGTGCTCGAATACCTCATCAGCGCCGGAGGCATCAACGTCAGCGACACGACGCTGCGGGACGAGACGATCAACTTTGTAAAGCGGCTGACGACGGCGGTCGGGAATTGCCCCAAGACGGCCTTGGTCATTTCGCTGCAGTCCAGTAAGCGCGAAGCACTGGAATACATCAACCTGCTCCAAACCCTGGATCACTTGGCAGCCCGAAAAGACCAGCGCCGTGAACCGGTCGAGGGCAATGAAATCCTGCTGGTCATCCAGAGGCGCTTGCTGGGCAAGATGCCGGACACGGCGGAAACCACGCCAGCGGCGGCGGCTTACCAGGAAATCGTCACTCAGATGCGCCGGGCCTACGCCAAGGGCACTGCCGAGCAGCAGCAGGCAGAGCAGGAGGGCATCGAACTGCGCGACCGGGTGCGGGCGTCTTACCCATTCCACCCGGCGCTGATTGACCTGATGCGCGAGCGTTGGGCCGCCATCCCGGAGTTTCAACGCACCCGTGGTGCCCTGCGGTTCCTGGCGGCGTGCCTGCGATCCGCTCACCAGGCGGGCACCAGCCGGGCCATTTTGGGGCCGGGAGATGTTCCGATGCAGGATCCCGCTGTTCGGTTGGCCTTTTTCAAGGAGGTCGGCCAGCAGGCGGATTTCCAGGCCGTCCTGGAACACGATTTGATCGGCGCGAATGCCCGTGCTCGCCGTATTGACGAGCGAAGGGCCAAAGAGGTCCCGGCTGAGGCCCTGAAACGCCCGGCGACCCGGATCGCCACGGTGATCTTAATGTATTCCTTTGGCGGCAAGCGCCGCCTGTCTGCCGGCGCACAGGCAGGGGAAGGGGCCGCGGAGACGGAAACCCTTCCGCCCGGCGTCAGCGAGCCTGAGCTGCTGTCAGTGTGCGTGGGGCCTGACCTGGACAGCACGACCGTTCTGGCCTGTCTCAAGGAACTGAAAGATCAGTGCCTCTACCTGCACTTCGACGGAGTTCGCTACTGCTTCAAGAAAGACCCGAACGTGACCCTCCTGGTCGAGCAGGAGGCCGATGCGGTTGGGCGGGATGAGAACCAGACGCGGGACAAGATCAAGGAGATGCTCGAAGCCCGGCTCGCCGGGCATCGGGTGGAGATTTGGCCCGCGAAGTCCGGGGAGATACCCGACAAAGAAACGGCGTTCCTAATCGCCTACTTGCCGTTGGAGTTCGGCGCGGAGACCAAAACGGAGCAACAGAGGATTGGCAAGGAGCTCCTGGAGAAGTTCGGGGACAAGCCTCGGCAGTTCCGCAACGGCCTGGGCTTGGCTATCCCCACCGGCGACCAGATCGAGGTGCTGCGCCGGGCCGTGCGGTATCTCCTGGCGATTGAGCGGGTCAAGGGCAAGGGCAAGCAGCTTAACCTGACCGACGAGCAGAAGATTCAACTCCGGGAGCGCGAAGCGACCGAGAAGGCGGCGGCCGAGGCGGCCTTCCTGAAGCTCTATACCCGGGTCTGGCTGCCGAAAGTCGAAGGCTCAGGCATCGGCGTGGAGACTGTGGCCGTGGGCGGCAGACCGCTCCAGACCACGCTGAACGACAAGAAAGAAGCCCGGATACACGAGCGGGTGTTGGAGCTGCTAACCATCGTCCAGCCCCGCGTGTTCGACAAGCTGACACCGGCTAAGATCGTTGATCTGTTCAAACTCGGCGAAGGCACGCCCCCGGCCTTGGGAACGCGAACGTGTGACATAGTAAACGGATTCTACTCGTTCCTCGGCTTCACCCGGCTCCTCAACAGCGCGGTGATCCGCCGGGCCATCGTCCGGGGCGTAAAGGAGGGCGCCTTCGGCTACACGAGCGGAGCGGTGCCCGGTTTAGGACCGGATGGCAAATACCAGGTCGCGCTGAACAAGGTCAGGTTCGAGTTGGACACCGCCGAGGACGAAGTTGACCTGGAATCCGGCTTCATCATGATGCCGCAGGCTACCCCGCAGGCCGCACCGGCCGCGCCGCCAGCCCCAGGCGGGCAGCCAGGCCAGCCTCCGCCGCCGGGGCCAGGCCCGACATCCGTGACGCCGGGAGCCGGCACCGGCCCATCGGTGATCTCAGAGACGCCCACACCTGCCGCCACCGCCGCCGGGCAGAAAGTGGTCGATCTGAACTTCACGGCTGACCGGGACGGCCTGTTCGCCGCCTGGAACGCTCTGGCCAACTTGGCCGACCTGGCCGGCGTGGTAACCGTCACCGTAAAAGCCGAATCCGACACGGGCTTCGACAAGAGCAAGTTGACCAATGGTGTGCTCGAGCCATTGCGGGAAGCGGACTTGATAGATTAGCCCGTCCACTCACCGTGGATGCCAATTCTCTATTATTTAAGCAGATAGAGGAGAAGGGATTGAGGCAGGCCGGTGGCCAGAAGCGCCTGAGGACGCGGGCGGAAATGGCGGCGTATTTGGAAGCGTGCCTCGAGGAGGCAGGCGGAGACGCGGCATTCATTGCCAGAGCGCTGGGCGACATTGCCCGGGCCAAAAGCATGGCACAGGTCGCACGCGAAGCAGGACTGTCTCGCGAAAGCCTTTACAAGGCGCTTTCCGGCGAGAGGAGTCCCGGCTTTGACACCGTGCTAAAGGTCATCCAGGCGCTTGGGCTGAGATTACGTGCGGAAGCCACCGCGACATGAACATGCGCGCAACAACCCGCCGCTAACGCCGCCATGCCCGGCTCACTGTCGCGGAGCGTCTCAAGCAGATGCGATTCACCAACTCGATGGGGATAAACCGTCCGGGAACATCAAACGCCTTGGAATTATCCGACGCGATCACGTAGCCCGCCGGACGCCGGCCGTCTTCGAGCAAAAACTTCTGCGTCTCGCGCTCGTAGTGCCAATGATGCTTCGGCTCGTCGTAGGGCGAGTTGACGATGAGATGGGTGATGCCTTTGGTCGCCATGGCTCAGCGTTTTTTGGGTTTCCTGCGTGGCGGCGGGCCTGATTTCTTCACCGCCTCCTCGAAGTCCTTTTCCACGGCGCTGGGCTTGGCATCCTCGATGACGCGGAATTTTTCATATTCCGCCTCGGCTTTAGCAGCCGCGACCTCATGCGAGACCTTGCCTGCGTGCGTCAAAATCTGCCGGTCGCTCAAGCGCAAGAAATCGTCCAGCTTGGCAATCCAGTTGCGCATACGCATCAGCTTGCCGCTCTTTGCCTGAAGCTCCGCGAAATCGAGATAGAGGGGCACGATGAGGTTCAGCGTTTCGATCTCTTCAAAGGAGAGATAATTTTTTGGAACCAACGCGTCTGTTTTGCGCGGACGGCTGCCGAGCCATGCGGTCAGCCCCATGTTGGGCTGGCGAACTGACAAGGATTCCTTGTGAGTTGCCGGGAGCTGCAATTCGCCCTCTCTGTAAATGTTTTGAAGGTGCAGGCTGACGTTCTGCTGTGTGGTCTGAAACAACTCGGCCATCTGCGCCTGCGACAACCAGACCGTCTCGCCGTCCACTTGCACCTGCAGCCGGGTTTGCTTGTCCTCGGTCTGATAGAGGATGATTTGCGACTTCGACGGCGTTTCCATGCCTCACGAAATCTCCATTACCTTCAAACTCTCAATCCCCCGGTCGTCCACAATCTTTACGGCGACCCGGCTGTGCTTGCCCAGCTCAAATGGCAGCGAAAGCGTGCCGCGGTAAGCTTCGATCAACTCCTCGTCTATCTCCGCCCCCAGATTCCTTGCCAGCTTTGACCAGCCCTCCTTGTCTGCCGCCATCGGGAAGAACACCTGGCGCGGGAACAGGCTGCGGCCATCGTAATCCGTATCGAGCCTCCAGACAGCAATTTGCTGCGCGCTGCCAGAGACGGCTTCAATAATGGAGCGCGGGTCAATGCGCTCGTGAACGTGCAGCGAGACGGTCGGAATATCGAAACTGGTGCGCTCGGCCTTCCCCGCCCAGACCAGCGTCGGGTCGAGGTGCGGGTCGTAGGCGTAGGTCTTCCTGGGCTCGACGGCGTCCGATTTGGCATCCACAAGGCCGACGGGCGGATTGTTGACGCGCTTCTTGGCCTTGTGGTCGTACTGCTCGATTGGCTTTTTGCTGCTTCGGGTCGCCTTTGCCATGACGGGCCAAGAATGGCACAGACTGGCAGCCAGCGGAAGTGTTTTTCCCCTGAACACGGAAGCTTTGAACCGGGCGGAGAGGCCAGGAGTCCCTTCTCGGGCAGCATATACAGGTTTGCCGACCACTGCCCCAAGTGCGTCCGTTCCACTCGGATTTGTGACGCCCTGTAACGCCTTTGTGACGCTTTTGTGGCGGCTCCAATCACCCTAAGCCCTTGATTATCAACATTTGTTACGATGTGACGCTTCCAGGGGGGTACATATACTCTCCCCCACTCCTCCCCCCTCCTTCCAGGTTGTTGGTTGTTGGTTGTTGGTTGTTGGTTGTTCGGTGTTGGCTGTTGGTTGTTCGGTGTTGGCTGTTGGTTGTTTTGGTGCTCACAGGCTGCAAGGCAAACCTTTGTTTGTGTTGCCCTCCTTCTCTGTGGTAAGATGTGCCTTCAATGATAGAGTCTTTGCCTAAACCTGAAGTCATTCTGACCCATGAAAGCGACCTGGACGGCCTCATTGCCGGCGTGTTGCTGACTCGCCTGGCCAAAAGGCTCTTTGATGCCGAAGTCCGACTCGAGGCGCACCACTACCAGCATTGGCGGCAGCGGGATTTGCGCGAGAGGGCCGCCTGGGTGACGGACTTGAGCTTCGAACCTCGCCTGGACAAGCTCAATTGGGCGATCATCGATCATCACCCCACCGATACCCCCCCAAAGTACGCCCTGCTCATTCACGATCTCAACAAATCCGCCAGCTTGCTCTGCTACGAGCTGTGCCAGGCGCACGGGTTAGGTTCTCCGGAGTTGGACCGGCTGGTTCATTTGAGCAATGTGGCCGACCTGTTCCTTGAGGATGACCCCGATTTCACGCTGGCCAACGACTACGCGAGCCTGGTCAAAATCTACCAATTCTGGAACCTGCACGCCCTGATCGACGGCCAGATTGAGAAGCTGCTGGACCATCCGCTGCTGGCCGTCATGGAGGTCAAACGCAAGATCGAAGACCCACTGGGCCTGGCCTGGAGCAAGCGGAACATCTCACAAATCACGCCCACGGTGGGATTCGTCGATACCGTTGTGGGTAATAACAACCTCATTGTTCACCAGATTCTCGAGGAGGGGGCCACGTCTTTTCCGGTGCTGCTCACCCTCTTCCGCCGCTCAAACGGGGCCATGGTCGCCAGTCTGCGCAGCCGCGACGGCGAGGCCCTGAAGGTGGCCGAGAAACTCCAGGGCGGCGGCCATCCCAATGCCTGCGCCGCGACACTGCCCCGTTCCGTGAAGAGCATCTCCGACGCCCTCAACTATTTGCGCCAGGTACTCAATCCCAAACGAGAGGGGCCTCTCAACAGCCTCGAAGACCTCTTCGACGCCGTGGACCTGGCACAAAAATGAGCGCCAGATGCGCCACCGGGGCAGGAGCCGGTCGGGGTGTCCTACGGAGCAAGGCCCTTGTCATCGTCCAGCCGAGGTGCGCGCTGGCCCTCGCTCCGGTGATTGACAGTCCGGCAAGGGCTGCTACATATACCGGGCATGAGCGATATTATTTACCCGCGCAGCCCACGCGAAACAATGTGCGGCTGGGTGCATCTGCCGCGGTTTGTCGATAAAATCCGCCTCCATCTGGCGGGCAAATTGCATCCGGATTACCAACCCAACTTCTGCAAGGGCTTCGACGGCCTCTGGCTTGAGACGGCCGGGGTCGATGCCGCGCAATTCATTGAAGTGGTCCGCAACTCCATCACCGACGGCCAGGTGTGCGATTGGGTGCGCGCAAACGTCAAAAAGGACGAGTCGGTCAGAGCCGCGCATCGGGATCGGATGCTCAACTACCCGCGAAAGGATGATGCGCAGATGCAAGACCGCCTCCGCATGCGCAAGGACCAGGCCGGAATGGCACACCGCAACGACATCCAGAGCTTCGTCGATTTCATCGACGCCGACGAGAAACGGCTTTGATGCGGCTGAAGCACGAGGCGATTTCAGAAACGATTCTATCGAAGCGCCGGCTCAGAGAAAGCGAGTTCGGAAGGCAGTCACGTCTCGCCAGGCCAGAGCGATGAAACGCTGGGAATCATCCACTGCGTACGTGTCCGCTCCCGGATAAACGGCAAAGACTCGTTTCAAGCCGAGGTCCTGGGCGGCATCACGCATCGCCTTTGTCACCTTGGGGATTTCGGCATGCTTGCAGTCGAATCCATAAACCGAGCCTCCGACGCTGGTTACCAACTCGATCTCGGTGCCACCCTGCACAGAATAATGAAAACAATCTTCCCCGGCCAGGCCGGCATCGTGGACCAAATGCTCAATGCAAAAGCTCTCCCAGGAAAAGCCCATGCGCAGCCAGGTCTGAACCTGCTCGATTGTCTCCAGGCCTAGCAGGGCGTGCAACAGACCGGTGTCGCGGAAGTAAAGTTTGGGGCTCTTGCGCACCCTCTTCGCCACGTTTGTAAAGAAGGGCGGCACCGCCCGAACGATGTAGGCGCCTTCCAGCACGTCTAGATACCGCTGCACGGTTTTGAAATCTACGCCGATGTCTCTCCCAATTGCCGAGGCGTTAATCACCTGGCCGTTGCAGTTGGCCACCATCAACAGCAACCGCCGCAACTGCTGCGGACTGATCCGGCTCTCCGCCAAAGCCGGAAGGTCCCGTTGAAGGAAATCACTTACGAAATCGCGCCGCCATTTCATGGAATCTCCATCGCTTGCTGCCAGGAAGGATCTTGGAAAGCCCCCCCGGACCCACAGCGTTTGCTGGTGATGATGGCCGACCTCGCTGCCGGTGAACCCGGACATCTCGATCCGGAAGACCCTGCCAGCCAGGGTCTCGGATACCTGCCGGATAAGGCGCGGGGAAGCACTCCCTAATAGCAGAAACCTTGCAGGCATCTCTGGCCGGTCCGCAAGGACTCGCAGGAGAGGGAAGACTTGAGGGACAATTTGAACCTCGTCAATTACGACCAAGCCGCGCAAGGTTCCCAATGTGCCCATAAGGTTGTCCTCAAGCCGGCTGCGGTGGACATAGTTCTCCATGTCAAACCAGGTCGTGTCCGGCCGGCCCTCATAATAGCGGGCCAGGGTCGTTTTGCCGCACTGGCGAGGTCCGAGGAGCAGTGTAATGGGCTGGCGTTTTAGGCCTTCATCCAGGAGGTCCAAAAGCCGTTTGCGCGGATAGAATCTGGTGAGTTCTTGAGCCATCTGATGCAAATTAGGATTTGCATTCCCATTTTGCAACAACTATGTTCTCTCCGACATGGAATGAACCGCAACCGCCCAACCGCATCTGCTCCGACGACCCTCCCTTTCTGGGAAGAATTGGATGACGCCGGTTTTGAAGAGTATTGCGTCGCATTGCTCAATCTCCAGCCGAAGGTCATCTGCGAACGTGGCGGCAGGCCGGTTGAGCAAAGAATTGTCTCTGCTGTGCGCCAGCTCGGGGGGCGCCGCTCTCAGCGCGGCATCGACATCCGCGCGAAGACCGACCGAGGCGAGGAATGGTTGTTTCAATGCAAGAGGGTTCAGAGCTTCAGAGAAGCGGATGCGCGCAAGGTGGTAAGTGAGGCCGAGACCGGATTCCCGAGGGCCGACCATTACGTGCTGGTCGTGACCTGTGGCTTGAGCACACCGGTTCTGGACATTCTAAACCGCGCGAAGTGGCTGCATCCGTGGGACAGCTCGCGGCTGACAACCGAGACGCAAAAGCTCGAGCCGATGGAAAATGGAATGAACCTCGTCAGGCGGTTTTTCCATCGGGACGATTGGGTAAAGCGACTATTCAGGTGGGGCGACCAGCCCTTGCTAAGCTGGCAAGAATTCTTCAAGGATGATCTGTTGCCCGGCCGGGTGTTTCATCATCAAGCCCCCATTATTGCCAGAGAACACGCGTTGACGAGATTACTGGCCTTCGCGCGCGAAGGAGCCGGCCGCGCCTTCGTTTTCAGCGGTGCCGGTGGCCAAGGCAAGAGCCGCCTGCTCTTGGAGTTGGCGCGACGTGTTGAGGGGGCATCGGAGCATGCGACTCGCGTCCGTTTCCTCAGCCCAGCGAGGAGCGGCTTGCTCGAGGATCAAGCTGACTTTCTGTCGAGGGAAAAGGAACTGCTCCTGATTGTGGACGATGCTCACCGGCTGGATGCGGCCCTTGCGGACGTCGCTCGAGCGGCATCGCGGGCCGAATCTGTCCGGTTGCTCGTCGCCACGCGTCCACATGCGGTCGAGGCGGTGAAAAGCCAACTGTTCCGGAGCGGGTATGAGGCCCGGCTGGAAGAGCCGCTCCGGCTGGGTGCTTTGTCTTCGGAGGACATGGTGAAGCTTGCCGAGGACATTCTAGGTCCGCGGTGGTCACTGCACGCACCCTGGCTGGCGGGGGTGGCTGATCGATGCCCTCTGTTGGTTGTCGTTGGCGGCGCGCTGCTCAAGTCCGGGAACATGGGCAGCGGCATGACGGATAAAGAGGAGTTTCGCGAGCGGGTTTTCAAAGGCTTCAGGCAAGACTTCCTGCGCCTGCAGCCCGACGGCAAGAAAGAAAAGATCGATCGCTTGATACAGGTCCTGTCCTTTGTTTCGCCGGCAGCGAAAGGCGAGGGTCTTTACAAGTTGGCGGCGGACATAATCGGTTCTTCAGTTATCGAGGTGGCCGAAGACCTGGAAAAATTGAAAGCGGCCGGCCTTGTGGTCGAGAACCGGGAGGGTGTCCGCCTTTATCCCGACCTGTTTGCCGATGCGGTCCTGCTCGACTCCTGTTTGGATCGGTCAAACCAGGCGTCCTTTCTCTGCAAGACCTTGCTCGGGAAGATCTCGTTGTCAGAGTTTCCGGCGGTAATGCGGAATATTGCCCAGGCGGATTGGGAGGCTCGAACAAAGAAGGGAGCCCGCAACTCACTTTTTGACCCAGTTTGGGAGCAGTTCCTCATGCGCTTTAAGGGAGGGGTTTGGCAAGACCGCAATGAGAGCTGGGAAAAGACGTTCCAGAGATATCTGGAGGAGGAGCCTGCGACACAAAAGCCTGACAGGTCTGAGATGCTCGCACAATGGGCTTCATTCTCGGCCTTCTTGCCCGAAAGGACCTTGGAACTCGCCAAAGTTGCCATTGAGACCGCCCAACCAAGTGGGACGCAGGATCCCGAGGCACAGAGGGCTGCTCGCTCGGAAATCTGCGCCGCCCTTCCTCCGATGCTCGCGCCCATTGTGAGCTGGCAGCCGCAATACGCCGCCGAGGCGCTGGACCTGCTTTGGTCTCTCGATTTTGGCGATAGCGCCACTGCATCTTCCAGCACGTCGAACCCCATTGCCGCCATCGCAATGGCGGCGAGCTTCGACGTTCACAAGCATCCGACCGCTGCCACGCCGGTTGTGGATTGGCTTGAGCAGAAGCTATCTGAGCCTGACGGATTCGACCGCATCCGCCAAACGCCCTGGGTTCTTGCGGCTCTCCTGAAGCCGTTTTTCGAGCGAATCATTGAACACCAGTGGGCAACCAACGAGGTGGCGCACGTCCGGCTATTCCATGTGCCGCCGGAGACGACTCGCCCTCTAAGGAGGCGGGCCTTGGCCATTGGCGAAGAGTTTCTGCTTTCAACCGACCAAGTGCTGGCCACAGCAGCTCTTCCCGTGCTGAAGGAGGCTCTGGCCGCCACTCGTATGAAATTCGGCTTGCAACCCTCGCCAGCGGATTACGAGGGCTGGCGACCCGATCGCATGGATGCACTGAGGGTACTGAAGCGTGCTTTGGAGGTTCATCAAAGCTCGACAGCCTTAATGCTCCACATGCGAGCCATTCTCCGCGACCGTGCGCACCGCGACCCGGACGCGCAGATCAAGTCCGCGTGCGAGGCGGTGCTCGACGTTTGGCCGGCCACCTTCGAGATGGATGCCGCGCGCGCGCTGACCGGCTGGCACGAAGACCTCGTTCACGTGGGACCCGGTCCGAACCTCAAGGAGAGGCTTGCGGAGGCTCAGGGCCGTTGGGAGGCGTTTTGCGCGGATGTCGCTCAAAGGGCTAGCGACCGCTACCCCGACGCCCGGCGCCTATGTGACTTTCTTCGCGAACAGCACCGCATGCTGGCCAGACCGAACGTGGCCTTTCAGGCGGATTCAATTCTGGCTCCGGTTGCAGCCCTTTCGACCTTCTGGTGCGCCTCGTTGATGAAAGAACTAACGATGGCGGAGGATGGGTCTCTCGATCGCTTTTTAGGGCCGGTGTTGCGCAGGTCTGCCGCCGATGCGCCGGTCGAATACCACGAAGCGCTCGAACACATCGTCGAGCGGGGCCGTCCCGAGCAAGCCTGCGCCCTTATTAGTTTTCTCGGCTGGAAACACACTCACGGCGGAGGATTGGGGGAAACGGAGCGCGAGGGGCTGTTGCGCTTGGCGGGGCGTCCTGAAGACCCCGTGCTCTGGCAGTCGGCATGGACCCTTGGTATCCATTTCGGACAGGAACCCAACTGGGCACTCACCGTTCTTAGCCGGCTTAGGCCGAAGGAGGAGCGAAGTACTGCGGCCTTGCTCGAAGCATTGGACCACCTCAACGCGACTATACTTGATGGACCGGCAGCGGTACTGATCGCCAAGTGTTTCGAGAATGCCGGGGAGCAAATACTGACGGATTCGTTGACCACTCCCCACCTGCTTTGCAATCTCGGCCAGAAGTTCCCAAAACAGTTGTACGAGCATCTCCGAAACCTCCTCGACCGCGCTATGAGCGAGGGACGCGCTGTGGGAAGGATAAGCCGTGGAATTGACGATGTTTCTTTCGGGAGCATAAACGACGCCGACTACCTTGCCGGCGAGATCGCGGAACAATGGAGGAAGGCCTTGGCTGGTGGTCCTGATGAGCAGGCGCGGCTAGACCTCACCCGAGGTTTGCTCTGGTCTGAAGCCACGGGGGCTGACGAACGGCTGAGAGCAATAATTGAAGGGTGTCGAAACAGTCGCGAGCTGCGACTCGCGGCAAGGCTTGCGGCTCCGCGAGGCACCGCATTCGTCTTCCGCCTCCCGACTCTCGTTCGCCTCCTCTTGATGCGCGGCAAAGAGTTTGGAGGCATTGATGCAATTCGGGAAACGCTTTACATTTTAGCGTGCGAGGGTAGCCGCAGTTTCACCGAAGGTGAGCTTGACCCGGAGTCCCATTATATTTCCGCCCAGGCGCAAGATCTTGCCAACCGTTACAGGGATGATGCGGTGTTGGCTCCGTTTTATCGCGCGATCGTGGAATCTGAAAGCCGCAGTTTGAGGCGGCATCAGGAACTGCTCCAAGAGGAGGGACAGGAAATTGGTTGAAGTCGGCAGATGGGATTCTTCGACCAAGCTGAATGGGGGTAAGTATTCGGGCAAACAGGAGAAAACAGAGAAAAGGGAGAAGGGCATTGGTGGCTTCCAGCGGGGGGCGGTAGCCCACGCAGGTCACCCGCCCGTGCGCAATTGCGAGCCCCCCGGCAACCGGGCTCTCGCTCGGCTCCTTGCCTCAGTTTTCTCTGTTACCTCCTGTTTAGCCGAATGTTTACGAATGGGGCTGCGGTGTCATCGAACCAAAATCTTTGCAGACGCACGATTCCACTGGACAAAGAGGTCTTCCGCGTCGATAGAACGGACGTATGAAAATCCATGACGTTTTCCGCGGCCTGATCTATGCCGCCACTGTGGGACTCACCCTGCCCTCCTCGGGCGCACCCCAAGCTGCCAATGCCCCAAAGCCCATTCGCATTCTCCTGATTACGGGAGGGTGTTGCCACGACTACGCGCGGCAGAAGGACATTCTAAAAAGGGGCATTGAGGAGCGCGCCAATGCCGTCGTCGATGTGATCTACTGCGACGACACCACCACGCATCCCCCGCTGCCCATCCTTGGCCATCCGGATTACGCAAAGGGCTACGACCTGGTCATCCACGACGAATGCGGCTCGGATATCTCCGACCCGAAAACGGTGGAGGGTGTGCTGGCGCCCCACCGGGCGGGCGTTCCGGGCGTCAATCTCCACTGCGCGATGCACTGCTACCGCATCGGCAACCCGAATGATCCGGTCACGCTGGGAACACCGCACGGGCTGTGGTTCGAGTATTTGGGGCTGCAGTCCAGCGGGCACGGGCCGCAGAAGCCGATCTCGATCCGGTTCATCGACAAGGAGCATCCCATTACCCAGGGTTTGAGCGATTGGACCACCGTTGGTGAGGAGCTCTATAATAACGTTCACATCTTCAGTACAGCCCATGCCCTGGCGCGCGGCTCGCAGGTCGTCCAGGGACGGGATGGCAGTACGAAGACGAACGATTTTGTCGTTGTCTGGGTGAATCATTACGGTCCCAAGCACACGCGCGTCTTCAGCACCACCATTGGCCACAACGATGCCACGGTCGCCGACCCCCGCTACCTCGACCTGGTGACACGCGGCGTGCTCTGGGCCACCGGTCATCTGGAGGCGAACGGCGCGCCCGCGCCCGGATACGGGCCACGCACGGAATAGGAACCGGGTGTCAGGATGACGTCAAAAGCAGCTCCATGTAAATGACATCGAGCCACCTTCCGCATTTGAAGCCGACCTGGGTGAGATGGCCGGTCTCCTTAAACCCGTGCTTGGCATGGAGGGCAAGGCTGGGTCCCTGTTCGGAGTCGATGGCGGCAATAATGGCCCGGTGGCCGATTTCACGGGCGCGCGCAATGAGATCCGCCAGCAGGAGCGAGCCAATGCCGCGCCGGTGGTAGTCCGGGTGGATGTACACCGAGTTCTCAACCGTATGCCGATAGGCGGAACGCGGATGATAGGGTGAAAGCGAAGCCCATCCCACCACCCGCCCGTCCAGTTGGGCCACTGTTACGGGGTGCTCGTGACCATGATTGGCGAACCATTGCTGCCTGAGGGCCATTGGCTCCGGTTCCTCCTGGTAGGTGCAGGTGGAATCCGGGACGTAATGGTTGTAAATGTCATTGATGGCCTGGACGTCGCCTCGCGCCGCCAACCGGACAAGGACACGCTTGGGCGGGGCCTGCTCAGGTCTTTGCATCAAACTCGTCGCGCTCATTCTCGCTAGCGCCAAAGAGAAGCCGCGGAGCCACTCCGAGGCTTAGTTCAGCGTCACCGGGGTCTATTTTCCGACAATCCATCACCCCTTTTCAATCCCAATTCCTGCCAGCATTTGCCTTGTCAGGAGAGGTCTGTCGTGTAGGTTGGCGGACGTGGAAGCGGACGCGCTCAGCGCGGCCGCGAAGGGTATGACGACAGCCAATAAGATTACCATTCTCAGAATTCTGCTCATCCCGTTCTTCGTGGTGGAGGTATTGTATTACACCCAGAGCGGGATGGAGTTGCACCGATTGTTGGCCGTTCTCGCTTTTGCAACCGCCGCGATTTGCGACGGCGTGGACGGCTACATCGCCCGCCGCTATAACCAGCGGAGCGAATTAGGCGCCATCCTCGACCCGCTGGCGGACAAGCTGCTGCTTGTCTCAGGCATCGTGGTGCTCAGCTTCGACCATCAGCCTTACCTGGAGAGCGTCCCGCTCTGGCTCACCGGAACGATTATCGGGCGGGACATCGTCCTGCTGGCGGGCCTGGCCGTTATCCAGATGACAGTCGGTAAGACGCGCGTCCGTCCGCGAATTCCGGGCAAGCTGGCCACGGTCTTGCAAATGATCCTCGTTCTATGGATTCTGCTCAAATGGGATGCCAGATGGCTGGTGGGTTGGGCGCTGGCCGCGGGCGTCTGCACCGGCATTTCCGGCTTGCTCTACATCTGGGATGGGATGCGCCAGTTGAGCGCACATCCGACGAGCCTGCCGAGCGAGAAACAATGAAAGGTTTGAACCGCCGGGGGAGTTCGGTCTGGGGGTCAGTCCTCACTTTTTCCACGAGAATGGAGGACGAAGTGGCGGAAAAAGGCGCCGGACTGACTCCGACACCTTGACAGAGAACCGGAGGCGGATAATTGTAAACGACTGTAACGGTATTAGACTGTGCTCGAGAGGTGTCGCGAGCTTGGAGAGGTCAGAGAGCAGATGTCGAATCTCAGATCTCGGATCGGTGACTGCGGCGCCTTTGAAGCCAGATCTAACCCGATACAAAACCCAAAGCGATAAAGGATTATTATTATGGCAATACCCGTGGGAACGAAAGCGCCGGATTTTACTCTGAAATCGAAGCAGCCCTCCGGCTTGGTAGATGTGAAACTAAGCGATAATTTCGGGAAAAAGAACACCGTGCTGCTGTTCTTCCCGGCGGCCTTCACCAGCGTCTGCACCCAGGAAATGTGCGGCGTCACCTCCGGCATGAACGCCTACTCGGACCTGAAGGCGAGCGTGATCGCCATCAGCGTCGATACGCCGTTTGCCCAGGAGGCCTGGGCCCAAAAAGAAAAAATCAATCTGACTCTAGCCAGCGATCTGAACAAGGAAGTCATCAAGAGGTATGACGTGGTTTTCCCGATGCTGGCCGGCGTGGGAGACACCGCCGCTCGCGCCGCCTTTGTCATCGACAAGAGCGGCGCCATCCAATACAGCGAGCAGACGCCTACGCCAAAGGACCTGCCGAACTTCGACAGGATCAAGGAAACTCTGGCGAAGCTGAAGTAGTCCGTCGCGCCTTGAGGGTTGAAGGTTGAGAGTTGTTCCGAGGTTCGGCTCTCAGGGCGCTCCTCAATTCAGGCTGGTTGCCGGGCGTAGCGCCGCCTCGGAGGCGGGAGTGCTCGGAGTGCGGTTAATCTCCGTCCAATAGACCTCGAACCGCTGGATCATGCTCAGCATCTCCTCAAACCTTACCGGTTTGACCAGATAAGAGTTGGCGCCCAGATCGTAGGCTCGGTCCACGTCCGGTTGAAAGTTCGAGGAAGTGAGCACGACCACCAGCAACCGCTTGAGCGCCGGTTCATTCCGAATCCACTGCAACACCTCAAAACCGTCCGTTCCAGGCATTTTGAGGTCCAGCAGAACCATGAACGGCGTGGGAAAATGCTCGCGGTCGGCGTATTTGCCATGGCCTCTGAGGTAATCAATTGCCTGTTCCCCATCGGAGACGGTCCGCAGCATGCGGCCCATGCCGGCCTTCTCGAAGGCCCTCTGGATGAGCAGCGCGTCGTTCGAATCGTCTTCAGCCAGTAGAATGTGTTGATTCGCTTGCATGTCAGCCCTTGGTGAATGAGCATTGCAGTTCGTCCGGCATAATGCAATCCTTAGCTCCCGCAACTGAGCAACTTTACGTAACTGCTCAGGCGTTGATAGGAGCGCGGACTCAGGCGGCGTGACCTGAGTCGTTACGGTTTTACACATGAGCGACCAACTGACGGCTCCGCCCTTCAAATACCGGTGGTTCGTTTCGGGCGACATCAACGGCTTTTTCGGCCTGATGTTCGACAATCTTACTGTGCTCTCCTTTCTGGCGAGCATCCTCATCGCCGGCTTCGGATTCCCCGCTGACATCATCTATCAACGGATGTTCCCCGGCACGGCCTTTGGCGTGCTGGTGGGCGATTTGGTCTATACCTGGATGGCGTTTCGTCTGGCCCGCAGGACGCGGAATCCCGGTGTCACGGCTATGCCCTTGGGCCTGGACACGCCTTCGAGCATTGGCCTGACGCTGGCGGTGCTCGGACCAGCCTTCATTGGCCTGAAGGCCAAAGGCCTTTCTCCCCATGACGCCGGCATGATGACTTGGTACATCGGGATGGCCTCCATGTTCATGATGGGGACCTTCAAGCTGGCCTGCTCGTTTTTCGGAAGCTGGGTGCAGAAGGCAGTGCCTGCAGCGGGGCTATTAGGGTCGCTGGCCGGACTTGGCCTCATGTTGATCGGATTTATCCCCATCGTGGAGGTCTTCGGGATGCCGCTGGTTGGCATGATTGCCCTGGGTCTTGTCTTTTACACATTGGTGGCTCGAATCCGGCTTCCCGGGAATGTCCCGGGCGTCCTGGCGGCGGTCGTCGTCGGCACGGCGCTCTATTATCTCCTGGCGCCATGGGGTTGGGTCGGCGGCGCCTATACCCCACCGACGGCGAGTTTTCACCTGGGATTCCCACGGCCCACATTGGGGTTCATCCATGGCTTCGCCCCGGCCCTCAAGTACCTGCCCTTGGCGATTCCCTTCGCGCTCATCACCGTCATCGGTGGCATTAACGTGACCGAAAGCGCCCGCGTGGCAGGCGACGACTTCACGACTCGCGACATCCTGTTGACTGAGGCCATCGCAACCTTGATCGCCGGTCTGTGCGGCGGCGTCGCCCAAAGCACTCCCTATATCGGCCACCCGGCCTATAAACAGATGGGCAGCCGCGCCGGCTACACGCTCTTGACCGGACTGTTCATCGGCCTGGGTGGCATCCTGGGATATGTCAGTTTTGTTGTGGAGCTTCTCCCCATTGCGGTCATCGCGCCAATCCTGGTGTTCGTCGGGCTGGAGATCACCCGTCAGGCCTTTGTCGCCTGTCCCTCCAAACACGCCCCGGCGGTTGCCTTCGCTTTCCTTCCCTCCATCGCCAGGCTCCTGCAGATCAAGCTCTCGAATACGGACTTCATCCCCGCCGCCAAGTTCGCCGCGCTGTTGACGGCGCCCGGAAAATCCCTGCCGGAGTTGCTGGTGACGGTCGCCCTCGGCAACGGCTTCATCCTCACGGCCATGTTGTGGGGGGCCTTCGTGGCCAAGCTCATCGACCGCAACCTCAAGGCCGCCTCGATTTTCCTGCTGCTCCTGGCCGGGTTTACCTTCTTCGGCATCGTCCACTCCGCATTGCCGGAGGGGCAGATGTACCTGCCCTGGAAACTGACCGGCCCCGCCAGGCAAATCCCCTACCAGTTCGGCGTCAGCTATCTTGTCCTGGCCCTTTGCATCCTGGCACTTTCATACGCGAGCAGGCACCAAAGCGGAGCGTGCCCCGTTGATTTATGAGTAACTGCTCAGGTCACACCGCCCGGGTCATGCGATAGGAGCGCGGACGCCCTCGTCCGCCTCTCGAGAAAGCCGCAGTCACGGACGAAGGCGTCCGCGCTCCTATCACCACCTGAGAAGTTATCTTTTGCCGGTATGTATCCCGGCGATCGAGGCTACTCCTCCGGGTCGAGTTTTCGGTCCAGGGCGTAGGCGGCGCTGATCAAGCCCAGGTGGGTAAAGGCCTGGGGAAAGTTGCCCAATTGCTCGCCGTTGAGGCCGATCTCCTCGGAGAACAGTCCGAGGTGATTGGCGTAACCGAGGGTCTTCTCAAAGTAGAACCGGGCCAGCTTGGTGTCGCCGGCGCGGGCCAGGCATTCGACGTTCCAGAAGGAGCAGATGGAAAAGGTGCCTTCGCGTCCGGGGAACCCGGTATCGGCGCCTTCGAGGACGTTGTAGCGGTAGATGAGCGAGTCTTCTATCAGGCGCTGGTTGATGACCTCGAGCGTGGAGCGCCAACGCGGGTCGTTCGGGCCGATGAACTTGACCAGCGGCATGAGCAGCGCGGCCGCATCCAGGGCCTTGGCGCCTTTGAACTGGACAAAGCTCTTGAGTTTTGCGTCCCAGAATTCTTCGTAGATGTCCTGGTAGATTTCGTCGCGGATCTCATACCAGCGCGCCAGCGGGGCGGGAAAGGAGCGCTTTTGCGCGAGGCGAATGCCACGATCGATGGCGACCCAGCACATGACCCGGGAGTAGAGGAATTCGTAGGGGCCGCCGCGGACTTCCCAGATGCCTTCATCGGGCTGGCGCCAGTTGTCGCAGACCCAGTCGATCAGGCGGCGCAGGTTCATCCAGAAATCGTAGGAGACCAGCTCGCAGGCCTTATTGTGGATATAGACTGAGTCCATCAATTCGCCGTAAATATCCAGTTGCAACTGGTTGCGGGCGCCGTTGCCGACGCGGACCGGTCTGGAGCCCCGGTAGCCCCGGAAATGGCGTAACTCCACCTCGGGCAACTCCTGCCGCCCGTCGATGCCGTACATCACCTGCAAGGGGTTGCCCTCCTTGAGCTCGCCGCACCGCTGCTCGATCCAGCGCATAAAGGCGGTGGCCTCTCCGTCATACCCCAGGCGCATCAGGGCGTAAATGGTGAAGGAGGCGTCGCGGACCCAGGTGTAGCGGTAATCCCAGTTGCGCACCCCGCCCACTTCCTCAGGCAAGCCGAAGGTGGGCGCGGCCACAATCGAACCATACCGCGCCGAGGTCAGGAGCTTGAGTGTCAGGGCGGAGCGATTGACGATTTCGCGCCAGCGTCCTCGATAACTCGAACGGCGTATCCAATTCCGCCAGTAATCCATCGTCTCTTTGAACGACTCCGAGACATAGCCGGGCGAGGTGGAGGGCGAACCGCCTCCATCGCGCGCATCCTCCAGGACGAAGCCGGCGCATTCGTCCGTTGGGAGTGTGAATTCGGCCACCGCCGCCCCATTCTCGAGGCGCACCGGGACATCGCTGCGCAGCCGCAGCACGGTCTTGTCCGGCCCTTTGCTGATAAAGAGAACCTCATTGTTTCGCCGTTTCTCCACCCGGTGTTCCGCGCGGCCATAATCGAATCGGGGATCGCAGACCATCCGGTAGCGCACGTCGCCGCGAATGGTTTTGGCCCGCCGCACCAGGTCGTGCGCGTGGCCCAATTCGCTGATCGGCATGAAATCCGAAATCTCGGCCACGCCCTCCTCGGAGAGAAACCGGGTCAGGAGCAGGTTCGAATCAGGCATGTAAAGCTGCTTCGGACGGGTTGTTCCCAGCAGCGGCGCCAGTTTGAAGCTGCCTCCACGGCGGTTGTCCAGCAGCGCGGCAAAAATGCTGGGCGAATCGAATTCGGGAAAGCACATGAAGTCGATGGAGGCGTCCGTGCCCACCAGGGCGACCGTGTGCAAATCGCCAATAACCCCGTACTCGGAAATCGGTTTGTAGTCTCCCGTTATGCGGGAGCGCGTTCGTGAAGCCATGCGCAAGCTTACTTCGGCCCGAGCCGTTCCGCAAACGGGGGCGCCGGGAAGGGCGCGCGGATTCTGGTTCACAACACGCGCAGCAGTCTTTTGATCTCGCGCAGGCGAGCCAGTGGCTCCCGCTTGGCAAGGCGGGGGAATTTGTTTCCGGCCATGACGAGGTCGTGGTTGTGGGTCAGCTTCAATTTGTCCTCTTCCACCTCGATGGCGCTAATCCCGCGTTCGGCGGCTAGGACCTTGAGTTCCGCCACTTCGAGGAGCAACCCGACTTCCGGCGGGGGCGGCCCGAAACGGTCGCGCAGTTCGCGTTGCAAATCTTCAATCGCGGGCTTGTCATTGGCTTGGGCCAGCTTTCGATAAATCTCGATGCGCTGTTTGGTGTCGGCGATGTAGCTCAAGGGCAAATAGGCCGAGGCCAGCTCGCCGTTCGAAGCGGCGCTTGACGCAGAGGCTCGCGGGTAGCCGGAGCCTGGTTCCGCCGGCGGCATGTCGAGGTCGTCCGGTTCCTCACGGTCGGGCCTGGCGAGAGGGCCGATGGGCTCCGAGCCTGGCGGAGCGGACGTGAGGAAATCGAGGCGAACGGCGACGTCAATTCGAGGTTTGACTTTTTCTCCTTTCAGCGAGGCGATGCTCTGTTTGAGGAGTTGGCAGTAGAGATCAAAACCGACGGCAACGATGTAGCCGCTCTGTTCGGCGCCCAGCAGGTTGCCGGCACCGCGGATTTCGAGGTCGCGCATGGCGATTTTGAAGCCGCTGCCCAGCGTGGAATGCTGTTTGATGGCGCTCATGCGCTTGCGCACGTCAGTCAGGAGGCGGGCGTGGCGGGGCAGGAGCAGGTAGGCGTAGGCCTGGTGCTTGTAGCGGCCCACGCGCCCGCGGAGTTGGTAGAGGTCGCTGAGGCCAAAGCGGTCGGCGCGATCAATAATGATGGTGTTGGCGTTGGGAATATCCAGGCCGCTCTCGATGATCGTGGTTGAGAGGAGCACGTCCGCCTCGCCATTGACGAATTTGGCCATCACCTCTTCCAATTCGTCGCTATGCATCTGGCCGTGGCCGACCACCACTCGCGCCTGGGGCGCCAACATCGCCAGTTTCTGCGCCATCGTTTGAATCGTCATGACGCGGTTGTGGAGGAAGAACACCTGGCCGCCGCGATTCAATTCGCGCTGAATGGCGTCGCGGATGAGCCGCTCGTCATATTCAGTAACGATGGTCTGGACGGGCAGGCGGTCGTGCGGCGGGGTTTGGATGGTGCTCATGTCGCGCGCCCCGGAGAGGGCCAAGTAGAGGGTGCGGGGAATCGGGGTCGCGCTGAGGGTGAGCACATCGACCAGGCGGCGGAGCATCTTGAATTTTTCCTTGTGCAGCACGCCGAACCGTTGTTCCTCGTCAATGACCACTAAGCCCAAGTCCTTGAAGGCAATATCGTCCTGGAGCAATCGGTGCGTCCCGATGACGATATCGACCGAACCGGCGGCCAGGTCTCTAACCACCTGCTGCTGGTCGCCACGGGTGCGGAAGCGCGAGAGCAATTCAATGCGGATGGGGTAATCGGCCATTCGCTCGCGGAAGGTGTTGAAGTGCTGCTGGGCCAGCACCGTCGTTGGAACCAGCACCGCCACCTGTTTGCCGTCCAGCACCGCCTTGAAGGCCGCGCGAATCCCCACCTCGGTCTTGCCAAAGCCCACGTCGCCGCAGACCAGCCGGTCCATCGGCTTGGACCGCTCCATGTCGCCCTTGGTTTCGAGGATGGCTCGCATCTGGTCCGGAGTCTCCTCGTAGATGAAGGCCCCTTCGAATTCTCGTTGCCAGGCGGAATCCTGGGCGAAGGCATGGCCCTGCTGCGATTCGCGGGCCGCCTGGATGGCCAGCAACTCGCTGGCGACATCTCGCACCGCGTGCTGCGCCTGGGCTTTGGCCTTGGCCCAACGCGTCCCGCCCAGTGTGTTGAGCGGGGGACGAGCCTTGCCGGTGCCGACATACTTGCTGACCAGGTGGGCCTCGGTAATCGGCACATAGAGTTTAGGCGGCGCCTGAGCCGGGTGGGACGGGGCATATTCAATCATCAGGCATTCCTGGCTGGAGTCCGGCGAGGCGGCGGCGTCTGATTCCGAAAGGGTGGCGGCGCCTTTGCGTCCGGCGCCGAGCGGCAGAAACTGCAGGCCGAGATAGCGTCCGATCCCATGCTGGAGATGCACGACGTAATCACCTTCCTCAAGCTCCGCAAAGTCGATGTCCAGGGCGGAGCGGGTGGCCTGGGCATGAGCAGCTTTGAGCCGGCGCGGACGTTGGACCTTGTAGCGTCCAAAGATCTCCGCGTCGGTGATGACCACGCTCTTGGCGTTTTCGCACAGGAAACCCCGGGCCAGCGGGCCGATATAGGTCCAGAGACCAGGTTCCAGTTCCCATCGGGCGCAGCCCTCCGGGCTCTTCGGCGTTTCGGATGCCGCGCCGGGCGTTTCACGCAGCAGCCCGTATTCGTTCCAGATCTCGGCAAACCGCTGGCGTTCGCCCTGGTTATTGCAAAACACGTGAATCCTGTAACCCTGGCGCAACCACCGATGAAGCTGGCCAAAGAATTCGCGCCGTTGCGCCTCCGCCACGTGCGGTTCGATGGGGTGTTCCCGTAGCGGTCGATAGACCTCCAGGCTCTGAAAGGGCAGCGATGGAGCGCTGCCGAGGGGGGCAGGCGCCGAATCCGCCAGATCTGACGCCGGCTCTTCTCCCACTGCCGCGGAATCGGGTTCGTTTAACTTGACCAGGCTCATCGATTTGGCAATCGCGGCCTCTTGGAAAAGCTCCCAGCTAAACAGGAATGGGTTGCCCCGGGGGACCTGGCTCGCGTACTCCTCGGCCTTCTCACGCAACTGCTCCGGCCCACTCAGCAGCAGAATCGAGCCGGACGGCAGGTAATCCACGAGCGTGCCCAAGGTTTCTTCCTTCCGTGAGGGCGAGAAGGCGTCGCGCGGAGGCGCGGCGCCGGCCCAAGCCGCGGCGCGCGCCTGCTTGAGCAGCCCCAACTCGCCGGCCGGGGGCAGCGTGACTGCAGGGACCTCCTCTTTGGAAATCTGGGTCAACGGGTCGAAATAACGCAACGACTCGATCTCGTCCCCAAAGAACTCCAGCCGCACGGGCCAGGGACTGGTCAGCGGGAAGACATCCAGGATGCCCCCGCGCAGAGAGATCTCGCCCTTTTGGGTGACTTGCGCCTCCGGCTCATACCCGCGCGCCTCCAGCCATTCCACCAAGTCCAGCAGATCGTTGCGGTCGCCGCGCGAGAGCGCGCGTGTCATTCGTGAAAGGGTCTCGGGAGCGAAGGTGCGCTGGAGCAGCGCCGCCACCTGGGTCACCACCACCGGGGCGCCTTCGCCGGCCGAGCCGTTGAGCGCCGCCGTCAAAGCCATCAGCGTTGCCAGACGGTCACCGAACAGATCGCCGTGCGGCAACCGCTCTTCATGGGGAAGGGCTTCCCATGCCGGGTAAAAGAGCGGACGGGAAAGGCTTCCAGCGGCTTGGGGCGAATCGGCGACGCTGGCGGGTGCTGGAGGCTCGTCCTGTTGGCCGAGGCCAAGCCACGTGCCGAGGTCCTGCTCGAAAACCTCCTGTGTTTTGAGGCTCTCGGCGACAAGCACGATAGCACGTTGTGGGAAGAACCCTTTTAGGGCCGCCGCCAGGAATGGGTGCGCGGCCGGGGTTACGTCCTTGAGGGACAATACTCCCCCCTTCTCCGCCAACCGCGCCACAGATTGGGCGGCGGGAGTCTCCAATATGCTCTCAAATAGTTCGCCCGCGGCCATGAATCTTAATGCCGCACGCCAACTATAGCGGTACAGCGCGGTGGAGGGAAGAGCGGTGTTTAGTCCGGCAATTCTTTGTTCTCAAGGCCGGCATAGGGATGGATAAAGACGGTACGAATGTGGCGCTCATGCCGCGGGTCCCTAACTCTGCTTGCCTCGCGCGCGTGGCAATGCCATAGTCCCTCCGCCATGACCGTTCCATCTAAGTTTTATTGCTGTGTCGCGGCGTGTTTTCTCGCGTCCGCATTCCCTTCGCGCGCTCAGGGCCTGGCGCTGGAATCGGCGGGAGCCAGATTGGGATTCGAAGCCAATTCCAGCCAGGAATTTCATCAAGCGGAAGGCTTCGCGGATTGGAACCTGCCGTGGGCTTGGGAGCTCGGACCGCACTGGCGGGTTCAAACGGGTCTGGACGCCTCACTCGGCTGGATAGGCGACAGCAGCCGCCACGCCGCAATTGCCACCGCTGGGCCTTTGCTGGCGCTCCGCTATAAAGGCTTCCCTCTCTTTCTGGAAGGAGGTTCCAGCCCAACGGTGCTCACCCGCTCCGGGTTTGAGCACAAAGATTTCGGAATTCCGTTCCAATTCACCAGCTACATTGGCGTTGGTTTGAATATCACCAGACATTGGCGGGTTGCCTACCGCTTTCAACACATGTCCAACGCCGGCCTGGCATCCAGCAATCCCGGCCTGAATCTTCACGTCTTTGCGGTCAGTTACCGTTTTTAGACCCCGATTCACTACCCTATGAACACGATCACCTCCTACAAGGCACTCAAGGGCAACACCCAATCCACGGTTGAAGCCGAACTGAGCCGGACCGGCGGTCTGCTGCGCCTTGCCCCCAACTGGGTTCCCCGCTCCTTCCTTCAGCCTGGCCTGCGACTCAAACTGCATCCTGAGGATACCTACGCCTACGGCGCTGACCGGGGAGGGATTGACGAGCGTTGGTTTGGCTCAACCACGGAAGCCGCCAACGAGGGGCGCGTTGCCGATGAAGGCCTGAGTTACTGCCTGGTTGACCGTCAGCGCCTGACCCTGCGCAAGGCCGTTGAAGATTGCGGCGCCACCATCGTGGGTAAAGCGATTTGGAAGAAGTATGGGCGCTGGCCGGTTTATTCGAAGTTCTTCGACAATATGGGGCCTATCCCGCTTCACATGCATCAGAACGCCAAACAGGCGAGGCTCGTCGGCCGGGAGGGCAAGCCCGAGTCGTATTACTTTCCCCCGCAGCACAACAACGTGGGCAACAACTTTCCCTACACCTTCTTCGGCCTCGAACCGGGCACAACAAAGGCTCAAGTCCGCCGATGCATCGCGGACTGGAACAAAGGAGACAACGGCATCCTCGACCTGTCCAAAGCCTACCGGCTCAAGCCAGGCACCGGGTGGCTGGTCGGCCCATGCATCCTCCATGCCCCAGGCAGCCTCTGCACCTATGAGCCGCAGTGGGGGAGCGATGTCTTTGGCATGTACCAAAGCATGGTGGAAGGGCGGTACGTCCCGTGGTCCTTGCTCGTGAAAGACATGCCCAAGAACAAACATAAGGACCTGGACTTTATCGTTAATCAAATCGACTGGGAGGCCAATCTCGACCCCAATTTCAAAGATAACCATTATCTTGAGCCTATCCCCGCCGATGATACCCAGGCCGAGGGCTGCATCGATCGCTGGATCGTCTATGGCAAGATTGATGGCCGGCAACTGTTCAGTGCCAAAGAATTGACCGTGGCGCCCGGCGCAAAGTGCGTCATTCACGACAAAGGCGCGTACAGCCTCATCTGTGTCCAGGGCTCCGGCAAAATCAATCGACTTCCTCTCTCCTCCCCAAAACTCATCCGATTCACTGAGGTCACCGAAGACGAGTACTTTTGCACCGAGGACGGAGCTCTAGCCGGCGTCTCGTTTGAAAACACCAGCCAGACCGAGCCGCTGGTCTGCCTCCGCTACTTCGGCCCGGAAGTCAATCCGGATGCGCCGGAGTTGGGGGGGCATCGGCGCCAGTCCTCACTTTTTCCGCGGTAATGCAGGCCGAAGCGGCGGAAAAAAGATGCGGGACTGACCCCGACCCGGGCTGAATAGGGTTTCAGCCCATTGAAGTCCGGTCATTTTGTTGGAAGAAGTGAACTTATGGTCCAGGAACGATATTCAAACCTGCCGGCGCCCTCTC
>JAJYHY010000457.1 GCA_021784555.1 bacterium
CTCCGACCCCACCTCCGCGGCCCCCAAACCGGACCTTGCCGCGCCCGATTTCAAAACCTTGGACGGCAATGAAGCCGCCGCCTACGTGGCCTTCCGGCTCAACGAGGTGATGGCTATCTATCCCATCACCCCCTCTTCTCCCCTGGGCGAGTGGTGCGACCAATGGGCCTCCGAGGGGAAGAAGAACCTCTGGGGGACGGTTCCCTCCATCATCGAGATGCAGAGTGAAGGGGGCGCCTCGGGCGCGGTGCATGGGGCGCTGCAGACCGGCGCTATCAGCACGACGTTCACCGGCTCCCAGGGCCTGCTCCTGATGATCCCCAACATGTTCAAGATAGCCGGCGAGTTGCTGCCGACGGTCTTTCATGTCACCGCGCGAACCGTGGCCACGCACGCCCTCTCCATTTTCGGCGACCACAGCGACGTGATGGCCTGCCGCTCGACCGGCTGGGGGATGCTCTCTTCCGCCTCCGTCCAAGAGGCCATGGACTTTGCCCTGATTGGCCAGGCCGCCACCCTCCGCTCCCGCATCCCCTTCATTCATTTCTTCGACGGTTTCCGCACCTCGCACGAAGTGTCGAAGATCCAGATGCTCGACAACGAGCAGATGAAGGCGCTCATCGACGACAAGCTCATCGCTGAACATCGCGCCCGGGCCCTCTCGCCCGATCATCCGGTGTTGCGCGGCACCGCCCAGAACCCGGACGCCTTTTTCCAGGCGCGCGAGACGGTCAATCCTTTCTACGCGGCGTGCGCCGATATTACCCAGAAGGTGATGGACGAATTCGCCGCCGTGACGGGCAGGCGCTACAACCTCTTTGATTATGTCGGAGCGCCTGATGCCGAGCGCGTCGCCGTGCTGATGGGCTCGGGGTGCGAGGCCGCCCATGAAGCGGTGGAGTATCTCGTTAAGCGCGGTGAGAAGGTTGGCCTCGTGAAAGTCCGTTGCTATCGGCCCTTTGACAGCAAGCGGTTCATCGAGGCGCTCCCCGGGTCGGCTAAGGCTATCGCGGTGCTGGACCGCACCAAAGAACCAGGGGCATCGGGTGAGCCGCTCTACCAGGACGTGGTCACGGCTCTGGTGGAAGGAATGGGCAACGGCTGGGGCAGCCTCAAGGCCATGCCGAAGGTTGCAGGCGGACGCTACGGACTCTCCTCCAAGGAGTTTACCCCGGCGATGGTCAAGGCGGTGCTGGACAATCTCGCCGAGGCCGCCCCTAAGAACCATTTCACCGTCGGCATCAACGACGACGTTTCCCACACCAGCCTGGACTACGATCCGGAGTTTTCGACCGAACCCGAAAACGTCATTCGCGCGATGTTTTATGGCCTCGGCTCGGACGGCACGGTTGGCGCCAACAAAAACTCGATCAAGATCATCGGCGAGGAAACCCCCAACTTCGCCCAGGGCTACTTCGTCTATGATTCCAAGAAGTCCGGCTCCATGACCGTCTCCCACCTCCGCTTCGGCCCGCGGATGATTCGTTCGACTTACCTCATCTCCAAGGCCAACTTCGTGGCCTGCCACCAGCCGGTCTTTCTCGAACGCTACGACATGCTCGGCAGCCTGGTGCCCGAGGGGACTTTCCTGCTCAACACGCCCTTCTCCAAAGATGAGGCGTGGGCGAAGCTGCCTACCCCCGTCCAGGAGGCGCTGCTGGCCAAGAAGGCCCGCTTTTACGTCATTGACGCCACCAAGGTCGCCCGCGAAAGCGGCATGGGCGGACGCATCAACACCATCATGCAGGTCTGTTTCTTCGCCCTTTCCGGCGTGCTGCCGAAGGACGAGGCGATTACCGCCATCAAGGCCTCTATCCGCAAGACCTACGGCCGGAAAGGTGAGGAAATCGTCCAGAAAAACCTCAAAGCCGTGGATGATACGCTCGAGCACCTGCACGAGGTCGCCGTCATCAATAACAAGGTCAATGGCGCCGGCGGCTTTGTCCCTGCCATCAGCCCCGAGGCGCCCGTCTATGTTCGCGACGTGCTGGGCAAGCTCGCCGGCGGGCGTGGGGATGAACTGCCGGTCAGCGCCTTCGCTCCTGACGGCACTTTCCCGACCGCGACGGCCCAATTTGAGAAACGCAATCTCGCCTTGGAGATTCCCGTGTGGGACCCGGTCGTCTGCATTCAGTGCATGAAGTGCGTGGCGATTTGTCCGCATGCGACCATCCGCGCCAAGGTCTATGAATCCGCCGCCCTGGCAAACGCCCCCGCTGCATTCAAGAACGCCGATGCCCGCGCCCCGGAATGGAAGGGCAGAAAATGGACTCTCCAGGTTGCCGCCGAGGATTGCACCGGTTGCGGTATCTGCGTGGAGGTCTGCCCGGCTCGAAACAAAAAAGAAGCCAAGCTCAAGGCCATCAATATGCGCCCGCAGCCGCCGCTCCGCTTGAGCGAGCGGGAGAACTGGGACTTTTTCCTCAAGCTTCCCGAGGCGGACCGCCGCACGCTCAAGCTGGGCACATTGCGCCAACAACAGGTCATGCGCCCGCTCTTCGAGTTCTCAGGCGCTTGCGCGGGCTGCGGCGAGACGCCCTATCTCAAGATGCTCACCCAGTTGTTTGGGGATCGGGCCGTTATGGCCAACGCCACCGGCTGCTCCTCGATTTACGGCGGCAACCTGCCCACCACCCCTTATGCCAAGGATGACGCCGGTCGCGGACCGGCCTGGTGCAATTCCCTCTTCGAAGACAACGCCGAGTTCGGTCTTGGGTTCCGGGTCTCCATCGACAAACAGAGGGAATTCGCCGCCGAACTCCTTCAGAAGGCCGCCGGCGCCGTCGGAACTGACCTTGCCGACGCTATCCTGAAAGCGGATCAGAGCGACGAAGCCGGCATTTACGACCAGCGTGAACGCGTGGCGGCCTTGAAAGAAAAGCTCCGGAATCTGAACACGTCCGAAGCCAAACTCCTCCTGAGCCTGGCGGATCAACTTGTCCGCAAGAGCGTCTGGATTGTCGGCGGTGACGGCTGGGGCTACGACATCGGTTACGGCGGCCTGGACCACGTCCTCGCCAGCGGACGCGATGTCAATGTGCTCGTGCTCGACACCGAAGTCTATTCAAACACCGGCGGCCAATGCTCCAAAGCGACTCCTCGAGGCGCGGTGGCCAAATTCGCGGCGGGAGGCAAACCCGGCGGCAAGAAAGACCTCGGCCTCATCGCCATGACCTACGGCCACATCTATGTTGCCAGTGTCGCCATGGGCGCCAAGGACGAGCATACGCTCAAGGCCTTCCTCGAGGCGGAATCGTATCCCGGCCCATCCCTCATCATCGCTTACAGCCATTGCATCGCTCATGGAATCGCGCTGGATGCCGGCGTGGGGGCGCGCCAGCAAAAGCTCGCGGTCGATTCCGGCCAGTGGCTCCTCTACCGCTTCGACCCGCGCCGGTTGGAGCGAGGCGAGAACCCGCTGCAACTGGATTGCCCGGCGGCCAAGACCAAGGTCCAGGAATACCTGATGTCTGAAAACCGGTTCAAAATGCTCACCAAGAGCAAGCCTGAGGACGCCAAGAAGTACTTCGCGCAGGCCCAGACCGATGCCGAACGGCGCTGGAAATACTACCATTACCTGGCCAGCCGTGACCTCAAAACACCGCTCCCGGCCCAGCCCAAGCCGGTTGCCACCGTCAACGAACACGCATAACCAGCCCGCATCATACTATGGATCTGACAACAACTTATCTTGGCCTAGCCCTGCGCAGCCCGCTGGTCCCCTCCGCCTCGCCCCTCACTGAGGAACTCGACACCATCCGCCAGATGGAAGACTCCGGCGCCGCCGCCGTGGTGCTGCATTCCCTCTTCGCGGAGCAACTCCGCCAGGACACACTCGAACTGGCTCACCACCTCGAACACGGCACCGAGAGCTTTGCCGAGGCCCTCACTTATTTCCCCGAACCGGAGGAGTTCCGCCTCGGGCCGGAGGAGTATCTGGAACATATCGCCAAAGCCAAGGCGGCGGTCAAAATCCCCATCATTGCCAGCCTGAACGGTTCTTCGATGGGTTCGTGGACCAATTACGCCAAGGGCATCCAGGAGGCGGGCGCCGACGCGCTCGAACTGAATATCTACTACATTCCCACCGACATGAACCTCACCGCAGCGGAGATCGAGGCCGTCTATTTGGACATCCTCAAAGCGGTGAGGGTCGTCGTTACGATTCCGGTCGCCGTCAAGCTGAGCCCGTTCTTTACGAACTTCGCCAATATAGCCGCCCGGCTCGATCAGGCCGGCGCCAATGGACTGGTTCTTTTCAACCGGTTCTATCAACCGGACATCGACCTGGAGAGCCTGGAGATCAAGCCCAACATCCTGCTCAGCACTCCCATGGCCATGCGCGTCCCCCTGCGTTGGATAGCCCTGCTCTTCGGCAAGGTTGAGGCCAGCTTGGCCGCCACCAGCGGCATTCACCGCGCCTCGGATGTGCTGAAAATGCTCATGGCTGGCGCGGATGTCACGATGCTCTGCTCGACCCTCATCCGCCACGGCCCGCGCCAGATCGGCGTGATCGAACGCGACCTGGTCGCCTGGATGGAGGAGCACGAATATGAATCGGTCTCCCAGCTTAAGGGCAGTCTCAGCCAGAAGAACTGCGCCGAACCCAGCGCCTTCGAGCGCGCCCAATACATGCGAGCCATCTCCAGGCTGCCGGCCTTGTGGGTGAAGGGGTCAGTCCTATAATATTCGCATCCCTTCGTCGCCGCCTTTTCATCAAGCCGGGACCGAACGAGTCTATCAACGCAGACATGCAAATATCATAGGACCCCCTTTACGGTTCCGCAGAGCCTCGCACGGGTGGAAGACAGGAGTACAGACGTATGTCGCGGTCTGCCTCCGCGACGTTCTTCGACCCGTGGATCACGTTGCGGTAATAAACCGCCCCCCCGAACGCGACGGCGGGGCGCACGCCGAATCTGTGCCGTATCGTTCCCGGCAAGCACTCGTCTGGATTCGTCTTGTCCCCCAGCAACTTCCGTAGCCTCGCTGTCACTCCCTCTCCTTCGACAATGCCGATCTCGACCGGCGCACGGGTCAGGAACTCAATCGATGCATCGCGGAGGTTAGGGGCGAGGCCGGGATATAGGATATCGACGCATGCTGGATTTAAGGTTGCGCCCTTCGCCTCCACGATCCTCAAACCAGCCCTTAAGAGGGTTCGGCGTATCTCCCCCCGGTGTGCAATCCCTTCCGGCTTGATGATGTACGCGGCTCTCTCCATTTGGTCAAGCGGCCTCGAACACCCTCGCCGGGGAATCACAGCCCTGGTGCAACGCGCTGCGGATGGTCTCCACGCTCCGGTCCAGGTCCTCGAAGGGGTCGATCCTCTGCCTGCCACCCCCTGCCATGCAGGTGTAAACGAACCCAAACGGATCGATCCGAGTGCCGGTTTTGTAGCACAGTCCTGTAACGCGCCACACTCTGGCGGTGTAACGGGTGGGATGTAGCGGCGGATTGTTCCGGGCACATTGGTTCGGGTGCCACGGAGTTGTAAGCTGGAGGG
>JAJYHY010000458.1 GCA_021784555.1 bacterium
ACGCCGACTGAACTTCCTATCGGCCCTTTTGGTCACGAGCGTTGAGCGTGTGGGGCGCAACGGTGCTCCGGCCCAACAGGAACGGTAACGCCGCCGAACCAGGCGCTTTAGCCGACGTGCGTGGTTACGGCTCCGCCTCGTCCTGGGTGTAGGTCTTGCCGCGATAGAAGGGGCTGACGATGAGCCAGAGAACCGCGGTCACGGCCATAACCTTTGCGAAGAAATAAAAGTAGGCGGCGCCCGCCATGGAAGCCTTGATGGTGCCATTGGGGTTCTGGATGAAACGATTGACCAGGGCGGTGAAGACGTTGCCGACAGACACCGCCCCCAGGTAGGTGAACATGACCAGGCTCTTCATGGTCTTGGGCGCCTGGGTGTAGGCAAATTCCAGGTGGGTGACGGAGAGGAGGACTTCACCGGCGGTGAGGACCACAAAGGCGAGAATCTGCCAAAGGATCTGCGGATGTTGGCCGGCATCGATGCGCGTTTGTATCCAAGCCACAATGAGAAAAGCGAACACCATCGCCCATAAACCGGCGCCGAAGCGGCGGAGCGGAGTCACCTTTACAAGCCGTCCCACCGTCGGATATACCACATAGGAAAACAAAGGCAGTAAGATGAGGATGAAGATCGGGTTAACAGTCTGAATCTGGGCGGGGAGCCAGTTATGGCCGAAGAGATGGCGATTCATCTTCTCGGACTGGATTACCCAGGTGGAAAAGTTCTGTTGCCAAAGCGCCCAGAACACGGCGGCGAAGGGAACGAGAATGAGAAGATTGGCCAACGCCTTCAGGTTTTCTACGTTCCACCCGGCTCGAAATCCGCTGAGCCAGGCGGCGGTTTTGGCCAGCCCGCTTCGGGCGGCGTCGCGCTTGCACGAAAGCAACCTGCGGACGCTGAAGAACTGCTCCGTGTAGGTCCTAAGCCCCGTCGGCGGAAGGTGAGCATACCGCTTGCGTCCGAGCCAAAACACGACCGTGGCTATGACCATGGCGATGCCCGGCACGCCAAAGGCTACGCTGGGGCCGACCCGATTGAGCAGCCACGGAATCAAAAGGGTGGAGCCAGCCGAACCCAGGTTGATGGAAAAGTAAAACCAACTGAAAATGTTTGGCAGCAAATGCTGGTTGGAGGCGCAGAATTGGTCGCCGACGTTGGCGCTGACACAGGGCTTAATTCCACCGGCGCCCATCGCGATCAACACCAGGCCAATGATCAGGCCCAGCCGTGTGTCATCGATGGCCAAGGTGAAATGGCCGAAGCAATAGACAATCGAGAGCAGAAGGATGATGAGGTATTTGCCGAAGACTGCGTCCGCCAGGATGCCACCCAGGATGGGCAGGAAATAGACCAGCGAGACAAAGGTGCTGTACCAGGCAGTGGCCTGAGCGTCGGTCATGTGGGCAGGCTGACCTTGAGTGTTCATCAAGTATTGGGTCATGAAGATCACCAGGATGGAGTTCATGCCATAATAGCTGAATCGCTCGGCGGCTTCGTTGCCGACGATGAACAGGATGCCCGGCGGCATCTTGTCCGTCTTGATGGGTGTGGTTCGATATTTTGTCTTAGGCATAACGTCTGCCGCGGCAGAATACGCCGTTCACCGGGAAGAACACAACACCCTACCCTTTCCGCCGCCGCTGGGCCAAAACCGCCACCACAATGATGAGACCGGTCAGCATCAGGCGGCTGGCCTCGGGTACGGCGTTGATGCTCAGTATCTTCTCCAGGTAGCCAATCGTCAGGGTGCCCAGGAGCGTAAGGCCAATGCCGCCGCGCCCACCCATGAGGCTTGTCCCCCCGATTACCACGATGGCAATCGCGGTCAGCTCATAGCCTGCTCCGGCTTCAGGGTCTCCCTGTTGCTCCTGCGCCGCCTGGCATATCCCGGCCACGGCCGCACAAAGACCCGAGGCGGCGTAAGCCAGGATCTTCGTCGTGTTCACCGGCACACCGGACAAGCGGGCGGCTTCCTCGTTGCCCCCGATGGCGTACAAGTGCCGTCCCCAGTAATGGCGCGACAGGGCCACCCAAGTCAGGAGGGCCACGGCCAGGAAAATCACCGTCACCACCGAGAGATTGCCGCCCAGAATGCGATGGTCGATGGCACGAAAAATGGCCGGCACGTCCACATACCGGAATGTGCCATCCGGATTCCTGACGGCGGTGGAGACCTTCATCCCACCCGAGACACTCTTAGCCAGTCCCCGCGCGAAAACCATCATGGCCAGCGTGGCAATGAAAGGCTGAATGCCGAACCAGGCGGTAATGCAGCCGGAAATGGCCCCGCACGCCGCGCCCAGCAGCAAACAGAGGGGGATCGACAGCCAAGGCGACCATCCCCAATGGATGGTCATGAGGGAAAAAGTGACCGCCAGCAGGGCCAGGATGCTGCCCACAGCCAGGTCAATGCCCCCGCTGATGATGACCAAGGCCATTCCGCACGCCAGAATCCCGAAAACCGAAATCTCCCGCAGCGTGTCCCGGTGGGTCCCCCATTTGAAAAAGGCCCCGTCCGCGTTGAACACACAACCAATGGCCAACACAAATATCAAGGCAAGAAAGGCACGGCTGGCGGGCACTTGCCATATCCGGTCCAGTGGCTTCATCAGGGCCGCGGCTCGGCTCCTTCCGGATGGGGGCTTGGCGCGCTCGCCCTCGGTTGAAGGCACCAAGATGTCCGCCACGGCTCCCGGTTCGGGCCCGGCGGTGGCGAGCGGCTTGTTGCGGGAAGGGTGTCGAAGAGGCTCCACGCTGAAAACTACGCCCGCGGCCGGGATGCCTGGCTAAGCCAGACTGTCTCAATGTTCCGAACCATGCTGACCAAGGCCTCGAAGCCCAAAGGTTTTATCAAATATGAGTTTGCTCCTATCTCATAAGCCTGCTGAATGTCGTCCTGCAACTCGGAGCCCGACAGGATGACAACCGGGATAGCTTCCAGATTCCGATTGGCGCGGATCCACTTGAGGACCTCCAATCCGGTGGCCCGAGGCATCTTGAGGTCCAGCAGAATGAGCGACGGCATGGAATAATGCGAGCGGTTGGCAAACTCCCCCGCGCCACTCAGGTAGGCGATAGCCTGCTCGCCATCCTCCACGTTGCGCAGGACACAATCGATGTTCGCGCGGCGGGCGGCGGCCTTGAGCAACTCGGTGTCGTTGGGGTCGTCATCGATATGCAGCACGGTGATGGACCCCGCTGGGAGCGCTCGCGCGCCTCCGGAGCCACCTCGGGTCCGCGGCATTCTTCCTTCCGTTGGGTCGTGCGTCGTCACAATCTGATCTCTTGGGCGGGGACAGGCGCTCATCGCAGAGCACACCCGCCCAGCCCGGCTTATCAATCTCAAGGTTATAAACGCCTTAGACTGCGCGTCAAAATCTTTTCTCAAACTTTCTCCATGAATTCCTGGGGGTGGCGTCGGGGTCAGTCCTCACCCTTTCCGCGGGAGTTGAGGGCGAAGTGGCGGGAAAACGTGCAGGACTGCGCCCGACGCCGTGAGAATCTTTCCTCAAACTTTCTGCATGAATTCTTGACTGCCGGTTGCCTTTACCCCATCCCTATGGCAAGTTGTAAAGAGTCCAATTTAGCGCAAGACGGGCAACCAAGCTTACGGACGCATGTTAGAGCAAGTTTCGATCCTAGTGGCTGAAGACGATGCCAATGACATCTTCCTCATGCGGCGCGCCTTTGAACGGGCCGGCGTTCAAAATCCGGTGGCCTTTGTGCGCAGCGGCAGCGAGGCCATTGATTACTTGAGCGGGTCGGGCGCTTACGCCCAGCGGGAGCAGCATCCCCTTCCCGGCCTGTTTCTGCTCGATCTGAGAATGCCAGGACTTGATGGCTTCGACGTGCTGGCCTGGCTCAGAACCCAACACCAGTTTGACACACTGCCGGTCGTGGTGTTTACCTCCTCAAAACTCCAGACCGACATCGACCGCTCGCGGGACATGGGCGTCTATGACTATCGGGTCAAGCCCAGCAGCTTCCAGGACCTGGTTCGGCTCCTGGACGATGTCCGCAAATGCTGGCTGGAGGAGCGAATTCAGGGACAGAATTCTTGAGTCGGGGAGGCTGCTGTCACCAAGTCGGCATCTTCACGCGAGGACCCCTCCCCTGCGGTCGGATCTGAGCGCGCTCCAGGACCCACGGCGCGGAGGCGGGTTTCCATGAAACTGAACCGTTCCTGGATTACGGGCCGGCCCTGACTGGCGTTGCTGGTTACTGTAATCGGACCCGGTAAAGGCGGTGCTGGTTGGTCGGGGCGAGGTCAGTGAGGGTCTGTGCCGTTCCGTCGCCCACATCTCGAGTTGACCGCAATCGGTAGTGTGTATCGTTACTCGGGTTTGAGCACGAACAAGATGATCACCGCGGAGCGCTTTCCCATCGCCCCTCATCTCAAGCCCCTCTACCAATACCTGGCACAAAATCGCTACATCCAGTCCATCCGCAATTTCAACCGCGACCTGCTGGCCATTCGCCGCCGCGACCTCCTGGCGCGCATGCAGCCGGGCCATTCATCCTGGGAAGAGCAAGTCCCACCGCCTATCGTCGAGGTCATCAAACAACACCGCCTTTTCGGCTGCGGTGCCGCCTGCCCGAGTGCCGACACCACCCCGGTTTGGTTAGGACCGAGCGCACAGGACGCCCGCAGTCCGAGACCTGGCGGACCCAGCCGCGCCTCGGACGAGCCGATAGTGTCTTGGACTGCGGCAGTCCTCTGCCGCTTTCGCTTTCGGCCGCACACCACCGCCTGACAGATATAGCGAGGCTTCGCCTCAGACCTCCCAGCGAGGCCCCTCTTCAGACTGCATTCCCTTGCCCCCATTCCTTCGTCAGCCTCATTTGCGGACACCGATGCGCGAGAGGTGGCTCAGCCTCAGAGAGGCGCTCCTCTGCGCGGAAGCCGGGGCCCCGGCGGGTGCAAGGCCGCGGCTGGCAAGGACTCCCAACCCAAAGCCAACGGCCGCAAGCCCGGCTGGGACTCCAAGCCGGTAAGTGCCTCGCTTCATCATCAAAACCTCCTCACCACGCAAACCCCCGGTAGAAACGCCGGCTGTAGTTTGTTGCGCCGGGATCGACAACCTCCACCGTCCCGTTCGTGCCTGAGAGATCCGTCAAGAAGGTCCAGTCCAACAAGTTGTCCGAGACCTGAATCGTCCAGGTCTGGTTCGCTGGTCCGACGGCCTCGAATGAAACGGCGGCACCGGGCTGAGCCGCAACCGCGCCGAGGCGCAAGCCGGTCAGGGGCAATTGCCCGGATTGCAGGATGGTTCCCGTCGCGCCCACGACAATAAACGTCCCTTGGCCGTAGGCGATGCCGATCAGATAGCGCATCGCGCCGACGTCGTGTGTCACCCAGTCAAGCCCGTTGGTCGAGGTCAGGATGGGGCCTCGCTTGCCCAGCGCCACGAACGCCCCGTGCCCGAAGCTGACCGCCGTTAAATCGGCGCCGGTGGCCGTCCGGGCGGGCGTCCAGCTTGCGCCATCGGGCGAGGTCATGAT
>JAJYHY010000077.1 GCA_021784555.1 bacterium
CGCCGCCTCCACTCCCCCGTTGCCGGAGGGCGCCACCGCCAGCTTCAGTCCGAACCCGGCCGGAGATTCCTCCATCCTGAGCCTGAGCGTCCCCGCGA
Organism: bacterium; assembly: GCA_021784555.1. Lineage (GTDB taxonomy): Bacteria > Verrucomicrobiota > Verrucomicrobiia > Limisphaerales > UBA8199 > JAJYHY01. The sequence goes on from JAJYHY010000077.1 coordinate 99, forward strand.
CCACCGCTCCAGGTACATATTCGATCACCATCACCGGCACAGGGACGGGCGCGCTCGCCGGGACACCGCGGACCGCCATCGCCAGCCTGCAGGTCTCAATGATGAGTGTGGCCTCCATCTCCTACAGCCTGTCCGGCGGCAACAAACACACGGCCGCCGATCTCCTGGTCACGCTCCTGGTCCAGGACGATCTTGGTCAACCGGTATCCGGCGCCTCCGTCTCCATCGACCTGTATCTGAACGGCTCGCCCTACGCGAGCTACTCCGGCACGACCCTTTCCGACGGCACCGTCACCTTCGACGCGGCTCAGGCGCCGCCGGGAACCTACTCAACCGTCGTCACCGGCGTGACCGCCACCGGGCTCGCCTGGGACGGCGGCACGCCTCAAAACACCTTCACAAAGAACCAGTAGGCGGAGTGTGCGGGGGCGAAGGTGGATTAACGTTGGCCAACAGCGCGGTTATCGAGAGCCCGTACCGCTCCGGCGTCGTTGGTTTTCAGGTAACCGGTTTGTTCCAGGACCGCGCTCCAGTGCGCCGCGGTTCGGTCCAGAGCTACCTTGGGGGTGAGCCGTCCGGCCACCGCCTCGGCAATTTCGCTGTCCAGGTAATCGCAGAGCTCCTGCGAAGGCGGAATGCGGAAGCGCGGGACACCGGTTTCCAAGCCCTGGAGGACCTGGGGCAGGTAAAAGACGGTTCGGAGGCATTGCGGGTCCCTGTAAGTGGAAATCAGCGGCGAGCCCTTGCCATACTTCAGAAGGAGCTTCTCTGCGTTGGTACCGTTGAGAAAGAACTCAATCCATCTAAAAGCCAGTTCCGGGTTCGGACAATTGCGGTTAATGCCCAACGACCAGGAACTCACCTGTGGCCGGCCGCCGGGAATAACGGCCGCGCCAATCTTGCCCGCCACGCGGCACAGGTTGGTATCGTTCATCTGCGCCCAGATCAGGCTCGGCCAAGTCAGATACATGGCTCCCTTGCCTTGCAGGAATAACGCGTTGGCTTCTTCGGTGCCAAGGCGTTGCGAGCCGGGCGGGGCATAGCGGAACATCCGCACGAAAATCTCCAGGCTCTTCACCCCGATCGCCGAGTTGAGCGTGGGGCGCCAGTGCGCATCGACGAGCTGGCCGCCCATTCCGAAAAGAATTCCAGACCAGACCGTGAAGTTCTGTTCCTTGAGACCCATGATGATGTTGCCATAGAGGGTTTGACTGTTGAAGAAGCTGGCCAACTCCAAGTACTGCGGCCACGTCTTGGGCGGCCTGAGCGCCCGGCCAGTCAAGCGCCGGAATTCGGCGGCGCGGGCCGCGAACACGTCCTTGCGGTAGAGCAGGGTGATGGCGTCGCAGGAGAGGGGCAGGCCTCGAATTAGGCCGTTCCAATCCCCGGAGACCTTTCGGACCGAGAGGATGAAGTCCCGCAGGTTATCCCGACGCCGGGCCAAGAGGCCATCCAGAGGCAAGAGGTGCGGCGCGAATTCTCCATCCCATTGCTGGGCGACCTGCATCACATCATAGTGGCAGCTTCCATTGAGCAGTTCGGTCTGCTCCTTCTCCCGCAGGGTCAGATACGGGGCGGACACGATTTTGACCCGCACCCCGGTTCGCCGTTGAAATTCAACCGCCAAGTGTCGTGCCGCGTCGGCATAGACTCCCGTCATTTGGATGGAAGTGATTTCGGGGACCGGAGCGGCTGCTTGTCGGCGGCAGCCGGTTTGCGTTAAGGCCAGAGCGGCCAGAAAATAAAGAATGAATATCGGTCTCAAAACAACTGTTCGCCCAGGGCCTTGGCGACCGCGCCGCCCCGAGTGTGGACTTGGAGCTTGGAATAGATCTTGCGCAAGTGATTATCAACGGTGTGGTAGCTCAGATTGAGCCGGTCGGCGATTTCCTTCTTGATGAGCCCCTTGACCATGAGGTGGAGAATCTCGCTCTCTCGAGCGGAGAGCCCGTAGTCCGGATGCGTCGGGACGGCCAGCCGGGCAAACATGTTCAACACCAGGCGTGCTACGCGGGGATTCATCGGCGCCCCGCCCTCGAGCACCTCTTGGATGGCGCCGGTGAGGGCCTCTTCATCGGCGTTTTTGAGCAAGTAGCCCGACGCGCCGGCGCAGATGGCGTTGAAGACCTTCTCATGGTCGTCATAGACAGTGAGCATGATAATGTGGGTGGACGGGGCCAGGGCCTTGATTTCGCGAATGCCCTGAATTCCATTCATGCGGGGCAATCCTACGTCGAGCAAGACGACCTCCGGCGCCGGTTCGCGGGCCAAGGTTGCCAGCGCCTCTTCGCAGCAGGCGAAGGCATGGGTGCAGCGCAGTCTGGCGCTACGATTAATGACGCGCGCTACCATGCGCCGGCAGTCTTCGTGGTCCTCCACCAGCCACACTGCAGCCCTGGATGCTGGCGCCGTCTTCATGCAGGGCTCCTGGGTCTTTGGCGGTGCCGGCGCAGTCTGTCGGCCAACCCCGCCCGGCAGCCATTGGGCATGATGAGCGTGACTCTGGCGCCTTGGCCGGGTTGACTGTCGATCTTGACATTGCCCCCAAACCGCTCCGCTCGAGTGCGCAAGTTTGCCAATCCATTGCCGCAGGTTGGAAGCGAGGGGTCAAAACCGACGCCGTTGTCCCGGACACTCAACTTGCAAAAAGCCGGCTGTTCTTCGAGCCGGATCTCGACGTTTGAGGCCCGGGCATGCTTGGCGACGTTGGTCAGCATCTCTTTGAACATCAAAAACACGTTCTGCCGAAAGTCCAGCGCCAAATGCCGCGACAAGTTCAAGCCCTGGCACTGGAGCTGATAATCGACTCCCCGCAGCATCGTGGCGGCAAAGTCCTTCATGCGCAGAACCAAGTCTTGCATGGTGTCAAACGCGGGATTGATAAGCCAGACAATATCCCGGATGGCGTTGGAAGTCCGGGTGGCGATGCGATGAATCTCGCCCACGTCGCGCCGTTCCTCCTCACCCATGGCCCCGTGCTTTTGCAGCATTTGGCTCAGCAGCGTGATGCTCCACAGGCTCGACCCCAATTCATCGTGCAAGTCACCCGCCAAGCGCACCCGCAACCGCTCGATCTCGCGCCAGCGCGCCCGCCGCACCCGGACCAGGCCCAACGCCAGCGCGCCAAGCGCTCCGAGCGCGGTCAGCCTGAACCAGGCGGTGTTCCACCAGAATGGCGCCAACGCCAGGGCCACGCGCGCTCCGGTTTGGTTCCAGACTCCATCATTGTTGCAGGCACGCACCTGAAACACGTAGCGCCCGGGTGGCACTTTTGTGTAGAGCGCGCTGCGATTTCTTCCCTCCGCGACCCAGTCGCGATCAAAGCCGGTGAGCCGGCAGTGGAACTGCACTTTCTCCGGAGCCGCCAGGCTCAAGGCGGCGTATTGGAAGCGGATGCGCTCCTGTCCGGGGGGGACCCGGATAACGGCGGCGAGGGGCACCGGTTCGTTCTCGACCTGAACCTGCTCAATGACTACCGGGGGCGGCAGCCGATTCCAACGAAGCTCTCGAGGGCGGACCCACACCAGCCCTTTGCTGGTCGGGAACCAAAGCCGGCCATCCTCGGCTCCAGCTTGGCGAACCTCGGCGCCGGGCACACACTGGAAAACCGGCAATCCATCCTTCGGCCCGTAGCTCACGGCATCCACGAAGGGGGTCCGGCCCCGGGCGTAATCCCGGAGTTGGGCCTTATTCAGCCGATAGAGTCCGCTGTTGCAACCGACCCACAGGTTGCCCAAGCCGTCGTCCTGCAACTGGCAGATGGCTTCGTCCGGCAAACCGTCTCGGGCCCGAAAAACCGCCAAGTGCCCGTCTCGAAGGAGTACCAGACCGTGTGCCGTTCCGGCCCAGAGCGTGCCATCCCTTTCGGGCAGGAGCACCCGAACCCGGCCATCAGGAAGCCCGTTGCTGGTGGTGTAAGCGGTAAATCTGCCATTAGCCAGACAAAACAGGCCGTCGCCCGTTGTTCCAACCCAGATAGCGTCCCGGCCGTCCCGGGAGAGGGCGCAGGCGAAGTTGCCGGTAAATCCCCAGGGGGTGGAATACCGGCGGATTCGGCCATGGAGCAAGTGGTTAAGGCCGCCATTGCGCGTGCCAATCCAGGCCCCGCCGCAACCATCGGCGCACACGGCTTCGATGTCACTGTCGGAAAGGCCGTCCAGTTCGCTCCAATGCGCCACCCGGCCATTATGCCAGCGGAACAGCCCATCGCTCACGGTGCCGATCCATATCCCGGAGCAGGGGTCGCCGGCCAGGGCGCGGACCTGGGCGCCTTCCGGGAAATGCGTATTGTCGAGAGGCAAAGCTCGGTGGTCTTGCCATCGCCGCAGAGAACCGCCCCCCGATGCCAGCCAGATCTTGTTCGTGGGCATCACCACCATCGCCGTCACCTCACCGGCCGCCGCCCCTCCAGGCAGCCGCGCGAGGTGCAGTTGACGCCGCCTCACCTCCCGCAAGCCGTCCTGGGCAGTACCCACCCATAGGCTGCCCTCACGGTCCTCATAGAGATATATGATCGCCGAGGGAAGCCGTGCCACCTCCACCGGCGCGTCGCCGGGTGAACGGCCAGACAGCCGCAGGAGATTTCCACCTGCTGTTCCGAACCAGATCTCGCCCGAAGCACGTTGCAACAACGCCGAAACCCGCCCGGCATATACCTGCGTCGCCACGCCCCCAGGCCGTTCCAAACTGACCATCCACAACCCCGCTCCATCCGCCAGCCAAAGGTTTCCGCCCCGATCCGTCCGCAAGAGCCGGACGTTGCCGCCGGGCATGCCGTGGACCGGGAGGTAATTCGAGAAGATGGACCCGTTGAATACCGTCAGACCCCTTCCCGTGGCCACGATCCATTTGCCGTTGGGCAGCGAGGTCATGGCATTAATCCGGTCGTCTGGCAATCCCTCGATCTGAAAAAACGAGCTGAAGCGCGCCTTGTCCAATCGGTTCATCCCTGAGGCGGTTCCCACCCACAGGCTGCCGGCCGCGTCCTGCCCCACACAGCGGACTTGATCTGAGGAAAGACCTTGTTCCGTCGTGCAGGCCTCAAAGCGGCCTCCCTCGTAGCGAATCAAACCGCTTCCGGTTCCTATCCAAAGCGCGCCGCCGCTATCTTGATAGAGACAGGTGATCCGGCTGTCGCGCAACTCCGGTGTGTCCACTGCCCGAAAGCTTGTGAACCGCACCCCATCAAATCGCGCCAGCCCATTGGAAGTCCCCACCCAAAGGTAGCCCTGATGAGATTGGAGGATGGCCGTGACGGCATCGTTAGGCAGGCCCTGCGCGGTCCGCCACGAGTCAATGAGGTAACGCCGTTGTGTCAGCGGCGGCGGCGCTCCCCAAAGGCAGCCTCCCGGCGCCAGGCAGAAAACAGCAACCAGAACGAGCAGTCTCACCGGTGTGGAAAACGAGTGGCGTGAAACGTATCGCCTTTGAGACGCCTGTTACTCGTCGCTTTCATGCAGATAGACTGCCTCATTCAGTGGGGAGGTTCAATGCTCAATTCTCGTTGATAATCGCGGTAGAGCCGCACCGCCCGCAGGCCGCCCACTTGAGGCGGCATCCAGGGCGCGCTCATCAGGCCCGTGAACTCGTAGCAGAGGGTCTCCTCGAAACCGGGATAATGCCGGAGGGTTTGGAGGACCTCATCAATGGGCCGGGGAACGAGCGCGCCGCCGGGGTCAAAGTGAAAGACCTCCAGGTCCATCCACAGGTGAGATCCGGCCTGGTCGCAAAGTTGTTGCAGCAGGGTGGCGGCTTGCTCGCCGGACATGTCCCCGGCCGGCATCCGGTCAAAGGCGAACGGACAAAGAATGTCGAGGTTCGGCAGGAGTTGCGGGTAGAAGGCCAGCCCTTCGCGGATGGAATGACAATTGGAGGCGAGCATCACCGGCTTTTCGGGGGCCAACCGGTGGAGGTAGGGTGTAAGCTTTTCAAAGAATCGCACGATCTGTTCCCGGCGGGTCTGGTTCGCGCCGAGATTGCCGGCGGTTTCTTCCGTCACGTACCAGCCGTAAAAGGAGGGATGCTGTCCGTAAAGCCTCCAAAGCTCGCTCGCCACGCGCTCATGCCATTCCAGCGAGGCGGGCGAATAGTCAAACCAGGCATAAAGGCCCAGGGGCATGAACACATGCATCCCCAGGCGGTCCGCCTCCGAGAGAATCGCCGCGAACGGGTCCTTGGCCGTGATAGGCATCCGGCCCGGATACAACCGTGAGGGATAATAGGCCCGGCCGCGATAGTCCGGGAGCTTAAGGTGCTGGCCGACGTACACCTGGTTGCGGAAGGCCTCGCCCAGGACCACCACCTTGAGGCCGATCTCATACATTGCGCGGACCAGGCCCCGCCAATCCTTGTCCGTCATCCGCTTGAGGGCCGGATTATAAAAGCGCGCTTCTTTTTCACTCCAATGGTAGATGTCGCACCACGCGCCCTCAATGCGGCCGGTGGAACGAGCGGCAGAGGCGATAATGTGAAGCGGTTGGCTCGCCCGTACGCTGTGGCCGCCATATCGCGCGACGGCCAGAAGCCGGTGCTCCCCGGCATGGCCCAGCGCCGGCCAGCGAAAACGAACCAGGGCGCTCGTTCCGGGCTCGAGGGTGAGGCGCGCGCTGTGCAACTCGTTCGAGCGGACCACGTGGTCCAGGTAAAAGAAAACAGCCCAGTTCTGAGGAGCCTGAGATCGGTTCACCACCGCCGTTCGAATATCCAGGCTCAGGCGTTCGGTGACGGGAGAAGGAGGGATCGTTTCCAGCCGCAGAAGCGGCGCGGAGTGCCCGCGCGGAGCTCCCGGAACCGCCGCCGCCTGGCCGGCAGCGGCAACGAAGCCCAGCGCGAGCAGAAGGCCAAGCCGAAAGACGAGCCGCGAAGCCGGAGCCGCGAACTGGAACGGACTGGGGATCACTCGCCGCCTCCAAGGCCGATGTCCCTCATCAGGGTCATTGCGGCAGCGCCAACGCAGGCTCGCGCGGTGCGCCAGTTCAGCGTGCTGGCCAGCCATGTCGCATGCAAACACTAGTTGCACGCGAAGTGCTGCCCCGCCTCTCAGCGTTTGACCGCACGCACTCATTACTGTCGATCAATATACCGCTCTGACCCGCCTCAACGTCCAGCCTAAACTTGACAGCAGGCCGAAAGCGGAGCCGGCTCCCGCCGCCTTCCGGGGCCCCTTGACATTTCAGGAAGGTGATACGATTGTGTATCACGATGAAAACAGCAACCGTCCGGGATCTGCGGAACCGCTTCGCGCGGGTATCGGCGTGGATTGAAGAAGGCCAGGCCGTGGAGATCACCAAAGCGGGCAAGCCGTTCGCGCGCCTTGTGCCTGCCGCGCCACAGAGGCCAGGTGGACGGGTCAAGCCCGACATTATGGCGCGGCTCAAGGAGACCTGGGGCGAGCGAATGTTTTCCGCTAAGGAAGTCGCGGAAATGCGTGCGGCTGAATTGGAGGGCGAGGAGGGATGATTGCCTTCCCGGACACGTCATTTCTTTGTGCGCTTTACCGGCGCCAGGACAATTCGCCGACGGCGGCGTCGCACTTCCAGGGGATGCCAGAATCGCTCTACGTTACCAGCCTGCTGCTCTACGAGTTTCGGCAGAGCGTGCGCTTTCAGGTTTGGCTGCACGCTCGGAATAAGAGCAAGGGCTATCCGCAAGCCGACTGCGACCGGGCGCTGGCCGATTTGCAGAGCGATTTGGAAAGTGGTGCTGTGACACTGATCAGCGCGGACTGGGCTGATGTTCACCGGCGGGCCGAGGCGCTGTCCCGGCGCCATACGATTTCCGGCGGACACCGGGCGCTCGACATGCTCCACGTTGCCACGGCGTTGCACCTGGGAGCGCGGGAATTCCTCTCGTTTGATGCGAACCAGCGGAAACTGGCCGCCGCCGCAGGCTTAGAAGTCAGGCCGTGACGGGTTCACGATCACTTCATCGGCAAAGAGCCAGGCCCTGGCCCCGGCAGCCGGGTGCCAAGATGGAATGCGTCCGATATTGGTGGCGCACACGCGCACATACCGGGCCCGGCGATTTAGAGGAGATACGGTAAACTCCTTGACAAGCGGCCCTTCAATGTGAGGCGAGAGCTCGTTGGTAACCGTCGCCACCAGGCTCAGGTCCTTCGGATTGTCTCCGGCATAGAATCGCACCTTGTTCGGCAGGAAAATGCCCACGTTCACGGTCTGCAAAAATCGGGCGCCGAGATGGTCAAGGCGAACCGGGGCGCCCAGGTCGATGGTCGCATCGAGGTTGTCACCATGGTAGCCTTGCCAGGCGGGATTGTGAAAGTCGGCATCGGCCAGGATGCCGTCCGTCAGGGGGGCCAGGCCGGAGCCGGGATAACTCAGCGAGCAGGGGTTTCTGAGCGTGTAGCGTTTGCCAACGGCGGCATGGCGAACTTTCAACTCCGGCGGCGGCCGCAAGGCGTCGTCGGGAATCATGACCGGTCGCAGATGGGCAAAATGCTTCTGGATATGGCTCAGGCAACTGAGATCCCACAGTGAAATCCGCATCTGGCGCATGGCGAGAACCGCGCAGATCCAACCCTGGGTCCAGCCCGTCTCGATGGACCAGGCCCCCCAGCCGGCGTCGCTGCTGCTGGCCCAATACTCCCAATTTCGGAAATCAAAGGCGCGATACCAGCCCCCATCCAGCTCTGGATGGATTGTAGAGGTGACCTGTATCCGGCAGAGAAAATGGGCCAAGCGCGTTTCGCCGCGCGCGTAAAAAGAATCGCCGGTGGCCGCAGCCGCTTCGTGAAGCCCCAGAAAAGCAAAGTTGCAGGTGTAGAGCAGGTCGCAAACCGGGTCCCCATTTTCTTGCAGTAACGGGGCCTCGGCGGTGCCGTAAGCCGCGTTGGATTGAGGCGGGCGGCATTGGCCCATGTTGAGCGCGCCGATTTGCTCCCTCAAGGCGCCGCTTTTATCCTGGAGGGCGAGCAGGTCCGTGGCCATCCGCTTGAGCCAGGAGCGGTGTTCTGGCGTGTCATCCACCCGCACCAGCCAAGCCAGCGGCAGCAGCATCCTCGCCCGCTCTTGCTGCATGCCATTGGTCCAACGCCACCGGTCCGGGTAAGCCCGCATGGTCAGCCGGATAGCCGTCTCCGCCCGGTCCAGGAAAGGTTTGAAACCGGTCTGATGGTAGGCCCAAAGGAAACAGGCCCAGAGATAGGCCTCGTAATGAGGCGCGAACAAGGTGGGCGACTGGTTGAAGAAGTGGCGCCAGCCTTCGGACATGAGCGGGCCGAGGTCAATCCGCTCCTGCCGGAACCCGAGCCGGCCGGTCGTCCGCAGGTCCGCCAAGAGGCATTTCATCATCGGCTCGTCCCAGCGATTCTCCTTGAGGAGCGAGGAGGCCGCCATGGTGCCCAGCAGGACGCGGGCTTCATCGTCGCCGTAAGTCGCCTTGCGCCAGGCCTCGGTGGTCATGCCCCAGGCGATCAAGCCGTAGGCCCCGTGATCCGGGTCGGCATATCCGCGTTTCCTGGCATCCGAGGTGAAGTAGAGGAAGTCGAGCAGGTTTTTGGAGATTTCCGAGTCTCTTGGCCGTCCCAGAACGTCGCCGCCAAACGCAAAGGCCATGGCCGATTCGCAGGTACAATCGCTCCGTTGCGCAATGGATTGGAGTTGAGTGCCATCCGGCTGGATAGCCGCCATGTAACCCTCCAGAATCCCCAGCGCCCCATTGCCGATCGGCCTGTCCGCGGGCGGGGGCGCCGCAAATCCCACGGCGGCGCGCTTGTGAAGGGCCGCCTCGCGCCAGGCCGGCACCAGAAGACGCGAGTTCTTGAACCAGGCGACACCGCGTTGGAGCGCCTCCAACTCGCAGTTGGCCGGCAAGGGTTGGTCTGGATTGTAACTGGGCCGGACCGTGGGCCTCCAATGCAGGCTTGAAACCTTCAAGCCCGGATTGACCCAATGGAGAATCCTCCACCAGATGGGCATCCACGCGTCCGTCGGCGCATACCGCGCGGTGACGAACTGGCTTAACTTGGTCGTCGCGACCAGCAGGTTGCCTTGAGGCATCCGGAACAACAGCGGGAAGGCCGGGTCTGGAAGCCCGAAGACCGCGTCATTGAAACCCGCAACGCGGCCGAGCACGAGGTCGGGCGCCAATTGCGTTGAAGGGGCTGAGACTGGCAGGAAGTAACAGTCGTGCAGGTCCAGCAGGCGCAGTCGCGTGAGAGCCGGGCCAAAGGCATCCGAAGCGACCACGGCCCGGCCCCACTTGAGCGTCCGGGCCGCCTTAACCTCCAATCCTGGCAGCGAGGCCGGGAACTCCACATAAAGCCGCAGGCCCTTGGCCTTTGCTTTCGAAAGGAGCGATTCGCTCAGCGTGGTGCGGGACCGAGGATAGCCCTGTGCCAGCAACAAGACGCCACTGCCAGTTGGCGCCGCCTCCACCGCGCGCTCCGGCGTCTGGAAACGGCGGCAGTCCAGGCCATTGTCCTCAAGCACGCGGTAAAGGTCATTGTCCGCCGAGCAGGAGAGGATGACCGTGTCCAGGCCGGAGACAGGCTGCGGCGCAGCCGCGGCGTTGGGGGCGGCGCCATAGAGCATTGCCAATGGGAGGGCCGCCGCGCACAGCAAGCCACTGAGTAGAATCCGTGGCGCAGGCCCTTGGGTCCGCGTCTTGTTCCAAACTAACACTCTGCCGGAAGTCATTAGCTTTACTGGCCGATGAGGCGGTAGAATTTGGGGCCGGATGTTGGAGCGGCGATGGTCACCGGGCTGGAACCGCCGCCGGACACGTCGGACCAGCCGCTTGCATTGGTTAGGCTGTCGTTCTGTTGGAGCTTGAAGCCGGTGGCCTGCCAGCTCAGAACCAACTGACCGCTCGAAAGGTTGATGCTTAGCGAGGGAGGCGGCGGCACGGAAGCCGCGGCACGATGGTCAGTCACCAACTGCTGGGCGGCCAGGGTCACGTCGCTCTCGTTGGTCAAGGTGGAGAGGTCGTACACCGCCACCTCATCGATTCGTCCCTGGAAGCCGTTGTAGCCGGGCATCGACGCTCCCACCAGCAGGCTCTGGTCGATATTTAGCGAGCTGCTGAAGGTGTTCTGCACGTTCGAATAGCACACGCCGTCCAGGTAAAGGTCCACCCGGTCCGCCACTCCGACCGTCGCATCCCCGTAGTCCACCCACAACAGATAATGCCAATTATTATCGTTTACCACGGCCCCCGAGGTAGTGCTATTGCCGTCGTTGACATAGAGGTCCAGCTCCCCGGGCGCCACTGAGGAATTGTAAATCAAGGCGGGACTATTGTTTCCGAAATTCAGCAGGTAGGCGGCTCCGCCAGCCTGCTCTCCGCCATGTTGGTTTGGTCCGAGCGATTGCATCCACAGCTCAACCGCCCAAGGCGGTCGCAGCGGGGGCCGGCCTGGATCCAGTTGCGGGGTCTGATAATAGGAGGTGCCGTCGAGGTCGGCGGTATTGCCCAGGTAGAGTCCGTCGTTGATGGCGCTGTGCTCGACACGCGTGGCGCCTCCCGTGGCCAGGAGATTGTTTCTCGAGGGAACAATGGCCGGCAGGGTCACTGGCGCCAGTTGCAGCGCGTTTCCATCGGCCTCATTGAAGTTGTAGTAGAGGAGCGGGTGGTCGCCGAGCACCGTGTCGGTGTAGCTGGGGCCGCCGGTGGCATGGGCCAGGGCGTAATGATTGGTCGCCATCTGCTGGACTTTGGCGGCGATGTCGCTGGCGCTCATCCCGCTGAGGTCGTAAAGCGCGAACTCATCCAGCCCGCCCGGGAATCCGTTGACTCCGCTGGTCAGCGCTGCGCCGACCATCAGTTGGTCGAGGCTGACGCCCTTGCTGAACCCGTTGCCCACATTGGTGTGCAGCACGCCGTCAAAGTACACATCAACTCGATTGTTCGTCCCGGCGGGAGCGGTGTCATAGTTGACCCACAGGACGTGGTGCCAATCCGTGTCGGATATGGCCGGGCCTTGATCGCCCGTGCGTCCACTGCTGCCGCCAAAGAGTTCCAGGTCGTTAGTGGTGAAACCCAAAATCAGAGCGGGCGAGTTGTCCCCCGGCGGCGCCCCGAAATTTGCCAGATAGGCCTGGCTGGCGCCATAAGTTTGGACCCAGAATTCAACCGCCCACGGGCCGTTCAACTGGGCTTTGCCCAATCGCATACCGTCGGCCAGGAAGTAACTGGCCCCATCGAACTCCGCCGCGTTGCCCAGAGCATCAAGCCCGTCCGCCAAGCTGGTGTGGCTCATGCGAGAGATTCCGCCTTGAGGAACCAAGTCATTTTCAGTGGTCACGGGCAGGCTGCTGACCGGGATCTGCTCAACCGCCGGGCCAACCATTTCATCGAAATTCCAATAGAGCAGAGGATTGCTTTGCTGCACGGCCTGTTGGTAAGCCGTGGCGGGAGCCGGCGGCGGCACCGGCACGACCAGATCGGCCAAATCGCTGTATTTGAAGGCCGGCCCGGCGCTGACGCGCACCTGGTAGGTGTTGGTGCCGGCGTCGCGCAAAGCCAGCGCCGGCGTGGTGTAGCGGGCATCCGTTGCCCCGGTGATTGCCGAGCCGTTGCGCAGCCACTGGTAGGTAAGCGGCTGCCCGCCACCGCCGCTGGCTGTGGCCGCCACGCTGAAGCTGGCTGTCTGGCCCAACTGAGCTGACACGCTGGCCGGCTGTTGGGTAATGGTGATGACCTCAACATTGGTCGAACCGAACGCCGCCGCGTAGTGTCGGCTGTCCATTGCTATCATCCTGGATTCGAGTTGCGCGACATTCGTATCGGCGCTCAGGTCATAAATCGCCAGTTCATCCATGTTTCCGACCAGGCCCTGGCCACTGCTATTGTCGGCGGTCGCCGCGCCGAAGATGAGCCAATCGCCGAAATCGACACCGGTGTTAAACCCGCCGCCAACGTTCTTGTATTGGGTGCCGTCGATGAAGAAATCGACCCGGTTGACGTTGGCGCCCGGAGTTTGGGAGCCGGGGGCGGTGTCATAATTAACGACCAACAGATGATGCCAGTTCTCGTCGGTGATCGGGATACCGTTGGTGCCGGAGCGTCCGTTGCCAAAGACCTCCAGGGTGAACCCATTGAACCCGTAAATGATACCGGGATGGTTGCGATTGGCCCCCATGTTCAGCAGATACTTGTCCACTTCCTGGCTGGCCGTGAGCTGAAACCACATCTCGACCGCCCAAGGCCCGTTCAGTCCCGCCAGCCCCGTGTCCAAGCCACCGACAATTTGGACATCCCCATTGCCATCGAGCGACACGGCGTCGCCCAACTGGAGCCCGCTGCCCAGCGCCGCGTGGCTGACGAAGGTGGCGCTGCCACTGGGCGTTAGTTCGTTGCGTGTGTTGTCCGGCGTCGGCAGGGTGATGGGGGCCAATTGCCGGGCGTCTCCGTTGGTCTCGTCAAAGTTCCAGTACAACAGGGGGTTGTCCGCCAGCACGACGCTGGAGTAGCTCGGGCCGGAAGCTGCCTCCGCCGAGGCGATATGGCTGCTGTCCATGGCCGAGACCTTGGCCTGCGCCGAAGCAAAATCCAAGCCGCTGAGGTCGTAAATGGCCAACTCGTCGATCCGGCCCTGGAAGGGATTGACGCCGTTGGATTTCGCCGCCCCAACAATGAGCGACTTGAGATCCAGCGGGCTGACCAGTTCGTTGCCGATATTGCTGTAGAGCGTCCCATCCAGGTAGGCGTCCACCTCATCGGCCACGCCGTCACCGAGCCGGTCGCCGTAATAAACAATGAGCACGTGGTGCCACTGGTTGTCGGCGATGATTGGTCCGCTGGTCGCCGTTCGTCCCCCTGCCCCGGCAAACAGTTCCAGGTAGTTCACATTCGGACTGAAGTTGTAAATAATCGCCGGTGAGTTACCCGTGTCGAGGGGACCGATATTGATCAGATAAGCGGCGGAATTGGTGGCGGTGGACTGCACCCAGAACTCGATGGCGTAGGCGTTGGTCAGCGCCGGCCCCGCCTGCATCGCGGAGGCCTCGAAAAAGTTCGTTCCATTAAACTCAGCCGCGTTGCCCAGTCGCAGACCGTCGCCCAGGCTGGCGTGGCTGACCCGGCCCGCCCCGTTCTCGGGGACAAGGTCGTTTGCGGTCATGGCGGATGGGGTGCTCAGCGGCATCTGCTGAGTTCCCGTGCCGTCGTCAAAGCTCCAATAGACCAGCGGATGGTCGTTACTCACCGAGAGCGAGTAGAGGGTCGGAGTTTGGCCGAGGGCCTCGAGCGCAAACCCGAAGATGGCCGCGGCAAGCAGCAGGGGTGGGACTATGGTTTTCATGGCGCGTCTAATTGTTAGTTGTCCATTTAGTTCAACTCAGAGTGGCTTCTCCGCGCACGGGTCGCCTCCGGCCGGTGGTGTGCGTGGATTGTCCATAATCCTTACCACAACGCCCGGTCGGCGACAATGACGCGAATACGTCATGGCGTCCCGCCTCAATGCCCGTTGTAGTTGGGCGTATTGCGCGGCAGCCCATTCACGTCCCACCAGTAACCGCTGGGGTTGAACGCCCTGATTTGCGCGTTCAGATTGGTGGCCAGGTAGGCCTCGACGTGCGCATCAGCAAAGAGCACGTCGGCGTAGCGGTCGTGGATGGCCCCCACCGGATAGACGATCGAGCAATCCTTCGGGGTAATGACGCAACCCCATGAGCCGTCGGCGGCCAGGTCATTGCCTTCTTTGCTGTCGGTCACCACAATCGTTTCAGCTGGGTTCATAACGTCGCTGACCTTTACCCTGAGCAAATAGGCGCCCGGCGCTCCATCACCCAGGTTCGAGTAATTGAAACCATAAGTCAGGTAATTTGGGTCGTACCTTGGGTTCTTGGAGGCGGGGCATTGCCAGCAGGGGAAATTGGTCAGATTTTGGTTCCGGACAATTTCCTTGCGAATAGCCTCAAACCAAAAGTATTTCCGGTTGGCCCCAATCGGCAGCGCCCACGGGTTCTCCTCGGAACGATAAGCCGGATACAGGTCTTTGTAATCCTGGGCGTACAACGCAAAGGCAATTCCCATCTGGCGCAAGTTGCTTCGGCAATTGGTTTGGAGCGCCTTTTCCTTGGCCTTGCTCAAAGCCGGCAAGAGCATCGCCGCCAGGATGGCGATAATCGCAATGACGACCAGCAACTCAATCAGCGTAAAACCGACGCCTGCCGCCCCGCGCCGGGCGCACTCCCGAAATCTTCGGTTCCGGATCATATCCCAGGCTATCAAACGCATAGGGGCGCGGCAATGACGCGAATGCGTCATTCGCATCGAAATTTGCGGAATCCGCATTCTGGCCAGCAGTTCCCATTTTGATAGCCGGAAAACGAGAGCGGCGGTCCGCGCCGGACTCCAAACGCTGCGGGAGGCAGCCCCGGACAGCCCAGCCTAATGCCTGAAAACCGCCCAACCCCTTGGAGGTGTCGGAGGCGCCTTAGAGCACATCGCCCCTCCCAATTCCATAACCTACGGCTGCCGCTTGAGAAGGATTGAACAAAAGCCCTAATTTTTTTGCCCCCATCTTGTTGCCCCTTGGTTCTGGCTCCGCCAGGTCAGGCTTTGCTGCTGTGCGGTTCCGGGCCAGTTCCCTCCTCAGCCTCATCAACCCGCGCACGTCTTGCCACGCCGTCCGCAGAATCTTCACCCGGCTGTCGCGGTCCTCCGTCCAGTTCACGGGCACCTCGGCAATCCGCCACCCGCCCCACTGCGCCCGGACCAGGAGTTCCGTATCGAAAAACCAGCCGTTGTCCTCCACCTGCGCCAGCAGCGCCTGGGCCGCCGCCCGCGAGATCGCCTTGAACCCGCACTGGGCATCCGAGCACCTCAGCCCGCAAAGCAGCTTCGCCAACCGTACGTAGGCCCGCGAGATCAACTCCCGCCGCCAACTCCGGGTCGTCTTTGACCCAGCCATCAGCCGCGACCCGATGGCAATGTCCGCCCGGCCCGAGGCCACCGCCTCCACCAGCGCCGGAAACGCCTCCAAATCCGTCGCCAGATCCACATCCATATAGCTGAGCACTTCCGCCCCGCTCCCCAACCAGGCCCGCTTCACCGCCCCGCCCCGGCCGCTCTCCGCGCTTTGAAGGACCCGCACGTCTGGATACTCTCGGCTCAGCCCCTCCGCTATCTCCTGCGTCCGATCCGTCGAGCCGTTGTTCGCAATCACGATTTGGAAAGTGAACCGCCGCTCATCCGACAAGAACCCGTGCAACACAGGGAGGCTCCGCGGCAGTCGCCGCTCTTCGTTGGCCACTGGGATGGTGACGTTTATCGAGGGCATTGGCTCCTCGCCTGCGACGTTCGTGCTCGCCGATTTCTGAGCGAAATCGCGCCATCGCCTTCCGCGTGCCGGAGGCCCCACTCAAATAGCCGGCGCGTCGGCAAGGGCGGCAGCAGCGCCGCCGCCAGTGTGCAGACCGAGTAAACCCTCGCCGCCAATGGGGGATGGTAACCAAGCCGCCGCGCTTGTGTCATCCGCACCCGAAACGCCCGCCACGCCAGCGCCCGCAGGCACTGGGCATGGGTGCGCGGATACCGCTTCATGCGGATTCCACAGCCCGTCTCGTCAATGAGCATAACATCGCATCCGCACACCCCGACGCGCTCCCGCGTCCGCACGAAATCCAACTGGGCGCGAAGCCGGTCCGCGTGCCACCGGTCGTCGCTCTCGATCCTGGCCACGAACCCCCCTCGAGCCTCGGCCAGCCCGATGTTAAGCGCCCCCGGGCAGCACATCCTTTGCGCGATCAGCAGGGGCCTGACCCGGCTGTCGCGGCCCGCCCATGATTTTATGATCGCGCATGACTCGTCGTTCGAGCCGGTGTCCACCGCGATCAGCTCAAGGTGCTGGTACGCCTGCCCGAGGACGCTCGAGATTGCCTCATCGAGGAACCGCCCGCCGTGCCAGTTGGCCAGCAGCACGGAGATCAGCGGTTCATCGCTCATCCGCACTTCTCCATTCCCAGGGTGCCGCCAGCCCTCGCAACACCAAGCCGATGGCCCCGAGCACGCACAATGCGAGCAGCCATCTCGGGACGGGCTCACGCTGGAAAAGGTAGGGCGCATAGCTGAACGCCGAGGCGAACTGGACAAGTAATGCTGCCCAGCCCCCGCGACGCAAACAAACCGCGTAAAGCACCGACAATACGTCCGCGGCGAAAAAGTAACGCTCATGCATCCATGGCAGGAGAAACGGCGGGAACAGCACCGACAGCGTCGCCATCGAGACCAGCCATTGGCCTCGGGTCAAGTGTTCCGGCGGCCCTTCCCGCATCCACAGCACAAAGAGCGCGGTTGCCATCAGCGTTAGCGCGACACCAATGGTCCAAAACACATCGGACTGCTTTTGCGGCACCCACTGATACCAATTGGGCGCCCCGAACGCCAGCCCAGCCATCGCCACCTTCCCATAGCTGATCATCTGCGTCATCATGCCCGAAAACGACCATCCCGCCGCCACCGCCGGCAGGCCGCAGCCCACATACACCGCGGGCGGAATCCAGAGCCACTTCCACGACAGGCGGCCAGAGAACAGCAGGCCCGCCAGCAGCGGGCACCAGAACACTGCCTGTGGCTTGAGGCAGCAGGCCAGTCCAAAAGCGACCAGAGCCGCCCCGGGCCGCTCTTCCAAAAGATAGAAGAGCGAGGCCAGGAAACACCCCGTGTACACTACGTCACATTGGCCCCATAGCGCCCCGTTCATCACCACCGTCGGCAGAAACAGGAACGCGGTCAACCCGGCCCACGCCCGTCGCTCCGTGCGACATTCCCGCCTCAGTATCCGCCAAACAAACCAGGCTGCAGCAAAGTCCGAGAAGATGGAAATCGCCTTCACCGCGTAGAGTTTCGGGATCGGCAACAGCGTGCTCAGCGAGAGCAGGTACATGTAGAGCGGCGGATAGACCGAGCGCGGCGCCATGACCCGAAACGCACCCCAGCGCCCATGTGCAGCAAACAGATCATACCACTTCGATAGAAACGCTTGAAAGTCGCCGCTACGGTGGTTGAGCAGCGACAGCCGCAGGATCAGCGAGGCGGCCAAACCAGCATAAATCCAGAAGAATTCTCCGCTTGGCCGCCCGCCCTCCCTCCTAGAGGGCCGCGCCTCGGCCAGCGTGGTGGCGCGCCACGACGGCTGCGCTGGTGACGCCGTGGCGGCCGGGGCGTAGTGAGCACCACATGTGGAAGCCAGAGGTGGGCAAGGCTGCATATCGTCCCAAATGCGCCCGCGCTGCGCGCCGGACGCCGCCCCCGGCCCTGTTTCGCGCCGTGGCCCGAGCCACCTCCAAGCAGCGGACGATTTCATGCGGTCGTGCGATATTACCCTCGCTCTTCCCGGTGGCCAGATTCCATGCCCGCCCGACGCCCCCTAAGCGAGTGCCGCCAGAGCTGGAGCAGGCAAAGGCAACTCCCCACGAGCAGGTAGGCGAGGGCGAAGCGCATCAAATGATCGGCGCTTTGCTCCGGAATCCCCAGCGCGGCAGTCAGACTGCCGAGGCAGCGGCAGGGCATGTGGAAACCCGCGCTCAGGAGTCCGAGCCGATAAACCAGGAACAGGGCTCCGAGCCAGGCAACGAGCAACGCCTTGGTCGAAACGCGCCTGCCGAAAAAGCAGACGGAGGCGACTGCCAATTCCAATGCGCCGGCGATCCAAAACAGGCGGCGGTAGCGAATACCGAAGACGGGGTCGGGCAGCCCCAGCACACCGGCGTTCCCGAAGCTGCTCACCAGCTTTGCCAGCGCCGTCGCCAGCAGCAGCACACCCGCGGAATACAGGAAGATCCGGATGATTCGTTCCATGGCGGTCAGTTCGTGGATGATCGGGCGGAATCGCGCGGCCCCGGTGGCGCTCCACCGGTGCCGCGGAGGGATGGCCTGGCCGATGTAGTGCCATTATCGGCGGCATGCGTGATCTGGGTCCTGGCCAACAGGCCGCCCGCCAGGTCCCTCGCGAGGGAGTCGACCTGGGCCTCGGTTAAGGGCCCGCCGTGGCTGTTCGAAAACGCCGGCATCAGCGTCCCCGGCAGACCGGTGGCGATCGCTGCTCGCCAGGCGGAGCGGCTTCGTGGCGGTCTCGAGGAGCGGAGGTCCGGGACCATCACTGCCCGGCGCCTCGCATCGTGACAAATCCCGCAGAGGGCCGCGTAGAGATCCGCTCCCGCCGTCCCGCGGGCCGGCTCGCAGTGGCACTTGGCGCACGCCCCGGCAAACACCGCCTGGCGGTCGCCGGTGGCTATCATTCGGTTACGCTTCCGCGCCTCCGTACCCGTCTCCTTGACCGTGATCTTTACGGTTAGGTCTTTCGCGGGGAGGTCGAGGGCATAGACCGCAATGGACTTGGAGAAGGTCCCCAGCACGGGACCGAGGTGGACTGTAACGCCAAGCTGCCCGCCGGAGTAGGGCGGCAGGAGCCACGGGTCGCTCGGTAGTTTGGCCACCGTGCAGCCGCAGGACGTTTTCACGCTATAGATAATTACATCCCGAGGGGCGGTGTTCGTCACGTCGAAGGCGAAGCTCACCGCCTTTCGTCCATAAAGGACGATGGCTTCTTTACTTGATGCGTCCCATACCAACGGCCCGGAAGTGCCCGCCCTGACGGTGGGGGCATGGGCGGGTTGGCCGAGAGCGGCGTGGGCGGCCAAGGCGAGGCCGGTGGAAAGCGTCAATCCCCTCCGCCGTGCCTTCATGCCTGGAATGGCGGGGGAGATCTTCATAACCGCCTTCCCGTGCGCCGTTGGAGGATGCGAACGGTCGCCACCACCAGCGGGACGGCAAGGAGGACGCAACAAGCGACCACGACGATTCGAACCAGCGGGGAACGCCCGCCTTGGCGCCGCGCCAAGCGCCTGGCCTCGGCGACGGAGGCCCAGTGGCCTCTTGGAGACAAGTAGGTGAGCAGGCGAGTCGGGGGCTGGGCCCGCACCAGCCGGAAGTCGTTCACAACGGTCCTCGTGTCCTCTGGGATGGGAGGCCAGAAACTGCCCTCGTCGCAGGCGGTCTTGACGGCGGTCACCGTCGCCTCGGCCCTCTTGCACACCCACAAGTCATACACGGTGGGGCCGGCGGGCCGAAACTCCTCAAAGATGAATCCGGACGGAAAGCTCGAGCCGGCGACGTTGGTCACGCCCGTCACCGTATAGACGGCGTCGGTGAACCCGGCGCTAAAAGGCGGCTGATAGGCCGTGAAGATGGCGCCGAGGTTCGTTGTCATGTCGTAGAAACCGCCGCCGTTGTAATAGACCACGCGTAGGGGCAGGGAGTTGGAGCCGGCCATCCATATCCAATCCGCTTGCAGCGTCCTGGCCGGATCGCCCAGGACGCAGGCCGTGTAAGAGTAAACGGGCGTGAGACGGTTGGTTGCCAGGCTGTCGAAGTAGCAGCGCGAGGCCAGCATCAGCCACAGATGAGAGATGAGGGGCCTGTCCCAGAAGGTAACCGGCACGGTATTCGACACCACCGTGGCCACGGGCAGGGGGCGCATCGGGACCAGTTTCGGCTTCGACCCCGCCGGTTCGGGCGCGCCGAGCTTGGTTCCCGGCGGCAGGACACGCACCAGGTTCGTTCTCATGGAGACAGCCAGGTCGATGATTTCGGCGCCGTTATTCGACCCCACCCATTCCTTTTCAACCGGCTTGTCCGCCTCGTCCGTTTTGATGAACTGGATGAGCCAGCGGCCCCCCTTTACAAAGACCTTGAACCTGCCCTGAACCGCCTCTCCGGGGACCTTCCGGCTGCTCATGAAGACCTCGCCGAACTTGCCGTCGATCTCGTACTGGGAGGCGCTGAAATGCAGGCTCCCAGGAGCGGGGTTGAGCTCGGGCGCCGGCGAAGAGAGGGGCGAACTTGGCGCTGGCGCGTTCTTGCCCGCCCGCTTTGCCAGTTCCTCCAGCACGGACGGATTCAGGCCAACCTTCCTCCCGACCGCCTCCAGTTCGCCTGTGAACGGAAGTTGCTCATAGAGGTAAGCGACATCGCCCTTGAACCTCTCCGTCCACGCGGTGAGATCATCTCCGGGGGGTTCTCCCGGCTGCAGCCTTTCGTCGCCCTCTTCCGCTGGCGGCGCGGCGTTCGTGCCGGCCTCGCTGCTCAGCGCCAATTCGAGGCCCTGCATATAAGCAGCCGCGCTCTGCTTTCTCCATTCCTGGACGTCGCGAAATTTCGCGCTCTGCATCTTTCGCTGGAGCAGGTCTCCCAGGAGCTCGTAGGTGCCGAAGGCGACGCCCCTTGGAAGCGGTTGGCCCAACGCCTCCTTGCAGCGTTGAATCGCCTTATCTAGCCACTCGCCACCCAAGTGATGAGAGTAACGCAGGGCCATCTCGGCGTCGGTTCGGCCAATGGACTCTGGGCTGACGTGATCGTGCCCCAGCCGATTTGTGGGGCTCGCGCCGACCGCCGCGGCGGATGCCCGGCCCGCCGCGGGCGGCGGGGCTTCCGAGTGTAGAGCCGCCTGCGCCAGTGCTGCCGATGGTAGAGCGAGCAATGCGGCCGTGGCCCAACACCACGGCGCGCTTGGCACCGCCGTCGCGAGGGCGGATCGAGGAGTTCGGTAAATCCGGGGCATGATCCTTTGGCGTTGGGGTTTCGGTTTTGGCTACTTGACGACATCGATCGGCAGTTCAAGCCGCTCGCCATTCCGGTCCGTCTCGAAGCGGATGGAGGCCCCCGGCGGCAGGGCCATGTTCGTGCCGGAGGCGCAGACTTTGAAATCCCAGACACCCGGTCCGGAGGCGGCGAGGCTCACCCGGATGTCCGGGCTGGGTGACGCCACCCGGAGCACGTTAAACGGGTGCCCGCTGCGGGAGCAGATCTCCCCACGATAGGTTAGGGCCCTCCGTCCCGAGCCGGGCGCCAACAGGCCGATTCTGGAGGGGGTTGCATACAGATCGCCCGGCACGCTCGCCAGTACGGCAATGGAAATCTTCCCGATGAGCGGATCGTCCGTCCAAAGGGCCAACTGGCCGGATATTATCCCAGTCGGGAGAGGCGGTGCGGTCGTCACGGAGAGGCGGTAGCCGTTTGTTCCCGGAAGCCGCCGAAGGGCGACCTGGAATTCGGCCTGGCTGCTCCCTGCGTTGGTGATGGCGAGCGGAAAATTCGGCCTGATGTTCAGCTCTCGTTCCGCCTTGCTATTCCTTTGCACATCCTCGAAAAAGACGATGCTCGGGTTGATTTGCGCGGGCGGGATAGCTCTCCCCGTTACGCGGAGTACGTAGCGAGGCCGTTTCGGATCGTTGGACGCGAGAGAGACCCACCGGTCAAAGCGCCCGGCCGGGCCCGTAACGCCGACGCGCGCGTCAAGGCTTGCCGACCCGCCCGGGGCCACGAAATTCGTCGATAACTGAACGGCCGTGCCGCAGCACGCCGTCGATGAGAATATGATGAGGGTGCCCCCGCCTATATTTCTCAAGACGAACCTGTGCCGCAGCACCATCCCTAGCGGCACCGTTCCCACGTTGTAGTTCGTCCTGCCGCACTCGATTGCTGGCCCTGGAGACCACGCTGCGCAGAGCGGAATCCGGGCGACAAGAATTCCCAACACCGCGCCCAAGTTGGCCAGGGCGACGGGCGAGCCGGACCGGCGCCGGCGCTGGCAACCAGCCGTGGCGCTCATTTGGGATGAACGAATTTGAGCGTGGGACCCCGTTCATCGAGCGTGAAATGGCCGCCGCGTGACACGCGCCCCACGATGCGGCTGACGAACGAGGCCACCCTCTGGTCAGAGCGCGGCAGGTTCCTCAGGTCCAGCAACTGGAACACGGGGCGCGCACCCAGCAGACCCCAGCCCCCCGATGCCGCCAATACGAGGCCCTCGCAGGCGACGTAGCCGGAGTTAATCGCGCGGATAAGCGGCCGTTGCTCCCCGGCATACGTGAAGCTCGCCGCGCGAACCAGGTAACCGAGCTTCGGATCGACCCTCAGCGACCATTCCCCGACCCCGCTTCCCCCAGCGGTGCCGACGGCTTCGACCGCCTCCAGTCCGTCGGCCGACGGCGCGGCAACCTCGGTGAATCTGGTGACGTATGAGTCCGGCATCCTCCCCATGGCCAGCAGGAAGTTGTCGAACAGGTGTATCAGCTCACGGTTGCCAATGCGGCCCCTTTCCAAGGCGCTTGAAGCGTGCTGCGCGGCGATGCTGTTGTCAGGCCTGACCTTGTAGCGCATGAGGTCCCTGAGATCTTCGTTCCTTTGGCGGCTGAATACGATGCTCTCCTTGTCCGTGCGCCAAACGGTAGCGTCCTCGCCGCCGGCATCTGCAGGACCGCCGAATGCCAGGCGGGTGACGTGGGGATCCTCGTAAACCGGGCCGTGGTCGTAGGTATAGGTGAGCTCGATCGCAAGAAACCCGTTGGTTACCACAGCGTGGGCCCGAATCGTCGCGGCACCCTGCTTTCGGTCAAGCGGCGAAGACCAGTAAGCCGTGAAGACCAGATCGAGCGCGCGATCGGCGCCGATCACCCCGGCGCGTCCCTCCATCAGCTGTACGAGTGTGTTGGCCCTGTTAAATGCGGTAAACGCAGCGGCCGCGCTCTGGGTGGCCCCGACGGTCTCTCCTGCGCAGACCAGAGCGAGGGTCAGAACGGCGACAGCAAGCAGCGACCCGGAGGGGCAGCCAGGGCAGCCGATACGAGGTCGCGAACCTAGGTTCCTGGTGGTCATGCTCATAGGATCAGTAGCAGGGCTCCTTCTTGTCGAATCGGAAGTCAAGGCCCAGATAGATCTGGTTGGGGTCGCAGCCGGTCTCCTTGCATGCGACGTAGATGGGCTCGTCCGCGCAATAATTGCCCGGGCAGGCCCAATAGATGGTGTGCCATACCGTGTAATCGATGTACGTCACGCTGTAGCAGTAGCTGACCCCGTAAAGCTTCTGAACTATCTCCGACTCGCCAATCAAGTTTTCCATCAGGTTGCAGTTGCCGGGGCATGCGCTGTCCGCGTGGAATGCGCATGTTTCCGTATCCAGGCTGTTGACAAGGAGGCCCGTGTTGTACGGAGGGTCGGCCACGCCGCACAAGCCGCCCTCGTTTCCAGTGTGATCACACTCGTAATACGTGTCCACGAGCGGCTCTGGATCGTCGCACGAGGGCGGGCAGACGGTTACCGTCAGACTGGCCTGGTTTCCGCAGCAATCGGTGGCCGTGACGGTTATGGTGCCCGGCGCGGTCGCTTCGATGGAGCCGTAGGCAGCGCAGCTGGTCGCCCCTACGTCGAAGAGCCTGCCAGGGCCGGTGACGCTGAGGGTGACGGGGCAGCCGCTCTCGCCCGAATGCTCGTTGCAGCAGCATGGGTCGGCCTGGGCACCGATGCCGACGACATCCCCGACGCAAGCAGTCGCGTCCCCTGACGACTGGACGCCGCCGCAGCTTTGGGCGGCGGCCGGCCACGTCGCGGCCGACCACAAGAGCAGTGCTGGAAACAGGGTCCAGCGCCAGGTTAGTCTTAAAGGCAGTTTCATATCCTATGGCATCATATTCTCTATATTTTGATCTACAGCCCCACCCCTGGGCTGGGCCCCTCCAAGGAGCGCCCGCTGCTCGCGGCGCTAGCAGTCGCCAGCGGCCTCGCCCGCATGTCCAACACCGTTCCCGATTCCCCCATGATCTCCGCCAGCCCTGCACGAGCCATCCCGCGCCGTAAATACCGACAGTCAGTCCTCCCTGGCGGGCCCCGCCCCGCCCCGAGGAGGATGGCCGCGAAGGGCGGCCACGACTTGCGCCAACTCCCGGATTTGGATTGCCCACACCCCGGTTGCTCCATGTTACTTCGGCAAGCCCGTGGCGGGCCAACGGCCACGTTGGCCGGTCCGCGGCCAGACTCCGGCTGACGAATCATGTCTGGCCTTGCCCCTCTACACATACAAGGAGAAATCTCCCGCTTTTGGAGACAAAAAGTTTCAGAAAAATGCCACCGGTCCTCAGGAGCCAAGGCGGAGCCTGACCGCAACGGCGGCGATGCGATGGAGGGCTCGCAGGACAATCATGTGGTCGATGCCGATCCGCTCCGCAATCTCCCGCGTTGTGTATTCGTCCAGGTGCAGCGTAAGAATCGTCCGCTCCCGCGGTTCCAAGGCGGACATCAGCCTCGGGATCTCCTCCCTCAAACACACCTGGGAGACAACATCGTCGGGCGCCGGCGGCGCGAGAGCCTCAATCCCGTCCTCGCCATCCTCGTCTTCCGGACCAGGTGGCGGCTCAACACGGTTGCCCTGGCGTTTGGCAGAGTCGATGCTTCGGCCGGCTTCGAGGGTGTCCTTGACGTGGAACTCGCAGCTTTGCACATACCAACTCAAGGTCTGGCCAAGGCGCTCCTGTTGCCTCCGCCAGAGGTGGAACAGGGCCTCCTGGAACAGGTCCTCCCGGTCGGAGGGATTGTCTTCAAGATGCGCCACAATGGCCCGGAGCTTGCGCTGCACCGCGGCGCTCTCCCAGAGCCGAGCCGAGGCGGGGGTCTGGACCTCCGCCCGCGGAGGTGACTGCGGCATCCCGCCGTCCGAGGGGAGCGTTCCGCGGATGCGGTTCGCCATGTCCAGCAGGGCAACGCTCAATTCGGCGGCGGGGCATGGCGAAGGGACGCAACGGGCGATGCCGGACGCCACTTGAGGGGGCAGATCGGTCGATTTTGGATCGACGCCGATCAGAAGGAGCGGCAGGTTGGGGCACAGTGTGGCGAGGGCCAGAGCACAGTTGTGGGGACAGGCGGCGCAAGGGCCGGGGGGGCGGCGGTCGAAAATAGCGACGTCTGGACGCCAGGCCTGGATCTCAGGAAGACGGGCGTGGGCGTCTTTAAAATAGCGCACCTTCCACTCTGTCAAGGGGTCCGCCCTGCGCATTTCGTCCAAAACGCCGCCTAACGCCATTCCGAAGCAGAGGGTTGCCACCTGAATGAGCGACGGGGGCTTTGGACTGGCGCTCATGGCCGGAACTGCTTGGGCCGGCGGCGGGGACGGGTCAGGCGAGCCTGGCGCTGATTCGCCGCCGTTCTCTCTCTCTCTCTGAGAGAGGGCGTGCTTGGGTCTGAATTCGGCATGGGCGTTTCTGGGTTCTTGGAGTTCATAATATCTTCTTGGCATGGGGCTTACGGGACGCGGGCGGGGGCGCGCGGTGCCGACATTCGGCTGAACAGGGGGTAACAGAGGAAAGGGAGGCAAGGAGTCGAGCGAGAGGCCGGTTGCTGGAGGCTGGCATTTGGCCACGGGCCGGCCGGCTCCAGCACCGTGAGTCCGCGGAACGGAGATTCCCAGGCGTCTTGGCGAGGTGCCGGGCCGGGAATCGTTCGAGGCTTGGCCTGGCGAAAATAATGGACCCCCCCCGTCGCTTGAAAGGCTAAGCGGCGCGACCAGCTTAAGCTCCAGGCAGCGGCGCGCATCTGAATCCTAATTTGCAGAGGGAGATTATCAGGTTCGCTGTATGATGTCCACGCAAATCTTTAGGCCCACGCGTTCCCGGGCGCACGGCAGAATTCTTCGTTTCCTTCGTTCTCTTTGTGTACAAAGACGTTTGCGCCAGATCAAACCGGCCGACGGGCTCGCGCCGATGACCGTTGCTGGCGCGAACCGCGAGGGCCAAGCGGGTTAACAGAAGAAAACGAAGGAAACAAAGGTGGGACCACTTTGGTATATGCGTACAAGGGGTCAACCCATAGAAAGGATTCTGCATAGGACTGGTAGGTTTTTCAGCAGCAGTTTTTGCCCCCCAAGCCGCTTCGCAACACCCCGGTTGCCACATCGGCCAGGGTGAATAATAGGAGTGGAAAAATCCGGCGCGCCCAAGAATTCGAGGGGGGCGCGCCGCCCTCCCGCAGTGGGGCCC
>JAJYHY010000459.1 GCA_021784555.1 bacterium
CGTGGGATTTTGGCGAACACACACCACCGCCATATTTTATTTTACAGCTAGAGGGGGGTGAAAAAGTCGTGACCGAAATATGGACGGCGACGCCGTCAAATTATCTGGCCCTAAAAAATCTCTGCTTCAGGGGTTTACCGAATGTTTACAAGAGCGCGGCGGGCTAAAGACGGGGCACGTCATGGATTGAAAGCGTCCATCGGCCAATCACTCCTAGCTTGTCAGCCAGTTCAGGCCCACGAGCGCATCCTTCGGGACAACCAGCCCGCAGACGGCGTTGCTCGGGAGAAAGAAATTCACCCGGGGCGGGCCCACCGGTCTCCGGCCAGGCAGCGGCGCGTATTGTAGCCGTGATACTGCAAATTCCTTTGGAAAAACGGCGGAAAACGCAAAAACCACTCTTATCTCGTAGGCACGACGGGTGACAGGGTTCCCTGGAACTTGTTGTGCCGCAATGGTTAATGGCTGCACTGGACCCCGCAGCAGGTCCCGGAGCGACGGCATCTCCTCGCGCAGAACTCCCGCTTCCTGGTGCTGGCCGCCCCAGCCCGCCGCGCTGGCCAAAGCCGGGCAGCTCCTGCCCGGCAATTTTTCCCCCTCAGGCCCAGACGCTCGACCAGGGCCACGGACGCATTGAACTGCGCCAACTCTGGTGCGCCCGCACCACCCCCGAGGAAATCGGCCTGGCCGGCGTGGCCCAGGTCGTGCGCATCCACTCCCACGTCCAAGAGATTCGCCAGGGCAAGGTCATGGCAGTTCCGGGGTGATTATTTCCTGGAGACAGACTTTCCTGCGCGTAGGGGGCTTCGATGAAGGATTGGAAGTGCGGGAGAACAGCGAGTTAATCCGCCGGCTCAGGCAGTTTGGCCGGTATAGGTGTCTTCGAGATACCGCCGCCACTACTTCCATGCGCCGCTATGAACAGTGCGGCTTTGGACGTGTGGTCTGGCTCTGGGTCAAATTGTGGGCCCAGTCGCTTTTTGGCGATTTGCTTCACCGCCACTACGACACCGTCCGCTGATTCCGTTGTTCCGTTGGGGGCACATCTCAACATTTGACATTTCGCATCGCACGGCCGTTGCAGGTTCGGTGAATGTCAAATGTTGAGATGTGACCCCAACGGAATGTCTCGCCGATGTAGCGCCAGCCGATTCGCTCTCTCTCGATGGCCGCTTCGAGCCGCCGCATCGGTTCCACGGTTCCTTCGCGTCCGAAGGCGAAGGTCTTGAAATGGATCGGCAAAAAATACTCCGCGCCGGCGTCGTTGGCCATTTGCACCGCCTGCTCCGGTGTGCAGTGGGACATGACCCAGGGCTGGTAGGCGCCGATGGGCATGATGGCCAGCGCGAAGGGACCATGTCGTCTGAGCGAACGGAACGACCCGATCCAGGCGGTGTCTCCTCCAAAAATGAGGCGCTTGCCTTCGCGCGCGATCATATAGCCGTTGTAGCCGCGGTATTTGTCGTATCTCCAGCGCGCGCCCCAATGCTTGACCTCAAAGGCGGTGACCTCGACCTCGCCGGATGCGGTGGAAATCCTCGTCCGCTCGCCCCAGGCCAGGGATTGCGGTTGGTGGAGCGCGGTATCCTCCAGCAGGTCTGCCGTCGCGTGAGCGGTGACCGCGCGAGGCCGGCCTGGAAGCGCGCGCAGCGTAGCAGTGTCCAGATGGTCCAGGTGAGCATGGGAGATTATTACCAGGTCGATGCGCGGCAACTGGCGGGGCGTGAGAGCGGCGGCCACCAACCGCTTTGGACCGATAATGCCAAAGGGCGTGTCCGGTCCAACGCGGGAGAACAAGACCGGGTCGGTGAGAATCGTGAGGCCGTAGAAATTGAGGAGGACCGTCGAATGGCCGAGCCAGGCTGCGGTAACGGTGTTGGGGTCCCACGCCTGGGGCAGCGGAGCAATGACGGGCCTCTCGACACGCCGGCGCGCCTCCGCCACCAACCCTCGGAGGGTCCGCGCGGCCATTTGATTGGAACATGCCACCCAAGCCCCGCCCAGACTCAAAGAACTGATCGTCAAAAACCGGCGCCGCGGAAACCTGCTCTTTCTTTTGTTCAAGCTGCTTGTAATTGATTGCTAAAAGCCGAGCTTGAAGAATAGAGCACGGCCACAATGAAGCAAGCTCCAACCTTGACGCGCTGGTGAGGAAGTGGCAAGCATAGGCGCATGTCTAAACTCCTGTCTGTCGTGATCGCGCTCTGGGCAACCGCGGCTATTTCGCGCGCTGAGGGCGTTACCCATACTTTCCAAAAACTCACGCTCACCCGCCAGTTCTGGGCTGAGGGGGCCAATATCGGGGATTTCAACCGGGACGGCCACATGGACGTGGTATCGGGGCCGTTCTGGTACGAGGGGCCGGATTTCAAGAAGCGGCACGAGTTTTATCCGGCCAACGCGAGTTTCAAGCTCAAGAAGGCCGATGGCACGGTCGAGACGATTCCGGGGTTCGAAGGCGCTCTGGGCGTGAAAAACGCCTATTCGGATTGTTTTCTGGAATTTGTGTATGATTTCAACGGCGACGGCTGGCCGGATGTCCTGGTCATTGGGTTTCCCGGAACCGCGGCCCGGTGGTACGAAAACCCCAGGGGGCGCGAGGGCCATTGGCAGGAGCACATCGCCTTTAACGAGGTTAGCGACGAATCCCCCGGCTTCATGGACATCACAGGCGACGGCAAACCGGAGTTGCTCTGCATTGCCCGCCACCGCATCGGCTACGCGGAACCGGATTGGAAACACCCCGACGCTCCGTGGACGTTCCATCCGATTACTCCCAAGGGCAATTATCAGCGATTCACGCATGGGTTGGGGGCTGGTGACATTAACGGCGACGGGCGCGCTGACATCCTGGAGGCGACGGGTTGGTGGGAACAGCCCGCCTCGTTGGCCGGCGACCCGATTTGGAAAAAGCACCCCTTTTCATTCGGCAAAGGCGGGGCGCAGATGGTCGTCTATGACGTGAACGGCGACGGATTGAATGATGTCATCACGGCAATCGCCGCGCATGAATACGGTTTGGCCTGGTTCGAGCAGGTGAGACATAACGCCAAGATCACCTTCCGCAAGCACCTGATCCTCCATGAGGACCCCTCCAAAAACCGGTTCGGCGTTCAGTTCTCTCAGCCGCATTCCCTGGCGCTTGTTGATATCAACGGCGACGGCCTCATGGACATCGTCACCGGCAAACGTTTCTGGGCGCACGGGCCAAACGGCCCCGACCCGGACGAGAACGGCCCCGCCGTCATTTATTGGTTCCAATTGGTCCGCCATGGCGACGGCGGGGCGGAGTTTATCCCCCACCTCGTTGACAGCGATTCCGGCGTGGGAACACAGGTTACAGCAGGCTTTGTGAGCAATCCCACGCACCCGGACATCGTCGTTGGCAACAAGAAGGGCGTGTTCGTTTTTGAAAACCACACCGAATAGTCCTATGTCACTCGAACTCGAACTGCAAAAATATCCCAAGGAGATCACGCTCAAGGACGGGTCGCGCTGTGTGTTCCGTCCCCTCCGGAAAGAGGACGAAAAGGCATTTCACCAATTCTTCCTGGCGGTGCCCGAGGCGGAGCGCATGTTCATCAAGCACCGGGTGGTGGAGCCGGAGGTGATTCGAGACTGGTGCCAGAACATCGACTTGGGGCGCAATTTCCCGGTCCTGGCCTGGATGGATGGAAAGATCGTTGGCGACGCGACGCTGCACCAACAGCTTGGGGGCTGGAAACGGCACGTGGGGCGCGTCAGCGTTCTGGTTCTGCCTCAATACCGGGGACGCGGCCTGGCGCGAACGATGGTGAGCGAGATCGTGAGCCTTGCGCGCCATCTGGGTTTGGAGCGGGTTGAAGCCGAGTTTCTTGGCGAACAGGAGACCGCGATTAAGATGTTCGCCCTGCTGGGGTTCAGCAATCTCCTCAGACTGGAGGATTACGTAAAGGACATGCAGGCAATTAAACACGATTATGTGCTCATGGAGCTGAATTTGAAGACGGACGAGGAATACGCGGGGGTTGGGTAGGCGCTGGGAGTGTAAGTCCGGTGAGGTATTCATGAGTTGCGATTTGCGATCTGCGATTTGCGATTGGAGACCAACACGGCCCGACGGAAACGGCACCGTCACTGCGCTCACGGGCACTAAGGCCAGGGTTCAAAGCCAGGAGCTATGACGCCCGAGATCTGCCCCAATTGCGGCGCGGAGGTCCCGCGCAACGCCAGGGCCTGCCCCGCGTGTGGGTCGGATGAGAGCACGGGTTGGTCGGAGACATCTTATGAAGGCGGCCTGGACCTGCCAGACGAGGAGTTCAATTACCAGGATTTTGTCAAACGCGAGTTTGGAGGGCGAACGCCGGTACCACACGGACTTCACTGGTTTTGGTGGGTGGTTGGGCTGATTGTTCTGGCGGCGGTGCTGGCGATGTGGGTGCGGTGAGACCAAGAAGAACAGGACGGCAGTCTGGTTCAGGCTTTATCTTTTTCTGGCTCCAAGACCCTGTCAGTCCAATCCGCAACTCGGAGAACTACCGCCGATTTTCGCTCAAACCCCCAAACGGCATTCTCCAGTCCCCAATAATAAAAATGGGCTGTTCGGCCACCGCCGAGGTCCTTCCTCCCCCCTGCCCATCCTTTGTATAGAGAACGACCTTGATTCTTTCTCTAGTAATGCTAGTCTTACCGCATGATCGCGAAAGTATCAGTGAAAGGCCAGACGGTGATTCCCGAAGCCATCCGCGAGCAGGCGCGGATAAGGGCGGGCGATCAATTGGAGGTCGGTTACGCCAATGGCCTCATTGTGATGCGCAAGCGCCGGGCGCTGACACCAGCGCGGGTCCGCTCGCTGATTCTAGCCGGACGCGAACTGCCTGAAATGACTTCAGGCGGCGAAATGGTCGTCACGCGTGCCATCGAACGCGTTCGCGGCCGACGCAAGTGAAGGTCGTATTCGACACCAATGTTGTCGCCAGCGCGAGCTTTTGGAGGGGAAAGCCGTTCGAGTGTCTGGTAGCTTGGGCGCAAGGCAGATGCGAGGGAGTGATCAGTCCGGCATTGCTCGCTGAGTACCATGAAACGGTTGAAGAACTTCGCTTGGAATACCCCAACCGGAAGCCCGTCGAATGGGCGGATGCGTTGGGCGAGTCCGCTTTGCTCGTCTTTCCGACAGATCGCCTAGCGGGGGCGACTCCCGATCCTGACGATGAAATGTTATTGGAGTGTGCCCTGGCTGCGGACGCCGATTACATCGTGAGCGGCGATAAAAGGCATTTGTTGCCCTTGCTGGAATTTGAGGGCATTCGGATTGTCAATCCGGCCGATTTCTTGCGCAGACTTGCCGCCGGCGAATGACGGCTTAGCACTACAGCGACACTTTGAGTAATTTTCATTTTTGAGTCGTCTGGTTGCTCATGAACTGCGCCCAGAGCACCGCCGGTTGCGTCCTCTGAGTGATTTCCACTTTTTAAGCTTTTTCATCTGGCGCTT
>JAJYHY010000460.1 GCA_021784555.1 bacterium
GAATTCGTTTGTGGCAATCTCGGGCAATCTTGCCCTGCCGCCTTCGCTCAACCGCGCCGACATCGTCGGCTTCGAAATCATTCGCAACTTCAAGCCGCTGTCCTATACGCTCATCAGCCAGGCGCAGGCGGCTGCCAACAATATTTCCCAACTGTTCGCCGGCTTGTTCGGGGGCGGCGGGGGGAACTCCCCGACAAGTCCGCTCGACAGCATTTACGCGGCAGAGGCGGTTTCCGTCCCGACCACAGTCACCCTCTCCTCCGGCGACCTTGAATCGGCGCTCAATGGCCCGTTGCTGATCAGTTTTACGGCTGCCATTGTCGAATACAGCGGGGCCGGAACGGCGCAGAACCCGTCCGTTCCTTTGCCGCCCAATGAAACCTATGCAAACGAGACGCTTGGTTTTGTCGAGTTGCCGCCCCAAGCGTACCCGGTCCCGGCTCTCCAGATAGCGCCTGTGCTGCGCTACAGCGAATTGCTCGAGATCGAGCGAGCCGTTCACCACGTCGTTCGCAATACGACCCAGTATTCCAAAGCGGTCTGGTCCTCGTTGACACCGGATGAGCGAGCCATCTTGCTCGATGCCTATACGATCGGCGTTCCTGTTGGAGGGGTCCTGGACCCGAGTCAGATGGTGCCGCTTCTCAACTGCGTCGAAAACCGCCTGCTCGGTTTTTTCGGCAATTCCATGGTTCTGCCTTTTATCATTCCTCAGGACGTGGCTCAATCCATGGGTATCGACCCAAGTGAGATCCAGCGGGGGCTGCTGGCCTATCAACAGGCCAATTTCCAGCCCCCGGTCTCAACTTTCTCCCTGCCCACACGTGGTGTGCTTGCCGAAGCAGTGCTCGGTCATTGTCCGTCCGCCGAGAAGATCGATCTCACACGGTTCTGGAATTGGCAGGACAGTCCATCCGATACAGCACCATCCATCGCCCCTGTCACCTTGCCGACAACCTCTCCGTCGATCGCGGCAGGTCTGAGCGCTCCCAATACGCTTGGCAGCCTTCCCAATCTCATCAATAACGTGATGACCGCGCCATCGCCGGGCAACGGTCTCCTCAGCAAACTGGCCAGCGGAGCGATAAGCCAGAAAGATTTTGACACCGCGCTGACCGGTGCGCAGCAGCTTGTCACGTTGATGCAGAATTCCCAGAACTCTGCAAGCCAGGCACGTTCCGATGCGATCAAGGCTTCGACCCAACTGCAGTCACAACTCATCAGCACGATCGGCAGCATCGTCGGCGGGAAAGGCAGCCAGTCTGGCTCCGGCACCGATTCCTCTGCGGGAGGCTCCTCGGGAACTGGTGGTTCTTCGGGAGGTGGAGGTTCTTCGGCAGCCTCTGACGTGGCCAGTGCCCTGATCCCCATTATCGTCGCCGCACTTCTTTAGGAAAGGATATCACCATGGGCACACCAGTCGTTTCGAGCATAGCCCCGAACAACGGTGCGGCAACGGGTGGCACCATCGTGACCATCACCGGTACCGGCCTGACGGGAGCTATTGCGGTGGGTTTTGGCAGCATGAACGCTACCAGTCTCGCGGTCAGCAGCGATACGCAGGTCATCGCGATCAGCCCGCCGGGCAGCGGCACCGTCAATGTGACGGTAGTCGGACCTGGCGGGCAATCCCCGCCTAATCCGGCAGCGCAGTTCGCTTATACCGCGGTCACCGGCTCATCCTTTGGCCCCTACTACTCGGACCCGGCGCTCACTGGTCAGGTTGTCGGCAGCCTCGTCTCCGCTCTTCAGAATTCCACTTCCCCGGCCGCCCGCCAGGCCCAGGCGATATTGATGCGGCGGCTCGCTCTGCAGGGCGATGTGGTGGGAGCTCGCGTTCCGCCACCTCGCAACATCACGGAGATCGGCGGTTACCTGAACATGCTTGCAACCTTGAAAGATAGCGCCACACGGGAGCAGGCGCTTGCCGGTATTTTGGGCGTAGCGGGAGCATCGCCTGAACTGGGATGGGAGGAAGCCGAACCACCTTTCGCAATGGTCAGCGTGATCAATGACCGGCCTCCGGGGCCGGCTCAGGCAAGTTTACCGATCACCGTACTTGTGCGGAGCGACTTCGCCGGACCTTTGCAAGCGGCGATGCTGACCTTGCACTTAAAAGGAGCAACTCTCCCGATGGTCGGACCAACCGCGATCATGCTTCCCCCGGGAATCCCGGGAGCGATCCTTCCGGACGACCTGCTGCCCTATCTCGGCCGAATACTCATGCTGGCTCCGGCTGCCGCGCTCGTGAATCCGGCAACAGATCCCCTTGCTTTCGTTCGTATCACCGGTACCAGCAACCCGTTCGTGGTGGCAGCAGGCGCAATCAATCCGGCAACATCGCCTGTCACTCCGGAGAACTACGATGCTCTGCAATGCAATGTTGTATCGTGTACGACGATCCCGCTCAGTAATGCGTCCTTCGTTCCGCTGGCATCAACCTTGGCAACTGCGGGATTCTATCAGGTCTCGCCTCCGCCGCAACCAAGCAACAACCTGGACATCTCCTGGACAAGGTTCACCAACGTCACCGGGCTGGTGATCGGTCAAACAAAACTCGGTGATGAACTGGCGCTTCTTTACGACCCGGGTGAGATCGCTTGCAGCGTTTTCGCATCAATGCAAAATGCCGTCTGGAATGGAACGACATTTGCCTGATTCCTGATCGGCCCGGAAGATTGGCCGAATCTCTTTCGCATGCATTTGAAGCGATCGGACGTCATTCCCGTCTGGAGAGGATCAAGAGTCGCCCCCATCAGAGGTGGAGACGCCAAAAGCATGTCGGTTGCCCCAGGTGGCGTGTCCATGGGATCGGTCTTGGCGTCGTTCCCGGAGGAACCGGGAGAGAGTCCTCATAATCTTTGCGATCCGACCCGGATCATTCTCCAGAAGACGGGTTATCTCCAATGATCTGAAGGTCCAGCCGAAGGATGGAGGGGGGAGCGTTCGTGTTCAGGATGAGGGGTTCTTTTCCCAAGCTGAGAGAGGAGGGGAAGCGTGTTTACTCGCTCTCTAAAAAATTTCATGTTTTCATGGGGAAGGAACCCAGATATCCAGAACTCGACGCGGAACCGTCGGGCCTGCCACTCCCAACCCTCTCTCCATATTGACGAATCTCGATAACCGCGATCGGCCAATGAACCGGAAAGTCGGATCATTGTTCCCGCTGGAGTCCGGCGTAGAACCAGAGGATGGGGAGGGAAGGCGGGACCAGTGAAGGGAAAAGGGGGCAGTGTTCCGCCCAATGGTTCCGTCTTCTCTCTACAGATCCATGGGTACGCCATGGAAGTTCATCGGAAGAGTCTTTTTCAGCAATTGCTGAAATACGTTTTTTTAGTGAAAGGCAGCTTGACAATTCCACTAAAAATGATACCTTCAGCAAATGTTGAAATCCGATAATTTCATGAAAGACCTAGAGAGCCAAGCGTCGCAGGCGCTTCGTTTACTGTTGGAGCAAGTGCCTGTGATCAAGCTTTTGAATGTTGAGATCGAAGACTCTGGCCCCGACAAGGGAGCGGACATTGTGGCGCATATCGACGTGTCCGGCAAGCGCCTTGCGTTGGTCTGCGAAGTGAAGTCTACTGGTCAGCCACGCCATGTCCGGATGGCATTGCTTCAACTTCGCAACTACATAGCTCAGCATGCGCAAGATGCCACACCTGTTTTCATTGCGCCATATCTGTCTCCTGACGCTCAAGCGCTGTGCCGTGAGCAAAAGGTGGGCTTTATTGACCTCGAAGGCAATGCACGCTTGGTTTTCGACGGTGTTTTTATTGAACGCCAGGTCGCGAGCAAACCCGTTTCTGATCGGCGTAAGCTCAGGTCCCTGTTCAAACCGAAATCCGCGCAGGTGTTGCGTGTGATGCTTCGAAATCCCCGTCAGGCATGGCGGATCATGGATCTTGCACAGGCCGCCTCCGTCAGCCTTGGTCACGTTAGCAACGTCCGCGTCGGTCTGCTCGATCGGGAGTGGGCGCAAGTATCCGAAGAAGGCCTGTTTTTATCCGAGCCCGACTCGCTATTGGACGAGTGGCGCGAAGTCTACGAGCCACCGGTTGGAAAACGCTTGGGCTTCTATACAACTCTGCACGGAAGCGCGCTTGAGGAAGCTGCGCGGCGAGTGCTGCGTTCAGACGGCGAGGCCGGTCTAGCGGCATTTGCATCTTTCTCGGCTGCGCATTGGCTTGCTCCGTATGGCCGGACAGGTACGCAATATTTTTATGCGGACGAGGCGGGTCTTGAGCGACTGAAGTCCGCGTTGAAGCTGTCCGCGATTTCCAAAGGCGAAAACGTGGTGGTAACCGTGCTCAAGGATTCTGTCTTGTTGCGTGACACGGAGGAACCCGCACCTGGCGCAATCTGCACAAGCCCGATCCAAACCTATCTCGATCTCGCTAACGCAGGCGAACGCGGGCGAGAAGCTGCAGATCATCTGCGACGAAAAAGGCTGATATGGCCGAAATGATTCCGGGTGAGCCACAGTCCGCCGCTGACTACGACGACCGCACGACAACTGCCGTTAAGAGGGTGCTGATCGAAATCGGCCAGATTCTCGGGAGCTTCAAGGGGAGATTCGCCATCGTTGGCGGCGCCGTACCGTGGCTTTTGCTTGGCAACGAGGATATGCCACACGTCGGCACGCTCGACGTGGATATCGGGCTGGACGCGGAGGCTTTAGGTGACGGCGAATACGCTACGTTGATCGAAGCGCTACGGGGACATGGCTATCAGCAGCGTCGAGAGCTTCGTCGCTTTCAACTCGTTCGCCAGGTTCCCACCGAAGATGGCGGCGTGCCGATTGACATCATTGTCGATTTCCTGATGCCACGCGATGCCAAGATTGTCAAAAACGTGCCACCGTTGATCAGTGACTTTGCTGTGCAAAGAGCTGATGGTGCCGGTCTGGCCCTTCGCTTCTACCAATTGGTGGAGATCAGTGGTCCGATGCCTGCTGGGGGGTTGAACCGCGTCAAGATTGCGGTTTGTTCGATCCCGGCCCTTTTAGCTATGAAGGGGCATGCGATTGAGGGCCGATACAAACAGAAGGACGCCTACGACATCTATTACTGCATCCGGAACTATCCCGGAGGTCCGGAGGTTCTCGCCGAGGAATGTCGACCGTTGCTCGATCATGATAGCGGCGTAGCGGGCTATGGCTTCATTGCCGGCAAATTCGATAGCACTGACGGTTTTGGACCAACTTGCGTGCGCCGCTTCGTCGAAGAAACGAACGCGCTTGGGGATCGCAGTCCGGAGCAATGGCAGCAAGACGCTTTCGGACAGGTCGATTCTTGGTTGCGGGCACTTGGTTTGAGGGGGACGGAAAGAGGATCACCCCGTCCCTAGTGTAGTAATTCTTAAATAATATGATATAATGGTCTCCAGGATTAAGGAGGCCATCATGCGAAACCGAACCACCGTTCGATTGACTCTCACCGAAACCGAGGAGAAAACACTTTCCATGTGGG
>JAJYHY010000461.1 GCA_021784555.1 bacterium
CGGCCAGTTGGCGGGAGGAGGCGTTTTGGATCATGATCCCGTCGAGCTGAATCGTGCCCTTGGTGGGGGAGTCCAGGCAGCCAAGGATATGCATCAAGGTCGATTTCCCGCTCCCGGATGGGCCGATAATCGAGATGAATTCGCCCTCATCGATATCCAGCGTGACATCATCCAGCGCGCGGATCTCTTCGTCTCCCAGGCGGTAAATCTTGCTAACGTTCCGAAGTTCAACCAGGGGCATGCGGTCTCAAGAGTGATGCTGCGTGGTTAGCGAGCTTGCGGCGCTGGCGGTCGCGGCGCTGGCGGCCACACCGCCATTCTGGCTTGAGGCGGGCGGCGAGTTGGTTGTGGATCTTGATGAGGCTTCCGAGGCTGAAGCGGCAGGCTTTCCCGCAACGGCATTGGTCGCCGTTGAGGTGGATTGAGCGGCTAACTTCGGACTGGCGGCTAATGGCTTCTGGCTTGTCAGCGCCGGACCGGACGGGCCCTCGGCGACCAGCCGTTCCCGGCTCTGGATCTCGTTCTTGGGCTCCTCCAGCGAGACGACGTCGCCCGGGGAGAGTCCTTGCTGTATTTCGGCGTAGAAATAGTCCGCCACCCCTACTTTAACATCGCGTTTCTCAAACCCATTGCCCTGCTTTACGTACACGAACTGCTCCATGTTGCCGGTATCCGGATTCCGCTCGGTGAACACCGCCGAGAGCGGCACCGCGGTGACATTGGCGGCGGAGGCGACCGGGATTCGCACGTTGGCGGTCATGCCGGGCAGGATGCGGGGGTCGGCGTTCTTGAGGGAGATGCGAGCCGGGTAGCCCTTGATGTTGTTGACGATGGTGGCCTGCGGGGAGATCCGTTCGACCACGCCGGTCACGCTCAATCCGGGCACCGCCTCAATGGTGACCTCCACTTTTTGGTTGAGCTTAACTCGCGGGACGTCGGTCTGGTTGACCTGGGCATCGATGATCAAGTTTTTCAGGTCGGCGATGGTGAGCACTTCGGTGCCGCTGTTGTAGCCGCCGGAGCCGGAAACCGCCTGCCCCTGCGAGACGGGCCGGGTGAGGACGGTGCAATCGAAGGGGGCGCGAACGACGGTGTAGGCCAGTTGCTCGTCAATGACGTCCAGGTTGCGTTGGGCGCGGTCCAGGCCGTTTTTGGCCAGTTCATAAGTGGTCTTGCTGTCGTCATATTCCTGGCGGGAAATGAGTTTGTCGGCGAGCAGTTTCTCTTCGCGTTGGTAATCGCGCTTGGCTTTGTCCAGTTGAAGCTGGGCGGCCTGCACGTCCGTGGCGGTTGAGGCCCGCTGCCGCTGCAATTCGGTATCGTCGAGCTTGAACAGCACGTCTCCCTTCTTGACCTTATCGCCGATATCAACCGGAAGATCCGAAATCTTGCCATTGATTTGGGGACGGACCGAGACCTGCTGGGCCGGGGCGATTTGACCGGCGGCATTGACATAAAAGTTGATGTCTCGCACCTGCGCGATGGCCGTGGTCGGAAGGGCGGGGGTATCGGAGGCGTCCTGGGCTTTTCGCCAGTTCTTCCAGCCG
This sequence comes from bacterium, assembly GCA_021784555.1. Lineage (GTDB taxonomy): Bacteria > Verrucomicrobiota > Verrucomicrobiia > Limisphaerales > UBA8199 > JAJYHY01. Next base: position 1,548 of record JAJYHY010000461.1, read on the forward strand.
TAATAGCCCCCTCCCGCCGCTCCAAGAATTACTATCAGGACAATCCACTTTTTCATTTCTTTTACAAACACGCCGTTCCTCTTAGTTGGACAGGCCAACTGGGGATGGCTCCCGGCAAAAAATCACTTTTCCCCCCGCCCAGCCTCGTCGCGCCGGCTTTTGGCCGGGGCCACCGGGCAGGCGCTGGCATCCGCGCGCCAGCCTGTCGGGACCGGTGTCCAAGTCACCGGAACCAGCGGGCGACCGTACCGCCTCCACTGCCGTTTTTGAGCAAAAGGCTGGATGGATTGCCCCTTTGCTCGGTCGTCCCGAGTTGTCATTCTGAACGGGGCGGAGAACCTATGAATGTCCATCCAGCCTGTTGCCCAAAGCATCGTGTACCATCTTAGAGCAGGCTCAGGGAGCCTGCGGGCCAGGGTCAAGAATGTCAATTCCAGACTTGCTGGCGCCTCGACAAAACGTCTTGCTACCTCGTTTTGACGCCGGATGAGGCCCTCGCATTTAATTATTCTGTTTTATTGTCGCGCTCGAGACACGCGCCTTGCCACCGCGAGCATGGCCCTTTGGGCCTCCAACCCTTCAAAGGCCAAGAACCGACGCGGAGACGGGCGGGAATTTCGGGTTGAGGCGGCAATCGCACCCCAAAACTATCGCCAAGATGCCGGCTTGAGAATTGACGATTAAGAATGTCGAATTGCAAATCCTTGATTTTCAAGGGCGAAGCTGGCGTTTCGGGCGCGGCCTTCGGCCCAGCGGCGGAGGCGTCCGATCTGTTCATCCATGGTCTTGGCCAGAGGAACAGTCTGAGCCAGGGAGGCCAGGACGTGGGCGGTGGTGATCTCCAGCCTGGCATAGAAGGCATCATAAAGGGCGCTGTTGATGGCCTCCTCGATTTCTGCGCCGCTAAAGTCATGGCTGTGTTCGGCCAGCGCCTCGATGTCGAAATTCTCCGGCGAGCGGCCCCGCCGCTGCAGATGGATGCGAAACACTTCGACCCGCTCTTCGCGGCTGGGCAGATCGACGAAGAAGATCTCGTCCAACCGGCCCTTACGGAGCAACTCGGGCGGCAACTGCGAGATGTCGTTGGCGGTGGCAACGACGAACACCGGGGCCGTCTTTTCAGACAGCCAGGTCAGGAAGGTGCCAAAGACCCGCGCAGTCGTTCCTCCGTCCGAGGCGCCCGAGCCCTGCGAGCCGGCAAAGGCCTTGTCAATCTCATCCACCCACAGGATAGCCGGAGCGACGGATTCAGCAACGACAATCGCCCGGCGCACATTCTCCTCGGAGGAGCCGACGAAACTGCCGAACATGCGTCCCATGTCGAAGCGGAGCAGGGGCAATTGCCATTGATTCGAGACGGCCTTGGCGCACAGGCTCTTGCCGCAGCCTTGGACGCCGAGCATGAGGATACCCTTGGGGGGCGGCAGGCCAAAGGCACGCGCCTCCTTGGAAAACGCCAGTGCCCGCTTGTTGAGCCAATCCTTGAGCACGGTCAGCCCGCCGACATTGGCAAAACTCTCGTTTGTGGCGCAGTATTCCAGCAGGCCGTTCTTGCGGATGATCTGCTGCTTCTCCGCGAACACCTCATTGACGTCGTCCCCGCTCAGTTGGCCGTCTTTGACGATGATTTTGGCGAACACGTTTTCGGCTTCACCCAACGTCAGGCCCAGCGCCGCCTGCAAGAGCCGCTCGCGACTTGGCCCATCGAGGTTAATGTTCACCTGCTTGAACTGCGTCAAATCGGCGATGATCCCGTCCAGCAACTCTTCGAGGTCGTCTCGCGCCGGCAACGGAAAATTCAGCACCGTGATTTCCTTGTCCAACTCGGCCGGAATCTCCATAAGAGGTGAAACCAGAACGATGGTTTTGAAGCTGTTCTTGAGATGAAGCGCGATTTCCTTGAGCTTGCGAATCACGGCGAAGTTGGTTCGGGTGAGAAAAGGGTGAAGATCCTTGAAAATGAAGATCGCCGGTTCGACCTGCTCGATCACCTGGTCCAGTGCGGCCAGGGGCTCTTTGGTCGCCGCGTCCCGGAGCTTCTGGGACTGTATTGAGGTGCCGGCCGGCACAATGCCGGTAGTCAGGCTCCATTCGAAGACCTTCTTTTGGCGTTTCCGGGCAATCTCCACCACCATGCCCTGTGCCCGCATCTCCTCGCTCGAGATGAGATAAATGATTGGGTAGCGCGCCCGAATCAGCGTTTCCAACTCGGTCTCAAATTGGGCGGAGAGGGCGGGCATATCGTGGCATTCAAGGGCTCCCGGCGCTTTCGCCGCTGGCGCGGCCAAAGTGAGGTTCTCTTGCGGAGAACAGCCCCCATTGAGCATTAACCATTAAACATTGTTCATTAGTCATTGAGAACGCTCGCGTGCCGGCAACAACATGTTTGCCCTCCAACAAGGGGCTAGCGGCCGAGGAGCCTCCGCCACCAAGAGCGCGTTGGCGGTGCGATACCGGCAGCGGATTCCGCCAGGCGATGCTCGACATGCGGCGGCACGGTTGTGTGCAAGGCGTCGTGCCGGAGCATGTCCTCGACGGTGGCGAATTCGAGGGCAGTCGAACGGCCGGCCTCAAGGCTGGCCCTTAGTTGCTCCTGCTCTTGCTGGCGCTGCTGCGAAGTCAAACGGCGTTTCATGTTAGCAAAATCAGTCGGTCTTGCGGAACAGGGTGGCGAAGGCCCTGCGCGCGCGGTGGAGTTTACCCCGAACGGCGTCGGTTGTCTGCCCGGTAAGTTCGCCCACCTCATCATAGCTCAACTCCTGGTCGGCGATCAATAGCAACAGGACGCGATACTCTTCCGGGAGGGCATCCAACGTCTTCTGGATGCGCTCGCCCAACTCCTTGGTCTCCAGGATGCGCAGGGGCGAATCGGCCGCGGCGGGCGTGGTCTCCCAGAGGAGGTCGCCGGCGTTGCTGAAGACGTGGCGCTCGTGCCAGGAGTGTTGCACGTTCCGGCAATGGTTGACGGCGATGCGATAGAGCCACGTGCGCAAGGAGGACTCGCCCCGAAACTGGTCCATCTTGCGGAAGGCCTTCAGAAACACGTCGTGGGTGGCATCCTCGGCCCTATCCGGATCGCCCAAGAGGCGCAAGGCCAGGTAATAAATTGCCTGGCTGTGCTCTTTGTAAATGGCCGCAAATTCGGAGTCCGCCCACCTGCCCGGCGGTGACTCCGGCGCCACTCGTTCTGCCAGCGGCTTGCCCACAATGGTCTCCACGGCCCATTAGACAGGAAGGCCGGGGAAATGTCACGCGCAGTTTGGGGCTGCGACGGTGACAAAACTGTTGGAACAGGTTTCTTTTAAGGGGGTTGGTTAGACTCCGGCTCGACGCTTCCAGCCCATGGAGAGAGGCGCCGTTGCGTAGGGTGTCTAGCAGATTGTGGCACAGGTGCATCCAGTACGCTCTTGAGGTTCGATGCCAATCTCAATCGAGTGCCATATTCTGCTATACACAACGACGGATTTGGCTGCGCACTTTTCAACAGAAGGGCGCGAAGATAACGAAGACCCTTTGTTGCCTTCGTTGGCTTCTGTGAAGTCCATCCGCAGAGAATTCTGTCGCCCTGTGTAGAGTCCTTGAACCTGACAATGCGCTGGAAGCAGGTCAAATTCACCTGAGCTGATGTCAAAAACAAGACGATATGGGGCCGAGCCTCGCCAGGACCAACGCCTTCACAGCCATTCCCTTGTCCCCATTGCTCTGTCCGATCCTCCTGAGCCACCTCTGGCGTGCCCGTGTCCGCAACTGAGCCTGACAAAGCAATGGGGACAAAGGAATTCAATCGGGAAGGGGCCTCGTTGGGAGCTCTGAGGCCAAGCCTCGCTAAACAACACCCGTACGCAACTCGAAGGCAAAAGGTCGATCCCCGCATCCCCTGGCCCTACAACTTCAGGCTGGATTTCCGCTTCAA
>JAJYHY010000462.1 GCA_021784555.1 bacterium
CGCCACGCCTCGGTAATCTGATCACCAGCGCCCCGCCAAAATTGAAGGCACTACTTCCGAATATCTTCAATCTATCATTGGCCGCCGAGCTGATCGAAAGCGGCATCGCCTCCGATAGCATCCGCATGTTCACAACCCAATCCGAGCTAATTGACCGCTACGAGGACGAGCGCTTATCAACGCAGTCGCTCATGCAGGCGGCAGCGGCAACGATTACTGCCATGGTCAAATACCGCCGTTTGACCGTGCCCCAGATCAATATCCAGAACGACGCGCTCGACGATATTCTACAAAGGGGTGTCCTCATTAAAGCCGGTGACCGTGTCGCGTTCGCCCACCATATCTTGTTCGACCATATTGCTGGTCGCTTTTACTTGGCGTGGAACGAGCCTCAGCGTCTTCTCCAGCAGGTCTCTGGGGATTTAACGATCAGCTTACTGCTCGGACCAGCGCTGCGCTTCGCGCTGGAGCGCGTCTGGCAAGATGACAGGTCTGGTCGGCCCGAATCCTGGGGGCTCCTCGTGGGTGTCACTTCGACTACCGACCTTGATCCAGTCATGACGAGCATCGCCCTTCGTACGGTCGCTGAACGGGTGGAGACTGAGCTAGATGTGGAGGGCCTAATTAGGCTCGTTCAGAATGCCCCGGACGTGAAGTTGATTGGAAAGATGATTTCACGATTATCACGCTTCGTCAGCATGAGCATCGCGGACAAAGGAGGTATTTCGACGGAGGCGGCGACGGCGTGGGCCATGCTCGCCGAACAGATTGCTTCTCGTGGCGAACCCGCCATGTCGGATGGTGCGAGATTTCTACTCTGGGCCCTGTTCGAACGCGCGAACTTTAGTGACTTGACCTTCGCGGTCGTATTTGGTTCGGCAGCCCGCGCGCTACTCACATTGGCGTGGTCCCTTGATCCCGAATGGTCATTGCTTACAGGCAATGCAATTCAATTTGTGGCGAAAAGCTTTGGCTCTGACCCCGCTGCCGCGCGCACCCTGCTGCGGCGCATTCTGGAAGAACCGAGATTCACGGCCCATGCGCACGAAGAGGCGCCGTTGTTGGCTGAAGGCATCGGTAACATTATTCCGCACGATCCGGAATTCGCCGCGATCATCTACCGCACCTTATTTCAACGCTCGGCGCCTCAGGAAGGAACGACCTGGCTCGGTGGCCATCGCAGCCAAATTCTGCCGCTCTCCTCGAACCGCAGGCAGGATTATGAGCGTGCTCGCTGGCATCTGGCGCGCGCACTGAAGCCCTTCCTTGAGGTCGACCCAAGGAGCGGCGTCGCTGCGGTTATTGGCGTTACGTTCGGGCTTGCTACCCACGATTTGCCCCCGCATAGACAAGCACCAGAGACGTTGTGGATTGATGTCGGAGCGCACACCTTGTGTGTCGTTGACGATCTGTTGTCCTTACAAGATTGGCGGCAACCCGGACCAGGAACCGGCGACCACGAGAGTGGCGTCCTTGAGGCCTTTGTTAATTTTCTCAGAGCCGCTAATCCCGCAGCATTTCGTTTAGCTGTTGAGGTGGCCTTAGGCACCCCAACTTGTGCCGCAGTCTGGGCTCGTTTGCTAGGTGTTGCCGCGGAGCGAGTGGGTGTTGCGGAAGATCTCCTTTGGGTGCTCGTCGTTCAGCCGACGTTTGTCAGCATGCGCGGCTTGGCACGCGACGCTATTGCCTACTTGGCCGCAGTCTATTCGTCCCGACTCCTCGCTGATCGTACACACTTCGAAACGGCCGCCCTGGCGGCCGATCTATTTCCCGAAGGGGCAGCACGAAATTGGTGGCGATCCCTCCTGGCTCGCTTTCTGTCGCTCGTCCCTGAGGACTCCTTGGCAACCAGCGAGATGCAGGCCCTGCGTCTCAAGTTCCAGGGCGACGGACGCCTTCAGGGAAACCCAGCCTTTTGGTCGATTCAGACGGGGTGGGGCTCGGCCGACGACATCACGGACCGTTTTCTAGAGCTTGGCGGGGTCAATTTGGAGCGCGAACCAGATCAATTGATTCGCGCCCACAGCCGGGCGCTGGAGGACGCCCTCAAGCCTGGGAAAATCACGGATACGGCCGAAGGCCTAAATGCGCTTTGGTGTTTGACACAAACGCTCGTCAAAACAATGGATGCGGCCCAGACCCTAGAACCTCACCCGAAGACATTGCATTCGGGTTGGGGTGTCGTCAGCAACGCGGTCGAACGGATCGCTAAAAGCGCGGCCTATGATCCCGATGCATCGCAACAGCCGAACCTCGACACCATTCTTGGCCTGATCGGGCGATTACAGGCCAGCCCATATCCCGAGCCGCGTGATGGTCAGAGTAGCGGGACAATGGCTTGGGGTAATTGGGACGTTCGGGTTTACGCAGCATCGAGCCTCGTGGCGCTAGTCCCGCGCTTCGCTGACCAGCGTCCCCAAATCCTCGACTATCTGGAGAACTGCCTCGCCGATCCTGTGGCGACGGTTCGGCTGCAAGTTACACAATCTCTTAATGTGCTTTGGAACATCGCCCAGGACCGAATGTGGACGCTCGTCACCGGTGTCGCCGAGCACGAAGAGGACCCGGGAGTGCTCGATTCCTTCATCTCGGGGCCACTGCAGCGACTTGCCGACGCCGACGCTGATCGCTGTGAACACCTATTGTCGACTGTGTTGAATCGACTGCCTGAGAAGGACGTCAGTGGAGAGAAGCGTGACCGCGATAATATCGAAGAGGCAGCAGGCCACCTAGTGGCTTTGCTCTACGTTAGGGCTGCGAATCCAAACGCTTGGGCTTGGGTGATGCGTTGGGCGGACGACCTCCTGCGCGGCGCTCCGTATTTAATGGCGATGCTATTTAGTCTCCGCGGCGTCTTTTTCTTCGGATATCAGGAGAATACCGACCCGAAGAAGATGGAAATGCGCGACAGAGCGCTGCACGTTCTCCATGCTGCGGTCACGAGCGCCGTTACAGCGATGACAGTGGCCGAGCCAATTCTCCGTGACAGCGAACAAACTGACATAGAACATCAGGCCATGAAAGCGCTCTACATCGCGGGGGCACGCATGCTCGACCAAAGCTGTAACCAGCTTTACTTTGGTTCCGGCGCATTCCGCCGGTCAAACGACGAGGACGCCCCAGGGCTTGTGCGTATTCCTGGTAAGCAGCGCTTTCTCGCCGACTATGGCGGCATCCTTGATCTGATTGGGCGGAATGGTGGAGCACAAACCATTTATAATCTGATTGAACTCTATGCCTATCTCGCAGACGCAGCGCCGGACATAATATTCGACCACATCGCCGCGATTCTCCTCGGCCCAGCGAGCGACGAACATTATCAGTTTGAGCCCCTGGGGGTTAACGCACTGGTCGTGCTCATCCGGCGCTACCTCGCTGACTACCGATATGTCTTCGAGGATCAACAGCGACGCACCCGCCTCGTAGTCGTGCTGGAACTATTCTCCTCTGTGGGTTGGCCCGATGCGCTAAAACTTCTATACGAACTGCCGGACCTTCTGCGTTGAGCGAGGCAAGCGACATCGCGGCATTTGGCGCAGCGCTACGGACAGCCTTTGGGGTCTTCAAGAGCACCGAGACGTTGGTCCGCCAGCAATACGCCCGCAATGTCGCGACCGGTGCCGAGCCTAAGGGCGCGGATGACCACGAGCTTCTTGAACGCCCAACGCGCCGCTTTCTAGTTGACGGTATTCTGCGCGGGCTTGATTGGAATCCCGATAATCCGACGCAGGTAGTCGAAGAGGCGCGAAGCTGGGACAAGGGTGGCGAGCGCCTCTACTTCGACTACCTCGGTCTCACCCTGCGTACGGGCGCACCGATTATTCTTGTTGAGGCGAAGGGTTATGACGTCAAACCCCCTCGGCAGTCTCGGGGACAAGCTCTTGGTGCCCGCGACATGGCAGAATTGATAAGCAGTGCTCTTGCAGCCATAAAGCGCGGAGATACAAGTTTTCCGATTCTTGCCGAATGGGCTGAATGGCTACGAGATTTACACAACTATGTCGCGTCCATCGGTGGTCCGGGCCAAAACACGCTTCGACGCGTGGTGATTACAGCTGGTCGTTGGTTGATTGTCTTCGAAGAGCCCACCGCGGCGTTTATCGACCCTGGTATACCGAGCGCTGACCATATCCACTGCTTCGTCAGTCTCGAGGACATAGTAAATCGCCACAACGCCGTGTTCAGGCTTCTCCACCGCCAGCGGCTCGTTGATACGCTGCCACTTACAATGTCGGTGGCTGAGGCGCTGGCCATTCTCACGCCAATGGCCACCTCACATATCTTTAGAGGCGTCGTGGTCGTCACCCGCGAAACTGGGGCAAGCCAAAAACTTTATCCGACTCGTTCGGCGTGGCCATCGATGATCGCCATGTCATCGGGCAGGCTTTTTGTGATTACCGACTATGAAGCCACGGCCACGGAAGAGCCGCGGGATGAAGGTGGCTTTGCAGACTTCTTAAATGATCTCTCTACTCGCGGGGCAGATTTAGAGGCGCGGCTCCTTAAGTCACTCGGCCGCACAGACCTGAAGCCGCTCGTGTTAGCGCACTTTCCCGGATTTCGGCACGGAGTCGGAACCCAAGGGGCGGGCGCAAGTGATATTGGGCCTGCGACTGGATCAACAACTGCGCTTCGCGCACAGAACATCAGCCCTAACCATGCGTTAGTTATTCACACCGGTGAACCTGGTGGGCTACCCGAATATGTAATTGTGACCGGAGACAACTGGTTCTACAAAATGGCTCTACCCAGCGGCCCCGAGTGCCGCTTCCATGCCTGGCCAAAGGCAAAGGAGGCCGGCGTAGCTGCGACGCAGCCGCAATGCGGATTTTCCACGACCTCCTTTACGCAAAGCGCCGAAAATCGACACTGTGCTCACGAGGAGCTCCGAGGTATGCGTTCACCGCGATGCCACGTAGCCGTCCTTGAAAGCCATCTCTGTTGTCGGGCGTGCATTTTCCATAGCACCTGTTGGGCAAGTGAGCTGACTCGTCTCCCGTGCCCAGTATAGAACCCCGAAACAAAGGACAGAACATGGAGACGCACGACTTCACGGATCTGTTTTATGGTCAATCTCACGGTAGACGTGCGCGTCTCCGAGGAAAAAGCTAGGCAGCATGCGGACTTACAACGAAATTGACCAGCTAAAACCGCGTCGTTGCGCGATTATGAACACCCATTACGCCATCATGAACATCGATTACGCAGATTCCCCTAAAAGTGTTCACGATGGCGCGCAATACGCACTTGCTCGCAAACCGCTGACCCCAAGCAGTTGAAATAGGGTATGGTCGATCTTGCGGTACGCTACGGGCCATAGGGATATTATGAATAAGATGGGGCTTTGCCAAGCGCTGACTGCCTATCGCCCGAAGCGGGGTATTCCTTCTTCACGCACATCATCCTCAACTCCTAACTCATCGGCGTCATCGATTTCCACGCAGAGCAAAGTCAT
>JAJYHY010000463.1 GCA_021784555.1 bacterium
CCCCTGCTCGTTTTATCTCGCAATCGAACGTCAAAAAAAGTATCAAGGCTAACGAACCGAAAAATGAGTCCGAAACGGCCTGCTTACTCAGACCCCTTCGGTGTCTTTTTTCAATGAGTCAACGGGGGCATGGGAGCTTGGCTGGCTAGCTAGACCAGAGCGGGCGCTCTTGAAGGGAGCGGCGACTCGAATTGCAGCTCGTAGAGCCGCTGATAGACGCCGCCGTTCCGGATCAATTCCACGTGCGTGCCCGTTTCTACGATGCGTCCTTCATTCATGACCACAATCTGGTCGGCCTTTTGAATGGTGGACAGCCGGTGGGCAATGCAGATGGTGGTGCGATCGCGCATAAGGCCGTCGAGGGCGGCCTGGACCGCGCGCTCCGATTCATTGTCCAGTGAGCTGGTGGCCTCGTCCAGAATCAAGATCGGCGCGTTCCGGATGATAGCCCGGGCGATGGCCAATCGCTGGCGTTGGCCGCCCGAGAGCCTGGTTCCCCTCTCGCCGGCCAGGGTGTCGTAGCCCTGCGGCATTTCCGAGATAAAATGGTGCGCGTTGGCGTGTTTGGCGGCGGTTTCAATTTCTGCTTGGGAGGCGCCAGGGCGGCCCAGGGAGATATTCTGGCTCAGGCTTTCGTTGAAAAGGATTATCTCCTGGGTCACCAGAGCGATTTGGTTCCGCAGGTCCAGCACCGAGACATCCCGGATGTCCACGCCCCCGATGCGCAGCCTGCCGCGCTGGGGGTCGTAAAAACGCAGGAGCAAGTTGGACATCGTCGTTTTGCCCGCTCCGCTGGGGCCGACGAGCGCCACAAGTTGTCCGGGCTTGATCTCCAGGTTGATGCCCCGCAGCACCGGCTTTTCGCCGTAGGCGAATTCCACGTTTTCGAAGTGGATCGCCGCCCCCGCGGCGCGCAACGGTTTGGGATGCGTGGGCTCCGGGACGCTGTTAACCGTTGCCAACAACTCGAACACGCGCTCACTGGAAGCCCGCGCCTGTTCCAGGGTGTTGTAGAGGCGGGTGAGATTCTTGAGCGGTCTGTACATGGCGAAGATGCTCAGCACCACCGTCAGGAAACCGGCCCCGGTGGGCCGATTGCCGGTCTGCACAAAGAGGTAAGCCAGGACAAGGGCCACGCCCACCCCGCCCACAAACTCGAGCAGTGGCCCGGGAATCTGTAACGAGCGCACAATCCGCATGTAGTGGCTGATGAAACCGCGGGAAATCACCCGGAATCGCTCCGTCACCGCTTCTTCCAGGTTGTAGGCCTTGACCACACGATAGCCGGAAAAGGACTCGACCATGACGTTTCCCAACTCCGCAGACTGAGTTTGGAGCTCGCGGGCCGAACGGCGAGCCTTCCGGCTGTAGATGAGCACCGGCGCCATGCAGGCGGGCATGACCACCATCGAGATCAGCGTTAAGGCCGGGTGCAGCCAAAGCAGACAGGCCAGCAGACTGGTCAGCACCACTGGATCTTTGACCATTATGGGGGTCGCGTTGCTGATGATCGTTTGTAGCGCCGAGGTATCGCCCATGGAGCGCGAGATGAGTTCCCCCGTGCGAACCCGGCCGAAAAAGCCGGCTGACAGACTCATCAAGTGGCGGAAGAGCCGGACGCGCAGATCCGTAATCGTCCGCACCGCGACCCATTGCAGCAAGTACACATTCAAATAAGTGAACAAGCCTCGCAACAGGATGACGCAAGGGATCAAGGCCACCACCGCCGCCACCGCCCCTCGGTGCGCCTTGAGACCTCCGCTCACCGCCTCCTGAGCGGCCGCCGCCCAATTCTGCATGGCCTGCGGAACCCAGCTCGGGAAGTGCATCGCCTCCGCACCGCTGGTGGGAAAGAGCAACCCATAGACAAATATAACCGAACCGATCATCAGCGGCTCGAAAAGCCCGCTGATCACCCCCATCAGCACGCCCAATTGAAAACGGGCACGGTACGGGTGCGCCAGACCCCAAACTTTGCGCAGGAATGCGAACATGCCTCAGCTTACCAGGGAAGCTCGGTGGCTTACACGACAAAAAAGTGACGTGTCATCGATCCCATGGACCGGATGGCCTTCTCCGTTTTTCCAAATGGCGTATCAAGTTGAACACCGGCCGGGAGAGCCGGTGCCAGACCCACCAGGAAAAGTAAGTCCGAGGGCCGATTGAGCCGGAGATTGCCGCGGCCAGCGGCGCGTCCGGCCCGTGGTCCTTGCGCAAGTAATACAACTGCTGGCACAATTTCCATCGCGTGGCGCTATCCGTGGCCACCAACTGCCTGAACCATGGACGACCGTAACATTTCTCGACCAGAAGGAGGTCCTCGCCAGCGGAGGCGCCCGTCCGCCGGTTGACCTCGCTCAGTTGAGCGGGATGCTGGCGGAAGGCACAGAGCGGCTCGGCGATGTTAAAAAAGCGCCCCTGCTCCAGGAGCGAAAACCAGAAATCCAGGTCCAGTAACTGTTTGAACCGCACGTCATAGCCCGCGCCCGCCTGCTCCCGGCGAAACATCCCCAGCGAAGGTTCTCCTATCTTGTTCGCGTTCTGCTCCAGGCAATGCAGAATTACTTCCTTCCCGTCCCACGGGCCTGATTCCTTGAAGCAGTAGCGCTCGCGGATCGCGCGAGAATGCTCATCGATCAACAAAGCGGCGGAGACGACCAGTGATACAGACGGATCGGCCTCGAGCACCTCGACCATGCGCCGCACGGCCCAGGCTGAGAGCAGTTTGTCGTCCTGCAAAACATACTTCATGTAACGGCCGCGCGCCTGGGTAAGGCAGGCGTTGAAGTTGCCACCGATGCCTAGATTACGCGGATTGCGCCACCAGCGGATACGCCTGTCGAGTCTGGCGTAACGCTGGATCAACGCCCCGGAGTCGTCGGTCGAGCCGTCGTCGCTGAGCAAGACCTCCAAGTCCTCGAAGTCCTGCGCCAGGACCGAATCCAAGCACTCGGCGAGAAATCGGTCGCCGTTGAACACAGGCACCAAAACGCTTACCCGGGGCGCGTTCATCCGCCGCGGAGATTGTGCCCGGCATTCACATTTGTCCATCAATTACGCGATTGCAATTGCTCCCGCGAATTGGCATTTTGCGGGCGGAGTTTGCAACCTGTGACCAGAGCCGCTGAATACGACAGCCCGTGCGAGTTGTCCCGGCTGGTGGACTGGCTGGCGAGGTTGCCCGGAGACCTGGAAGCACGCTTTCACTGAGACTTTAGCTATGAACGTCCGTCAACTGGAACTCTTTTATTATGTGGCCTTGCATAAAGGCGTCAGCCAGGCCTCCCGGGCGCTCGGCAAGGAGCAACCGACCTTAAGCAAACAGATTAACGACCTGGAAGATTACCTCCGCACGCGGCTTTACCATCGCCGCCCCTTCAAGCTCACGGACCGGGGAGAGATCCTGTTTCGCGCCATCGAGCCATTCTTCCGGGGCCTTCAGCGGCTTGAACAGCAGGTCAAAGGGGGCGACTCGTTGCGGGTGGGCGCCTCGCCCATTGTCTTGCTGCATCACCTGCCGGCGGTGGAGAAGGAGGTTCGGCGCGAGTTTCCAAACCTTCACCTGGTCTTGCGCGAGGCCAACCAGCCCCAACTGGTTCAATGGCTGGAGAGCAGGGAAATCGACCTGGCTATCACGCTGCTGCCGCGGGACTTGCCGCAGAAGGTATTCGCCAAGCCGCTCCTGGAGTTGGCACTGGTGCTTCTGGTGCCCAAAGAGCACCCGCTTACCGGCGCCGGCGAACTCTGGCGCCAGCCGGAAGTCCAAGCCAGCCTCATTTGCCTGACGCCAGACGAGATCGTTTGCCGTGAGTTCCAGGAAAAGCTCAGGCGGATGGGCGTCGATTGGCGCCCGCGCGTCGAGGTCGGTTCCCTCAACCTAATCGAGCATTACGTGCTCGAAGGCGACGGCATCGGCCTCTCCGTCCGCGTGCCCGGAATGCCCGTCCCGCCCCGGCTCCGGATGCTGCCTCTGCCAGGATTCCCGACGCTCAAGCTGGCCATGCTCTGGCGTGACGACCAGGACCGGCTGCTGCGCGCCTTCCGCGAACAAGCCGAGGCGCAGGCGCGCAGGGTCTCCAAAGACCCACCGGAGATTCTACCTGCCGAACGGGCCGCGCCGGGGACCCCGCTGCTCACGCGAAGTTGATGTTGCCTCGAAAGTGCTGCCAGGCAGAAAACAATGTCGTCGGGAACGTCGTGGTCGAGGAGGAATCTCACTGCGGAATCTCACTGCGCGGGTTCGGCCATCTGCCGGGCCACTAATAGGTTGATCTCGCCGCGGTGGTCTTCGTTGAACCTTTTCTGGCTTTCGGCATTCCACTGGTTGTAAATGCTGGTGGTGCCGGAATGCGACCAACTGCCTGTTGCGGAGGCCAGGGGCGGAGACCCCGAGGCCTGGGACGCCCTTTTCAAGCGCTACCAACTGCCTTTATACGTTTATGTGTTCGAGTTGGTTCACGACGAGCAGGCGAGCCTCGATCTCGTGCAGGAGAGCTTCATCAGCGCCGTTCGGCATATCGGGAGCTTGCGCGAAGACGCCAAGTTCGGGAGCTGGCTTTTCGGCATTGCGCATCAGAAATGCGTTCAACGCTGGCGAAAAGAGAACCGGCAAGCGGCGATATTCGACGAAATCGCCGGAGACGCCCCGGAGTTTGAGGAGGATCCGAGCCAATTGCTTATCCGACGCGAACAGGAGGAGGAATTCATGAAAGCAGTCAACCAATTGCCCTTGCCGCAGCGCTCGGCCCTGTTGCTCCACTTTGTCGAGGATTTCTCGCTGGAAGAGATCGCCGGGATTATGGAGGTGTCGGTTGGGACGGTGAAGTCGCGGTTGCACTATGCCAAACGCGCGCTGAAAGCACTACTCTCCAGAGGAGGCGAGACATGAAAACTCCACGCGAGGTACTATTCGAACGGCACTGCTCGGCGGAGAGGAAGTTGGACGGCCTCCGAGCGCAAGTGGTGTCCACAATCGCGCGTGCAGGTCGGGCGCCTGTTGCCGAGCGAGCGGGTGCCTTTGTTGTCCTCTGGCCGGTACGGTGCATCCAGAAGCTGTGGTTGGAACTGGTCTGGCCCGCTCGCCGGATATGGGCCGGTTTCGCTTTCGTATGGATCGCGCTCGTCGCGCTCAACCTCGCGACCGCGGACCATTCCGGGGCGGTGCAGGCGAAGGCCGGCGCTTCGACCGCGACGATGTTCCTGACCTGGAACGAACAGCAAAAGATTCTGAGCGAGCTCCTGGCCGAACCCAGTCCGCGCGTGGCCGAGAAACCCAAGCCAGTCAAGCCGCAGCCGCGTAGCGAATGCGAGCCTGACTGGGGAATTGGATAACACTGTTTATGAGTGGTGCGATAAATCCGTCGGTTAATCGCCAGTCGCAGCCAAAGCGGCAGAGGACTGCCGCACTCCAAGACGCTATCTCGCTGTCCGGGATGCCGCTGAATCCGCAACGCC
>JAJYHY010000078.1 GCA_021784555.1 bacterium
AAGCTCCAATCAGGATATCATAGGCGCCCGGCGGCGAGGTCCAGCGATTGGCCGCGGTATCAAAAATGGAAAATGCCCACGGGTTCAGGACAATTCTGACCGGCTCCGTCTGGCCAGGGTGGAGAAGGACTTTTGCAAATCCGCACAACTGCAAAGGAGGTTCGCCATTAGCGGCGGGGTGGCCGATGTATGCCTGCACGACTTCGCTGCCGGCCCGACGGCCACTGTTCGTGACGTTAACGGTGACGGCAACACTCGCTTTGCCGGGCGAGGATTCCAGCCTGTCGCGTGTGAGGACCAGGGGCCCGGCCAGCTTGAAGGTGGTGTAGGAGAGGCCATAGCCGAAGGGGAACAGAGGCCGAGTGCGCGTCGCCGCATACCACCGGTAGCCGACATTGAGCGCCTCAGTGTACTCGGAGGTGCGCGAGGCCGGTTTGCCCCGGCTGATGCCCGGCCAACGTCGCGGACTTGCCGTAGGGACCTCGTCGTTGGTTCGAGGGAACGTCAGCGCCAGCCTGCCGGAAGGGTTGACGTCGCCAAACAGAACGGCGGCGATGGCGTGGCCGTCTTCCTGGCCCGGATACCAGGCCTCAATCACCGCGCGCACGTGCCCCAGCCAGGGCATGAGGACCGCCCCGCCGGTGTTGAGCACGACAACCGTGTTCGAATTGGCGGCGGCCACCGCGGAGACAAGCTGATCCTGGTTGCCCGGCAATTCGAGATTCGGGCGATCCGCTCCCTCCGATTCGAACGCGCTGACAAAGACGATGGCGACGCCGGCGGCTTGAGCGTTCTTGGCCGCCTGGCTCACGTCACTGCCGTCGGCGTAAGACACGCGGATTCCTGGAGCTCGTTGGCGGATGCCTTCGAGCGGGCTTACGACGTAGGGGGCTACGACGCCGGAACTGCCGCCTCCTTCGGCCATTGCCTTGGTTCCCCCATCAGCGCCAATCACCGCGATGGACGGGGGGTTGGCCAGCGGCAGAATGTGGCCCTCATTTTTGAGGAGGACGGTTCCCTCTTCGGCCGCCTTGCGAGCAAAGAGGTCATCGGCCGCGCTACGCGCGTTAGAGTGCCACGTGCCGGTCGGCGGGCGGTCGAACAGGCCGTGGCGGAACATGGTGACGAGTATGCGGCGGACGTGGCGGTTCAGGGTGGGCGTGCTCACCTCGCCAGCCTGCACGGCCAGGGCCAACGGCTTGCCATAATAACGGCCGCCGGGCATTTCCTGGTCCAGGCCCGCATTGAGGCAGTCGAGGGTGGAATGCACTGCGCCCCAGTCGCTCAGGACCCAGCCCTTAAAGCCCAGTTCCGTCCTGAGAAAGTCGTGGAGCAAGTGCCGGTTCTGGCAGGAATAACTTCCGTCGGTCTTGACGTAGGCGCCCATTACCGTGCCCACGTTCCCCGCCTGAATGGCGGCCCGGAATGGAGGCAGGTAAATCTCTTGGAGCGTCCGTTCCCCAACGACGCAATTGACCTTGCCGCGATCGGTCTCCTGGTTCATGGTCAGATACATGTTCGCATTGGCGATTGGGCCCTCGCTCTGAACGCCATTGATCTCGGCGGCGGCCATTTGGCTATTGAAGTAGGGGTCCTCGCCGTAAGTCTCGAACGCCCGTCCCCACTCCGGCACACGGACGACATCGATGGTCGGCCCCAAGAAGACGTTCACACCCTTTTTCCACTCTTCATTCCCCAGCACCTTTCCATAGGCGAACAACAAGGCCGGATTCCAACTCGCCGCGGCGGCCAGCGGGGCCGGCAGCAGGGTCACGTCCCGCGCGCCGTTTCCGACCCCGGCTCGACCGTCGGCCAGGCAGAGCGCGGGGATGCCCAGGCGCGGATTGGCGGGAACGGCGCCCGCGGGCCCTTTCGAAGGGCCGCCATGCAGCATGGCGATCTTGTCGTCGAGGTTCATTGCGCGTAGAAGGAGGTCGGCCCGCTTCTCCGCCGAGAGACTTGGGTTCATCCAGGGGCGTTTGGCGCCGGACGCGGCGCCCTGGCCATTGGGTGTGCTCACCAGGCCCAGATTAGGTGCGATTGAGATTCCCAGGCACAATAGACATCCCGTGATGGACGCCAAACCCGGAGTGAAGACAATGAAGGGATTTGAGTTTTTCATATCATGAGTACGATTCGGAATCAAGCGTGGTGGGGCGCGTTGAGAAAGGCGGCCTTCATCGCGTAAAACACCGCCGTCGGCTCCAGCTTCTCACCAAATCGCTTCGCCCGGCTGGCGTCTGAATCGTCCTCCGTTCCGTAATCGTTGTAAGTCAAAAGGGCGTGGCCGTCGGTGTCGTGGGCCACGCGAAACGCGTAATCCAGATATTCCACCCCAAGCTGTTTCGACCACACGCAATCGGTCAGGTGATCGGAGTTTTTCGCGCTGGGGTCAACCGCCTCATTGACCACGTCCCACGACTGGAATTCGCCCTTGAAGCGGCCCACCAGTTTCGCGATGCGATTCCGAATCACTTGCCTGGCCTCCTCCGGCGAGGAAATCGTCCGCGCCCAACCCGGAAGCGCCTCATGCCACACCAACGGGTGGCCGCGCATTCTCAGGTTCTTCTTCCTGGCAAAAGCGCGCACCTTCTCGAAACCCGCCAGGTTCCAGGTCTCTCTCCTCGGCTGGGTCACCGACATGTAAACCGTATTCGTGAGAATCGAGGTCTGAGTTCCGAAGAGTTTCAGGTAGGCCTCGTTTTGAAGTTCGCCCGGGAACAACGGCGACCCGTAGAGCAGCCCTGGTTTCGACGCCGCTTGGGCAAGCGTCATCCCCTGGGCGTCAGACCCCTTCCGGGCAAGGCTCGTCGTCGAGAAGGCCCGTTTTGGCATCAGGCCCAAGGCCAGCGTTCCGGCAAGAAAGTGTCTTCGGTTCATCATGGCTCTGCGTAACAATTAACCGATAAGTGGCATGAATCTGGCCGACGCGCAACGAAATTGGCGCGTTCACCAGCGCGATGAATACCAAACCCAGTTCTGACTCTCAAGCCTGCGGACAACAATCTCAGCACTTCTTCCAATGAATCCCCTATCCCTTTGGGATTTCACTTCGCATGAAAGTGGAACCGCGCTTCGGCGCCATTTCGTACCTATATGCTGTATAGCGCGCATTACACTACTTTCGGGGTAACTTGGACTATGGGATTATAGCTCACGTTTTGGCGATACCCTTGCTCTTGAAAAGCCACAAACACCCCAATCCCTCGCCCCGCGACAATAAAATACGCGGCCGCGTATTTTATTGTCGCGGCCAAGAAGACGGTCGAACTCCAGGCATTGACGTCGGAACTGAAGCACCTTGCGCTACTGGTCATAGCCCGCGGGCTGCTGGCGGAACTGGAGGACCGGACCAATGAGGCCGCCGGCTGGTACGCGATGGACATTCGCCTCGGGAACAGAATCAGCCGGGGCGGCTTCGTCTTTCATCGCTTGGTTGGGATTGGGATTGAGGAAACCGGCATAGCCCCGCTCGCGCGAATCGCGCCGCGACTCAGGGCCGCTCAGGCGCGCTCTGTCATCGCCGAACTGGAGAAGGTTGATGCCGAGCGCGTGAGGTGGAGCGAGGTCGTAAGAAACGAGAACAGCTTCATGTTCTACCGGATTCTCAAAGGGGGCAACCCGCTCGCGTTGGTTACGGGCTGGTTTTCCGCGCTCAAGGTGCGGCCGACGGTCAGAGACAAGCACGAAGGGGCGGTGGCTCGTGTCCGGCTCCTGCTTACCGAGTTGGCCCTGTTCCGTTGCCGCTCCGAGAATGGCGCCCCACCAGCCGCCCTGGCGGGCCTTGTTCCCAAGTATCTCCAGCGGGTTCCTCTGGACCCCTTCACCGGACGCGCATTGGTTTACCGGTGCCGCGGAACAAATTGGTCGCTGTACAGCGTGGGGCCGGACCGAGCGGACAACGGCGGGCGGGCATTTAACCAACGGTCGAAGAGGGGAGACATCTCTCTCGACCATTACTGGCAAATGCCGCTCCGTTTTGTCGGCCTCAAACCCGATTGAAAATCGCCCTTAACTGCCGGCTTTTCCCAGCCTTTTGGCGCCTATTCCATGGGGAGCGAGAGGCCGCTGTTTGGCTTCACAAGCTTCGCGGCGCAGGGCATCACCGGAACCCGCGGGCCTGTCTTGGGCGCCGACTACAACGTGACGCTGGTGACAATTGATACCGCCCTTCATGGATGATGCCCGGTTTACTGAACCAGCAATGAGCCGATTTCCGCCACAGATGCCGTGCCTGTGGTGCCCAGCTTGTGAACCACCACCGACCCAGCCGCATTGGCAATCTCCAGGGCCTCGCGCATCGAGGCCCCGCCGGCAAGCGCCGCCGCTAGATTCGCGGTGACCGCGTCGCCCGCGCCCACGATGTCAATTTCCCCGCGCGGTGGCAGGGCGGGAACGGCCTCGATATGCCCGGTGCGGCTGGCCCCGAGGATGCCGTTTTCAGACATCGTCACAAAAACGCTCCGTCCATTCTTGGCCGCCAAAGCGGTCGCGGCAGTCCGGATTTCGTCCAGGTCCATGGGGCCCGTGGCGCCGGACAACGCGGCCAACTCGGAGGCGTTCATCTTGAAAATGACGGGAGGGAACCCGCGCAACCCGCGGCGGCTATCGGCGAGGACCGGCAGTTCGGGCCGTTGCTTAGAAAGCTCCCGCAGGGCGGCGAGCGCCTTTTGAGTGACCACCCCGGTTTCGGGAACATCCACTTGGTCCAGCACGATGACCGCGTCCGCGAATTCAAATGCCTCACGGAGCCGGTTGACCAGCAAGCCCTGGAGCAGAGCCGGAGTGGGGGTCCAGTTTTTCGAATCGAGGCGATTGAGCTCACGCGGCGCTTGGTTTGGCGTGATTATGAGCGGCTTGCAATAGGTGAAGGTTCGCCGCTGAACGGTCTTGACGAAATGGCTCAGGCGCACCCCTGGCCGCTGCTCCAGGGCGCGCCACAACTCGAATCCTTCGCCGTCCTCCCCCGCAAAACCAACCGGGTATATCGCCCCAATGCCCAAGGCGGCCAGGTTATTGAGGATCGTGCCCGCCCCGCCGGGTTGAGCGCGCACGTGGGTGACATTGTGAACCGGCAGATTCGTTTCGAGAGATGTTTCCGATCTGGCAGGGTCAATTTCCAGGTATCGGTCGAGGCAGAAATCCCCAAAGACGACGACGTTCAGGCCCTCGTAACGCTCCGTAATGGTTCCCAGCCGTTCCTTGTCCATCTTGTTCCCTTCACCGTCCCTTCAGCCGGCGGCCGTTTCGAGTGGCCGCATGGAGCCGGCGGTCTGCCGCAAGGCGGCGGACAGATGTTGCAAAAAGGCGACGTTGTCGCATTGCACGTATCGCATCGTGCCGCCCATGCGGGAGAAGCTCTTGCAGAATCTCAGGTAGTAGGCCGGGTTGTCCTTCGGAGGTTCACCCCGGGACCAATCCCAGTTGCCGCCATCCTGGATGTCCACCACATAAATCGTATGGTCCAGGACAACGCGCCGGCCGGCCTGGAGCCGCAGATTATTCACGCAGCTCAGGCCCTTCTCGAAGACCTGCGGCGCCATGATGGCCGAGCCGATGGAGAGCACCACGCCGCCGTCCAGCCCATCGACGGAGCGCCCGATGAGGCGGAAGTCAATGGCCGCCGCGCGCCCGATGGCCGCGCCGTTGAACATGGGGTGAGTCGAAATGATGTCGTATCCAATCCCAGGATGGACCGTGAACGGCAGGTTGCGCTGGAATGCCTGTGCCAGGATCGAGGTCTCCTTCCAGGGATGCTTGACCTCGAGCCTTCCGGCGGGCAGCCGCCACTTTAGCATGGCTTGCAGCAATTCGGCTTGAGCCGGAGCGAGCGGATGAGATGGCTCGTCACGGAGAGCCGCCGTCAGCGATTCGGGTGCTGGCAGTGTCACCCCGTCTTCGGCGATGAAACGCCCAAGACTCCGCCCATATCCTTCTGCTCTCAATGCGCCCGCCAAGAGCGCCAGTTGGACGCTGCGCCCCGTCTCGTCCCACGTGCCGAAGGTGCCGGTCGCGACGTTCTTGCGCACGCTTTCCTCGGTACGTCCCAAGAAGGAAAGCTCCCAATCGTGAATGCTCCCGGCTCCATTGGTGGCGGCGTGAGTCAGCCAGCCGGCATCGATGAGCGAGTTTACCAGGCGGAGCGCGCCATTCTTGACCAGGTGCGCGCCGTAAAGGAGGATAACGCTGGCTTGGCGCTCACGCGCGGCGCGCATCCGTCGCGCGCACTCTTCGACAAGGGACAGAAGCGGGCTCGGGCAGGGCCGGGGAACCTCCGCGCCCGCCAGGAGCTTCTCAAGGCTGCTGAGGCTCTGCCGTTGCGCAAGCGGATAGACTCGCACCTGCTCCAGATCAAGGGGTTGAAGGCGATCACGCAACATGTTTTGAAACTCAACAACTCCCTTGTTCTTGCCAGTGACAATCGGCGGGTTGGATTCAGGTTTGGTCCTCGACAGAGCGCGTGACCGGCGCGGCCAGTTCGGGTTGCCCATGCTTCTGATAAGGGGAATGGAGATTGAAGTAGATGCCGCAGAGCGGCCGGGGTCCTTCGTTCTGACTGAGGATGATAGTGACCTGCCGGTCGAGGGCGATGCCATGCCGAAGCTGCGGACCCCGTGTTTCATACGCCTTGATCGCCTTGGCGAGCAGCGAGAACAACGAGGCCTCGAACTCGTCCGGCGTCTTGTCGATGCAAATGACGTGCTTTTCATACGCTTTCATCGCTTCCACAATCTCTGGCTTGAAGGTCTCTGCTGTCACAATACTAATTGTATGGAATGAGGGGCAGGAAGTGAAGTCAAAAAATGGAGCGTTGAAGTCTCGGCTTTCTGTTTTGCGCAATTGCCTGTAGATTCAATCCGGCTCATGCGAAACCTCGTGCAAAGCCTGGAAAGACCCTTGGAGGCGACGATGGCGCTGGTGGGGGCGCTGTTTAGGGGCCTGCTGGCGCTGGTGCCGAATCACCTGGCGCGAGGGGTCAATTCGAAGGCGGCTATCACCCTGGCCGGCCTGGCCTACATTGGACTGATCGGAACGCTCGACCTCCTGAGCCCGCAAAAAGCGACTTTTGAATTCTTATACCTCCTCGGATGCGCCTTCGTCGGGTGGGCGGCGGGCGGCCGTCCTGCCGCTGTGATAGTTGTCGTCTCCGGGGTGCTTCTCGTCTGCGACGACGCGCGCGCCGGCGTTGGCGCTTCGCCCGCTTGGGTAGTCTATTGGAACCTCGCGGTGCGATTGGCGGGGCTGGGGATGGCCGCCTGGCTGGCGTCGGAAGCGGCCCGGCTGATGCGCCAGCTTGAGGAGACTGCGCAACAGCGCACTGCCAGGCTCCAAAGCGAGGTGGAGGAACATAAAACGACCAGCGCGCGTTTGCGCGATACACTGGAGCTGTTCAAGCAGGTGACGGAGAACATTACCGAAGTCTTCTGGGTCAGCGATCCCGCCAAAAGCCGCATCAATTACGTGAGTGTGGGCTATGAGCGAGTCTGGGGCCAGCCCCGCCAAACCGTTTATGCCAATCCCAATGCCTGGCTGGAGGCGGTCCATCCCGACGACCGCCCGCGCGTCACTCGCGCCGCCGACACGCGGCAGGTGACGGGCGAGTACGACGAGGAATATCGTGTGGTGCGCCCGGACGGGTCAATCTGCTGGGTGCATGACCGGGCATTTCCGGTTCGCAACGAAAAGGGCGAGGTTTATCGCATTGCCGGCATCACCGAAGATATCACCGTGCGCAAGCGGGCCGAAGAGGCGGTGCGGCGCAGTGAGGCCCAACTGCGCACGATCATCAACAGCGCGCCTATCGCCCTGTTGGCGACCGACGCCCGGGCGGTCGTCACCTTCGAGGACGGGCAGGCCCTGAGGGCGATGAACGTCAAACCCGGCGAGCGCACCGGGCGGCGCGTTCGCGATGTTTATGCCGATTCGCCTTCCATGCAGGAGAATATCGAGCGGGCCCTGGCTGGGGAAGAATTCCGGTCCATAATTGAGTATGGTCCGGCGGTCTTCGAATGTCATTTCACCCCCAACCGCGATTCGGCGGGACAAAACGCAGGCTTCATCGCCGTGGCGATGAACGTCACCGAACGCACGCGATTGGAACGGCAGATCCTGGAGATCAGCGACCGCGAGCAGGCGCGCATCGGCCAGGATGTTCACGACGGCTTGTGCCAGCAACTGATCGGCCTCGCCTTCGCGGCGAATTCTCTCCAGCAAGTCCTGGCCGCTGAAGCTCATCCGCAAAGCGCCACGGCTCAGCGCATCTGCCGGCTCCTGGATGAAGCCATCACCGAGTCGCGCCGGGTGTGCCGCGGCCTCTATCCAGTGCGTCTCGAGGCCGAGGGCTTGGCCCCGGCACTGGAGGAACTGGCCGGCTCGGTTCGCGAACGCCATGCCGCTCAATGCCGCTGCGAAGTGGCCGCTCGCCGCCTGCATTGCGGGATGACGACCTCCACGCACCTCTACCGGATTGCCCAGGAAGCCGTCAATAACGCCCTCAAACACAGCGGCTGCCAAAACATCCTCATCCGCTTGGGCAGCTCCGAAGCGGGCCTCGAGCTGGCCATTAAAGACGACGGGCACGGCATCAAGTCCGCCCCGCGGCGCAGTCCGGGTCCGGGTATGGGGCTGCACATTATGGATTACCGCGCGCGGAGCATTGGAGGCACGCTGCGTATCCAAGGCGATGGTTCCGGAACGCTCGTGGCCTGCCGGATTCCCTATAACCACTGTTATGATCCGATTTCATGATTTGCGCAAAGCCGGCGCTACGCGCATTTTACTAGTGGATGATCACCCGATTGTCCGGGAAGGCCTGGCCGAGAGCATCAACCGCGAGCCCGACCTGGTGGTTTGCGCCCAGGCCGACGGTCATTCCGAGGCGCTCCAGGCCATCGAGCGGGCCAAGCCGGAACTGGTCGTGGTCGATCTGATGCTCAAGAACTCCAGCGGCCTGGAACTGATCAAGGATATCCGAGCCCGCTGGCCGAAGATGTTCATCCTGGTCGTCTCCATGCATGACGAGGTGCTTTATGCCGAACGCGTCCTGCGCGCCGGCGCCCATGGCTATATCACCAAGCAGGAAGCAACCCGCGACATCCTCCTGGCTCTGCGCCGGGTCATTACCGGCGGCATCTATCTCAATGAACGGACTGCCTCGACCATCCTCGCGCGGCTCGCCGCCCAGCCCAATGCCCCGGCCGATTCCATCGCCGACCTCCTGGCCGAGCGGGAACTGGAGGTTTTCGAGCTAATTGGCCGCGGTCTGAGCACGCGCGAGATAGCCGGACAACTCCGGATTGAAATCAAAACCGTCGATACCTACCGCGCCCGCATCAAGGACAAGCTCAACCTCAATACCTCCAGCGAACTGCTCCAATTGGCCATCCGCTGGAATAAGGATCGGTAGGCGACGATCGTGAGGCTGGCGCGTCGGCGGCAGACCTGCTAACTTCCCCAAATATGCGCCTGCACGTTATTGACTGGGTCATCATTGTCGTAACCCTGATCGTCTGCTTTTTCCCAGCCCTGTTCTTCGGCAAACGCGCGGGCAAAAGCACTTCTGAGTTCTTCGTTTCCGGGCGCTCGGTGCCGTGGTGGCTGGCGGGGCTGTCGATGGTCGCCACCACTTTCAGCAGTGATACGCCCAACCTGGTCACTGACATCGTCCGCCGCCAAGGCGTGGCGGGAAACTGGTGCTGGTGGGCTTTCGCCCTCACCGGCATCTCTACGGTATTCTTCTACGCCCGCCTGTGGCGCCGCTCCGGCGTCATGACCGACCTGGAGTTCTACGAGATACGGTATGCCGGCCGCGCCGCCAGCTTCGTGCGCGGGTTCCGCTCCATCTACCTGGGCTTTTTCTTCAACTGCATGATCATGGCCACGGTCACCCTGGCCGCCTGCAAGATCGCCGCCATTCTCTTCGGCCTTTCGCGCCTGCAAACCATCCTCCTGTGCGGCGTCATCAATGTCATTTTTGCCGCCCATTCCGGCCTGTGGGGCGTGCTGGTCATCGACATGGTCCAGTTCTTCATCATGATGACCGCCGTCATTGCGGCGGCATGGGTGGCGGTTGTCCACGTGGGCGGGCTGCACGCCATGATAGCCGCCGTCGCGGCCAAGACCGGCCCGCACGGCATCAATTACCTGAACGTGCTCCCCAGCTTCACCAACAATTGGGACGTGGCGGTGGCGGTGTTCATCATGCCCGTCGCCGTTCAATGGTGGGCCGTGTGGTATCCGGGCGCCGAGCCGGGCGGCGGGAGCTACATTGCCCAGCGCATGCTCGCCTCCAAATCCGAGAAGGATTCACTGGGCTCGGTGCTCTTTTTCAATTTCGCCCATTACGTTATCCGGCCCTGGCCCTGGATTCTGGTGGCCCTGGCCTCCATCATCGTCTTTCCTCATCTCTCAGACATCCAGAAGGCATTCCCGCATCTCGACCCGACCCTTTTGGGCAACGATATTGCCTATCCGGCCATGCTCACCTTCCTGCCGGTCGGCTTCATCGGCCTGGTGGTGGGCGGCCTTATTGCGGCGAATTCCTCAACCATTCTCACCCACCTGAACTGGGGCGCCTCCTACCTCGTTCATGACTTTTACCGCCGCTTTATCAACAAGTCCGCCACCGAGAAGCATTATGTCTGGGCGGGAAGGCTGGCCACAGTGGTGCTGTTTATCTGCGCCAGCGCCCTGACCTTCTTCCTGGACACGGCCAAGGACGCCTTCGATCTGATCCTCCAGATCGGCGCCGGCACCGGTTTGCTCTACCTGCTGCGGTGGTTCTGGTGGCGCATCAACGCCTGGTGCGAAGTCGTGGCGATGGTCAGTTCCTTTGCCATTTCCCTCCTCATCTTCGCTCTGAACAAAAGCGGCCTCAAGCTCAGCACTGACGTTGCCCTCATCATCACCGTCACCTTCACCACCGTCTGCTGGATGCTCACCGCCTTTTTCGGCCCGCAAACCGACCGTCAGACTCTCATCGACTTTTACCGAAAAGTGCGGCCCTTCGGCCCCGGCTGGCGGCGTATTCAGCTCGAAGCCGGCATCCCGGATTCAGAGAGAGACCCTGCCGGAACGAACATCCCGCTCGCCCTGCTCGGCTGGGTGTCGGGCTGCATGGCTATCTGGTCCGGCCTGTTCACCATGGGCAATTTCTTTTACGGGCGCACGGGCATGGGCTTCGCCCTCCTGCTGACGTTCATCGCATCCGGTCTAGTCCTCCTGCACGTCACGCGCAAACTCTGGACTCGTGACCTCGGCGCTGAGGCAGAGCCGTTGCCGTCCACCGTCGCCGGTCGCCCCGCAACGCAGTTGAAACCATAGCTCCTGCGCCGCTGGCGCCGGGGTCAGTCCTGCGCCTTTTTCCGCCACTTCCCTTCCTTCACCGCGGAAAAAGTGAGGACTGACCCCGCGCCTGTGGCTTGTCTTGCGGCCCGGAGGCATTAGACTGGAAGCACGATGGCATTTCGCGATCTCCCCGAACTGGAGCAAGGCGCGCAGTGGCTCCAGCGCTCGCTGGCGCGCGGGCGCCTGGGACACGCCTATTTGTTTACCGGCGACCATTCAGGGGAACTGGAGGCGGCGGCGCGCACGTTGGCCAAGACGCTGAACTGTCTCCAACCGGTTCGCGGCCCGCTCGGCCCGGCCATCGATTGCTGCGATAAATGCCTGAACTGCCGCCGTATCGACCACGAAAACCACCCCGACGTCCACTGGGTCCGCCCCGAATCCAAGTCGCGCGTCATCATCCTCCCCCAAATGCGCGCGCTTATGCGAGCGATCAACCTCAAACCGACCGAGGCCGAATACAAGGTCTCGGTGATTGTCGGGGCGGACCGGCTCAATGTCCAAAGCGGCAACGCTTTCCTGAAGACGCTCGAGGAACCTCCGGCGAATTCGATTCTGATCCTCCTGACGACCGAGCCTCAGCGGTTGCTGGAGACCATTCTCTCCAGGTGCCTTCGCTTGAGCTTTGCCGGAGAAGGGGCGCGCCGCGTGGACCCCGCCGCAATGAACTGGCTGGCCGAGTTCAGCCAAACGGCGGCTGGGGAGCGCAAAAGCTTGCTCGGGCGCTACCAGCTTTTGGACACGCTCTTGCGAAAGCTCAGCCAGCTCAAAGAGACGATTGAGCAGACCCTGACCGCACGGTCGCCCGCCGGAAGATATCCCGACACCGAAAAAGAGTTGCTCGACAAATGGGAGGCCGAACTCGCCGCCTCCATTGAAGCCGAATACAGGCGGCAACGCTCGGAATTGCTCCTGCTGGTAGAGCGATGGCTGCGAGACGTGTGTGTGCTGGCGGTTACCGCCTCCCCGGGAAAGGAAAATGGCCCGGCCGCTGGACCCGGTCGGGAGGCGATATCCAATCTCAAGCCTCCCGCGACCGATGCCGGCACTCAGACGCTCTTGAGCTTCCCGCAGTTGCCCGCCACGCAACGGCTGGCCCGGAGGATTTCACCCGGCGATTGCATCGAAAATCTGCGGACCTTTGAGCAACTCCAAAGCTGGCTTGGCACCAATGTGCAGGAGGCGCTCGCCTTGGAGGTGGCTCTGCTCAAATTGCACCTGTGACTTCAAAGCGCGACGCTCACCGTTCCAACGAGCCACCTCGGGACCCCGGCGTCGGCCTGGCCACGCTCTTTGCGGGCATGTTCGGCGGATTTCTCGGTCTCTGTCTCCTGAAGTTTGGCGACCCGCCGATCATGGAACAATGGGTCACCGCGCCCAAGAACGCCTACCAGGTTATCCTGGGCAATCCCTGGCCTATCGCCTGGGCCTACTGGCTCTTGGCAGGCCTGACGGTGCTTGGGCTTGTTTGCGCCCGTTGGCGGTTGAGGGCGCCGTGGTGGCTGGCGGCGTTGCCGCTGGTGTGGCTGTGTTGGCAATTTGTTTCATCCACACATACAGTCAGCCTTGATCTCACCAAGCCGACCTTGGCCCACTTTGTCGCGACCACCTTGTGCTTCTATTTGGGCCTGTTTGCCCTAAGCCGCTCGGAGTCGCCGAGGCCATTTCTCCTGGGGGTGCTGGGCGGGTTCGTCATTATGCTCGCGGCGGGCTGGAGCCAGCACTTCGGCGGTCTGGCTGAGACACGCCGGTATTTCTTCGCCTACTTGTATCCGAAGATGAGCCACGTCCCGCCGGAGCTCCTCAAGAAGATGTCCAGCGACCGGATTTTCTCCACTGTGTTTTACCCGAATGCCTTTGCGGGGGCGCTGTTGCTCTTGCTGCCGTCGATGCTGGCAACCGTGTGGGGTTTAAAGCGCTGGTTTACGAGAGGGGCAAGGGCGTTTTTGGTGGCGGTCATAGCGGACGGCAGCCTGGCTTGCCTGTATTGGTCCGGATCAAAGGGGGGCTGGTTGCTGATGCTGCTGATGGGCTTGGTAGTGCTGCTGCATCTGCGCTTTCCAAAGCGGCTGAAGGTGGCGTGCGTCAGTCTCGTGCTTCTGGCTGGCTTGGTTGGTTTCTTTTGGAAGTATGCCTCGTTCTTTGAGCGCGGAGCCACCAGCGTCGGCGCCCGATTCGATTACTGGCACGCCGCGATAGAAACGGCTTTGGCTCATCCCGTTTTGGGCACGGGGCCAGGCACATTCGGCCCCTCTTATGAACGTATCAAGCGGCCCGAGTCGGAGCCCACCAGGCTCGCGCATAATGACTACCTGGAGCAGGCCTCGGATTCCGGTATGATCGGTTTTCTCGCCTACAGCCTCTTTGTGATACAATCGCTGATTTGGAGCTACCGTCGCGCCGTGCCTGGGAAGTCCGAACCGAATTGGCCAATCTTCTGCCTGTGGCTGGGCGTGGCGGCCTGGTGCCTTCAAAGTCTCTTCGAGTTCAGCCTCTATATCCCCGCCACGGCCTGGGCGGCGTTTGCCCTCCTGGGATGGCTCCTGGGAGGCGCCCCGGAGGCCCGCAGCAACGGATTGGTGGAGTGATGGAGTGGTGGGGTGACGGATGATGGATGGGCGGGATGAATCCCTGAGCCGGGAAATGGAAAGCATCCAACAACCAACATCCAACAGCCAACAACCCGGATGCACCGTGCGATGGTCAAAAGCGTGTTACGCCTCGCGCAACGCCTTGTAACGGCTTTTGTAACGACCTGGACATCGAGATCACCCAATGTTTATGCGGTTTGTAACGACGTAACGGCTCCAGCCCCCCGAAGGGGATGGTGGATTCATTTTTCCGGAATCTTCTGCCGTTGAGGCTGGGCGGAAGGCTCGGTCGGGCTGGCTGAGACCTCTGGTTGCACCAACCCCATTTTCTTCCGGTATTCCTGGAACAGGAGCGCGCCACGCGTCTTGCGCGCCTCTTGCTGGAGGGCAATACCGGAGCCCATCTCCTTGGCCAAGTCGAGAGTCGCGCGCATCTGACCTTCACCCGCCGCCGCTGATTGGCGAAGCTGCTGCATGGATTGGCTGAGCTCGCCGCCCATCATGCCTTGCAGTTCGGAGATTGAGCTTTTCATCATGCCGGCGAGGTTTTCCAGGGAGCGCCCGATGCTGGCCCGTGTCTTAACGGTTTCAAACTCGCGCTGGAACCGCTGAATCTCGCGGAGGCTCTCGGCGATAATGGCCGTATTCTGCTTGTAAAGCTGTTCGAGGCTGTCGGCCTGGGTCCTGTTTTCGTTGAGATCCTGGTCCATGGCGGCAAGTTCCTCGGCGTAATGCGCCCCGTTTGCCTCGTCGTTGGCCGCGGCGGCAGCCTGAAGCAGGCCCTGGAGTTCATCTCGCCTGCGCTCCTGGCGCCGGACCTGATCCTTGAGCACGGCAATCTGGCTGGCGAGTTGGCCATTGGCGTAATGGGCCTTGTCGGCTTTGGCTCTGGAATCACGGATCCCGCGTTCGACGACGGCCCGGTTAATGGCATCGGTTTCGGTCGCTTTCTCAGCCGAGAGTCCCAGCCATACAAAGAATCGCTTAATTGCTCTGAACATAAGGTTTGTTTTTTCGACTCTCCCCAACCCGCGGACCATTCACGGTTCATATCGTAAGCCGCGGGTCAAGACCCTGTCAACATATCCTTTATGTCTTCAAAGGGCGCATCTATAAAACAGAGGAAGGTTTATAAAGCGCACGTTTATGCCCCCTGGAAATCAATGCTCGCCGGAGGCGGTGAGAGTGGCTACAGTGGATCGCGGCAACTCTCTTGTATCGAATTGATATTATGAAGAATCACTCGTATCTGCCGAAGATCAAGTTCACAGCCGTTTCGGCGCTCTTGGCCTGGTGGCTCTGGCCCGCCTGCCTCGCCCTGGCCCAAACGGAATCATCGGCTACCGTCGCCTCGAAGCCCGCTTCCGCCTCTGACCCCGCGTCCAAGGCCAAAGCGAGGAACGGCCTGCCGCCCGGCATTGCCAAACCCCCCGCTCCCTTTGAGGGTCACGGTTGGGAATCGCTGTTCAATGGCCGGGACCTCACCGGGTGGCGGAAGACGGATTTTGCCGGAAGCGGAGACGTCAAGGTGCGAGCCGGGGTCGTGCTTTTGAACATGGGCGACCCCTTTACGGGGATCAACTACACCAATGAGTTTCCAAAGATGAATTACGAGGTCGCGCTGGACGCCATGCGCATCATGGGAACAGATTTCTTCTGTGGTCTGACAGTCCCCGTCGGCAACTCTTATTGCAGCCTCATCGTCGGCGGGTGGGGTGGCGCCCTGGTGGGCATCTCCAGCTTGGACGATATGGATGCCTCGGAGAACGCGACCACGACGTTCCACAGGTTCGAAAAGGGCCGATGGTATCGGATTCGGTTGCGGATCACCGCGGGGCGAATCGAAGCGTGGATCGACAAGGAGAAAGTGGTCGATGTAGTAACGACCGGCACAAAAATCTCGTTGCGTCCCGGCGACATCGAACTGTCCAAGCCCTTCGGAATCGCCTCCTGGGAGACCGGCGCCGCCCTCAGGGAAATCAAGATGCGCCGCGTGGACAAGCCATCCTGTCCGCCCCCCAAATCCGCTTACTTGAAGTGAATCCGGCTCCCGGCGTTGGGGTCCTCAGACGAGGTGTTCGCAGCCGTCTGCACGCCCTTCGAGTTCATCGAGCACCTGGTAATGGGGCTTCGCCAGGTACGGTAAGCGAGGCGTGTCTTCCCAGCCGTAGCAGGCGCGAAGCTCTTGCGTTCATCTCAGCGCCCAGGTTGTCTCGAAACGTTTCAATCGCCACGGGCGCCCAGGCGCTGGGCAGCGGGTCATCGAGGGCCACGGAGCGCACGGCAATCTGGACGGTGAAGACTTTCTTGCCCTCCTGAAGCAGCTCGAAGCTTTGAGTGTCCCCGAAGGTCCGCCGCTGATAGGTGAGGCCGCGCTTTTGGGCTACATGTGATCAATGATATTATCCCCAAACTCAGAGCACTTGATCTGGGTGGCGCCTTCCATGAGCCGGGCGAAATCGTAAGTAACGCGTTTTGAAGCGATGGCGCCTTTGATGCCTTTGATGATGAGGTCCGCCGCTTCCGTCCAGCCCAGGTAGCGGAACATCATCTCGCCGCTCAGAACCACGCTGCCGGGATTGACGCGGTCCTGGTTGGCGTATTTAGGGGCGGTGCCGTGCGTGGCCTCGAAGATGGCGTGGCCGGAGACGTAATTGATATTGCCGCCGGGCGCGATGCCGATGCCGCCGACCTGGGCGGCAAGGGCGTCACTCAAATAATCTCCATTGAGGTTGAGGGTGGCCACCACGTCAAAATCGTCGGGCCGAGTCAAGACCTGCTGGAGGGTAATATCAGCGATGGCATCCTTGACAATAATGCCTTGGGGCAGCTTGCACCAGGGACCGCCATCGAGCTCCACGGCGTCGAACTCGCGCCGGGCCACCTCGAAACCCCAATCGCGAAAGGCCCCTTCGGTGTATTTCATGATATTGCCCTTATGCACGATGGTGACGCTCTTGCGCTGGTTGCGCACCGCATAATCCAGCGCGGCGCGCACCAGGCGCACGGTGCCCGGCTTGCTGACCGGTTTGATGCCGATCCCTACCTGGTCCGCCGCTTGTGAACCAAAACGGATCCTCTTGAGAGCCGCGGGGATCTCACTTTGGAGAAAATCGAGAATCTTTTTCGCTTCAACACTCCCCGCCTGGTAATCGATGCCGGCATAGATGTCCTCCGTGTTTTCGCGAAAGATGACCATGTTCACCTTCTCCGGGTGTTTTACGGGCGAAGGCACGCCATCGAAGTACTGGACGGGGCGCAAGCAGACGTAGAGATCGAGCATCTGGCGCAGGGCGACATTGAGCGAGCGAATGCCGCCGCCGACGGGCGTGGTAAGCGGTCCCTTGATGCCGACCAGGTACTCGGAAAACGCCGAAACCGTGTCATCGGGCAACCACGTGTCAAATCTGTCCTTGGCCGTCTGTCCGGCGTAGGTTTCGAACCAGGCGATTTGGCGCGTGCCGCCGTAGGCCCTTTGGACGGCGGCATCGAAAACGCGCTGGCTGGCGGCCCAGATGTCCGGGCCCGTGCCGTCGCCGCGAATAAAGGGCATTACGGGATTGTTGGGCACCTTGAGTTGTCCGTTTTGGATTGAGATCTTGCCGCCTTGAGGCGGGGTAATGTCTTTGTACGGCATGGAGTTCAGTAAAAAGGTTTAAAATGACTAGTGGCGTGAAACGTGAAACGTGAGGCGTGAGGCACTCTTGGCAGGCCGTAGTTCGGGAGATGGGACTCACGTTTCACGATTTCTTTGCTATTGGACTAAAGCGCTTGATTTTCAAAACATATTGCGGACAAGTCAATGCGCAATGGGGCAGCGGTTTTTCAGCCGGCCAGCGTGGTCAACTGGAGCGGAGCGCAGGAGGACTCGGCAAATTCGGCGCGCACCTTGGCGACGAGGTTCTCGGCGGTGAGGCCGTATTTGGCGCGAAGGGCCTCGACACTGCTGGCGTGCTCGATGAACTTGTCGGGCCAGCCGAAGCGGATAATCGGGGTGATGATGCGCTTTTGGCTGAGGAACTCGAGCACCGCGCTGCCGTATCCGCCGGCCAGGACGTGGTCTTCGAGGGTAACGAGAACTTCGGCGGCGCGGGCGAATCGCTCCGTTAAGCCGGTGTCCAGCGGCTTGATGAATCTGGGATTGATGATGGCCACGTCACAATCCTCAGCCGCCAGCCGTTCGGCGGCCGCGCGGCCCACCGACATCATGTTGCCCAAGGCGAAGAGGACGATCTTGCGCCCGCCGTCCTCCGAAAAGTCCCGAATGACCTCGGCTTTGCCGATTTCGAGCAAGGCGGGCCTGGGTTTGATCAGCACCCCTTCGGCCGGGCCGCGTGGATAGCGGATGAAAGTGGGATGGGCTTGGCGCGTCGCGGTGAAGAGCATGTCCACCAGTTCGTCTTCGTCCTTGGGCGCCATGGCGATGCAGTTGGGAATGGAGCGGACGTAGGCGATGTCAAAGAGACCATGATGGGTCGGGCCGTCCTGAGCCGAGAGGCCGGCGCGGTCCATGCA
The DNA here is from genome assembly GCA_021784555.1 of bacterium. Lineage (GTDB taxonomy): Bacteria > Verrucomicrobiota > Verrucomicrobiia > Limisphaerales > UBA8199 > JAJYHY01. The sequence goes on from JAJYHY010000078.1 coordinate 18,453, forward strand.
AAAAGTCACGGGCAGGTCCTGAAGCGCCGCGTCGTGGACGAGGCAATCGTAGGCACGCTGGAGGAAGGTCGAGTAGATGGCGCAGACGGGGTGGAGGCCCATGGTGGCCATGCCGCAGGCGAAAAGCACCGCGTGCTCCTCGGCTATCCCCACGTCGTAATAGCGGTCGGGCATGGCCCTCTCCAATGCGTTCAGGCTGGTGCCGCTGGGCATGGCGGCAGTGATGCCGACAATGGAATTGTCCTTCTGGCACAGCTTGACCATGGCCTCGCCAAAAACGTTTTGCCAGTTCGGAGGCGCGCCCGCTTTGGCGGGCAGCGTCGCCCCGGTGGTGGCATCATACGGGCCAAGGCCGTGAAACTTTTCCGGGTTCCGCAGCGCGGCCTCGAAGCCTTTGCCCTTTTGAGTAAGGACGTGGATGACGATGGGGTGGTCGCAACTCTTGGCGAACTGAAGCGTGCTAATCACCAGCGGAAGGTTGTGGCCGTCGATGGGGCCCAAATAGCGCAGACCCATTTCCTCGAAAATCAGGCTGCTCCCGTAGCCGCCGCGCCCGTCGTCGGATTCGGGCGCCTTCTCCGTCGGTTGGAGGCTCACGTCGGTCAGGGCCGCCTTGAAGCTCTCCTCAGCTTTATGGGCGAGTCTGAGGGCGACGTCACCCTTGGGGAGGCGACGCACAAAGCGCTCCAAGTCCCGGGCCAGGCGATTGTAAGAAGGATGTGTGATGAGCTTGTTAAGGTACTTGGCGATGGCGCCGACATTCTTGGCGATGCTCCATTCATTATCGTTGAGGATGCCGATGAACCGCTTAGTCGTGTGGCCAAGGTTGTTGAGGGCCTCGAAGGAAATGCCGTTGGTCAAGGCGCCGTCGCCAAAAATGGCAACCACGTGCTCGTCCCCGCGGCGGCGGTCACGTCCGGCGCAGATACCCAGGGCGGCGGATAGGGCGGTGCCGGCGTGGGCGGCGCCGTAGCAGTCATGTTCGCTCTCGGTGCGCAGGGCGAAGCCGCTTAATCCGCCGGTGCTGCGGATAGTATGGAAACGGTCCCGGCGCCCGGTGAGCAGTTTGTGGACATAGGACTGGTGGCTGACATCCCAGATGAATTTGTCCCGCGGCGTGTCAAACACGGCGTGCAATGCGATCGTCAACTCCACCACGCCGAGGTTGGGGCCCAGATGGCCGCCATTGCGGGAAAGCACGGTAATGAGCTCGTGGCGGATCTCCTCCGCCAGAGCCTGCAACTGTTCCACGGTCAGTTTCTTGAGCTGCGCCGGGCTGTCCACCATATCCAGATAGCGGCTCATCTTACAACGATTCTTCTGACATCTCGGTCTGCATCGGTTTGAGTTTCACTGCGCCGGCAGCGTTCTGTTCCAACTGTTGTATCTTCAGCTCGGCACGCCCGAGCTTGTCCTGGCAGATGCCCGCCAGACGGGTGCCTTCCTCGTACTTGACCAGGAGGCTTTCCAGCGGCAAATCCGTGGACTCCATGGCTTCAACGATGGCCTCAAGCTTTTTCAAGGCCTCTTCGAAGGGCAGGTCCCCGGTCTTGGCGGCGTTATTCTGCCCCGCGTTTTTCGGAGCATTTGACACATCCAGAACTAATCACAAATCAAGGGGCGCGTCCAGCTTCTTTGCCGCCCTCCATTCCTCGCGGGCGCATCTTGCCTGGACCAAGATTTTTGTCTTGCGCCCAGCGCCGCTCACCTGGCCGCCTGGATTGTTTCCGGAGGCAGTTGGCTGGAGCATCCACCCGCGCGGGGCCTGAGGTAAACTACTCCTTTGCCGAGGCCCCAGCGAATGGGAGGGTTCTTTGTATGAAATCAAGCGAAATCAAAATATCGGTGGCTGGCCTGGTGGCGGGTCTGGCGGCTTTTGCTTCTTTGGGGCAGGCCTCCAACGCGGGGCAGCCTGGTCAAGCCGGGGACAAACCGGCTCACGGCAACTTCGCTCAGCCGGCCGTTCAGCAGCCCGGTCAAGCCACGGACCTCAGACTAAGCACGTTCATGGATGCGCATGTCAAGTCGGTGACCGGCCAGGACCTGGGCGATATCGAAGACCTGGCGATTAATCCCAGAACCGGCCAGATTGATTACCTCATACTCGGACGAGGCGGGTTTTTCGGCATAGGCGAGAACCGCGTCCCGGTCCCCTGGCAAACCGTCATCTCCGCTTCGCGCAATCAGGTCACGCTCAGTGTCGAAAAGAACCAGATTCTAAAGGCCCCGGCCATGACCCGGAATTACTCCGTGCTAAGCGATCCCAATTTTGTCGCGCGGCTAGATCATTATTACGGAATGGAAATGCCGCAAACCGGCGCCGCCACGGTGCCCGGAGGCCTTCAGCAAGGCCAGCAACAAGCGCCGCAGCCATCGCTGCCCCCAGGGCACAAGTGAACTGAGAATTTGCAATTTGCAAAGTTGCGATTGGAGCGCAGGGCGACCTGCCCCGCCTACAGGCTGCGGCCGCGGCATGAAATATTCGGGCCAAGGGATCATGCGGGCGGGGGGGAACGGATGGGCTGCTTTCAGGGCGGTTCGCGCAAGCCGAGACATTGCCGCGACAATAAAATACGCGGCCGCGTATTTTATTGTCGCGGCAAGGAGGATTGTCGGACCTCCGGCGTTGGCAACTTCACTGTGAGCATGGCCGGCTCCATACAGGATTGAGGGGCGGGCCGGCCCGGCACGCACACCACACGACGGTCCTTATTTGTATTTGTTCAGTGCGATGGACGCTTGTATCGGCCGGACGCACGCGATTGGAGCGCGGACGCCCTCGTCCGCGTCCCCCGAAACCCGCGGTCGCGGACGAGGGCGTCCGCGCTCCTGTTACCACCTGAGCAGTTGCGTCACATCCCCACCACCCGGCCACGGTTTGGTTGTCTTGGAACCGTTCAGTGTGTCCCAAAAACCGGGTCGGGTGATACCTCACACGCGCGCGGTCTATCGTGTGGGATGCAGAGAGAAAGGCGGGCCGACCGCGTGCGTTGCCGCAGCGCATTGTTGCCGCACGGGCCACTGGAACAGCACTTGCTCCTGGAAATCGTTGATTGAAGATAACCAACGATTGTATGAGCCCCACCCCCAAGGGCCGCATTGGATGGCTGAGTTGGTTTCTCGCCTGGCTGCTGTCTTGTCCCGCGGCGTTGGCGCTCCAGAGTGTGACGCTAGGCTGGAGCCCGAGCACCGACCCGTCGGCAGTGGGCAGCGCCGTGTATTATGGCACCAACAGCGGCAACTACCCGACGCGCCTCGATGCCGGCACAAACGCGACGATAACCGTCACGGGATTACAAGAGGGCGTCACCTATTTCTTTGTCGCGACTGCTTACGACAGTTCCGGCCAGGAGAGCGTGCCGTCAAACGAGGTGAGTTACCAGGTGCCGCTCACCAACTCGCCCCCAACGGTGGCGCTCACTTCACCAACGGCGGGCGCGAGCTACGGTGCGCCCGCCAGCATCAACCTGGCGGCCACGGTCGTGCCCAACGGCCACACCATCAGCCAGGTCCAGTTTTACAGCGGCGCAACGCTCCTGGGCCAGTCCGCGTCGGCGCCGGTTGCTATCACAGTGACCTCCCTGCCGCCGCCACGGGACAACTCCGACGTCGGAACTCTCAGTGTGGCGGGGACCGCGAGTGAGTCCGCCGGGACGTTCACCGTCAGTGGCGCGGGTAACGTCAGCGGCTCAGCGGACGACTTCCAGTTCGTTTATCAGACCTTGAGCGGGGATGGCCAGATTCAGGCCCGGCTGAATTCGGTGCAGAACACTGGCCCGAACGGGTGCGTCGCGGTGATGATCCGCGAGACCCTGACCAGCGGGTCGAGATACGGCTTGATGGGCATTTCGCCGGACGGCGTGTTCCGATTCCAGTATCGCAACAGCGCGGGCAACAAGACCACTTCGACGATTTCGAACCTGGGCGCACCGCCGGCCGCGTGGGTTCGCCTGGTACGGAGCAATAACCTGCTCTCGGGTTACGAATCCACCGACGGGACAACATGGACGTTCGTCGATTCCCAGAACGTGAAGATGGCCTCGGAGGTTTACGTGGGCCTGGCGGTGGCATCCGGCGACCCGGGTGTGCTGAATAACTCCACCTTCAGCAACGTGGACGTGCTTCCATAGGGCGCACGGCGCGAGCAAGTATGCCTGCGGGAACCCGCACGGAACTCGGATTGGCTGCGCTCTGCTTCCTGCTGGCGGCGATTCTGTGGCAGGCCAGCGGCGCCCGCCGGCGGCCGCCCGCGGAAATAGATCCCGCCCGGCATACGGAGCGCGGCTCTATTGGCGTCAACCCGCGCCCTGTTGCGGTGTTCCCGGTGTCGCGGGCCAATCAGGCCCAGGCTCGTTACACTCGTTCGGTCGCCGCGGTTGAAGCCCAGACGAACGCAGACCGCAGAAGCAAGGCGGTGGACCGCGCCGTCGCTGGCGTCTCTGACGATGAATTGCCCGCCGCGCTCGACGCCCTCAAGGGCGGGGAAGGCCCCGGAGCGGTTGACCTGCGCCGGCTCCTCTTACAGCGCTGGGTGAAGGCGGACCCCGGCGCGGCGGCCGCGTGGGCGGCGCGGCTGCCCGAAGGCCCCGAACACGCCGACGCCCTCCGCCAAGTCGCCGTCGCCTGGGCGAATAAGGATGCTTCCGCCGCCGAGCAGTGGCTCCAAGGTTTGCCACAAAGCGACGCCGAGCGGTCTGCAGCCATCGGCCTCGGCTACGAAGTCGCGCGCACGGACCCCGTTGAGGCCCTGAGACTCGCCACGGCTCTACCAGCCTCCACCGGGCGCGACGACTTGCTCGTTTATGCGGCCGTTCAATGGGCCGACAGCGATCCAGCCGCCGCTGCCGCTTGGGCGGAGCAAGTCCCGGAGACCGGGCTAAGGCAGCGCCTGTTGAGCGGCATAGCCGTGGCCGAAGCCGGACAGGACCCTGCCGCCGCGGCACGTTTGGCGGCCAGCGCGCTGGATCCCGGCTGGGAGCAAAACCGGGCTGCCGTGTCGATTGTGCAACGCTGGGCACAGCAGGCCCCGGAGGCCGCCGCGGCGTGGGTTCTGCAATTCCCGGAAGGCCCGGTGCGCAACGCGGCGGCGGAGAACCTCGTGACTGTCTGGGCGGCGCAAGACCCCAAGGCTGTTCTGGGCTGGCTGCAGGAACTGCCGCCTGGCTCCGCACGCGACGCTGGCTGGGCGGCATACAATCGGGTTTGCTCGCCTGATAATGCCGGGGCGGTTCCGGGCAGTCCGGCGCCCTCCATGGGGCTCTATTAATCCGCCGAGGTCGGGCCTCAGGCCGTTGAAGCAGCCTCAGGACCCCTGATCCCGCATCGTGTGCTCAGGGGCCTCGTGGAAGCACACCATGCGCGGGGCGAAATTGACACTGCCGGGACAAATCCATAGCGTTTCGGTGAAGGTGCGGTGTGGCTGACTCTCCACTGGTTCATTGGCTGAGGCCAAGCATTGCCCCGAGGACGAGCGTCACCAAACACCGGGACGGAAGTCTCATTCGCATGTCCACGGTTGACCACCGCCACTGGCCAATTGCAACATTTCACTGCGACGGGATGACCGCCCGGTAGAATCGTGTTCCATTCGTCGCCGGAGATGGATCGGTGAAGGTAAACGCGTTCCCCGACGGCACATTTGTGGAGATGGGAGACCAGTTGGCAAGGTCGGGCGAGACCTCGATGACGGTCGGCTTGCCAGGGAAGGACGTCACGACCCCGAACTGGACCCGGCCGTCGGACGTCAGGCTGGGCCGCTGGATACCCAGCTTCGTCACTCGCACCGTTACCGAGCCGGCCTGGTAGGCTATTCCCCCGGCGAAGCCGAGATACGCCACCGTCAGCGGGTACCGCCCCTCCGCCAGGTTTGTAACGCTCACCGAGTAGGGTGGCGTATCGGCGGTGAGACGATCGACCGCCTGTGTCACCACCCCCACCGAATTCGTGCCCACGAAGAATTGAACAGGGCCGGCGTCGTTCTGGCTTGCCACGAGCTCGGCGCTGAAGGCGAAGCTAGCCGGCGCGGCAAAAACCGCTCCGTCTTGCGGCGAGAGGACCCGCAGAATGGGCCTCCACGGCCAGGTGCCGTCGTAGTGGATTGTGATGGGAGCCGATTCACCCTGCCGACCGCTCGCGTCAACCGCCGCCGCTGTCAGGAGCCGCGTGCCGTACACGTAATCAATGGGCAAGTTGGTCCGCGTGTCCACCCTCCATACGGTCTCGAAGGGCGCGTTGGTGACAGTCGCAATGACATTGGTGTCCACAAAGAACCGAACCATGGCGATCGGGCTGTCGCCCGGCGTTACGCTGGCTTCGATTTTGATGAGTTCGGTTGTCGTGAAGGCGCCGCCGGTCGGCCATGTGATTGACACATGCGGTCCGGAGCCGGCGCCCGCCTGTGCAGCACAACGGCTGGGCGGGGGAGAAAGCCCCAGCAGGGACGCAAAGAGGAAGAACTTAGCTGCTGTCTTCATATATTAGAAGTTCGCTGGGACTGGCTGAACGCTAGTACGGCACTATCTGGGCCACGCGCGTGGCATACTCGTTCCAGACGCTGTCGGAGACGCGCGTCTCGGCGTAGGGCTGGACGGTCCAGATCGTCAGGCCGTCTGGATCCACGCTTGTGTTGGAGTAGTCCACCCATCTGAAGTTATAGTCCCCGCCGCCGTAGAGGTAGTCCGTCCCGCCGAAGAGCTTGGTCGGCGCGCCGACCAGGCCGGAAGTGCCCCCGTAAGCGGAATAATAGGCGCTGATATAGCTGCTGGAGCTCGAACCGCCGTACCCGACGACGACATCGCCATGGGTGTTCACGGCTATGGATGGGAAGTAGTAGAACATTGGATCGGCCGCGGCCGAGTCCCAGATGCGGGTGCCCACCATCTGCATCGGCGCCGATGACGTTTCGATCACGAACCACTCGACAGCGGCCCTGTCCGCCTGCCCGTCGTTGTCGTTCCCGGCCGCATTGACATAGATCCCATGGCAGGTCCAGAGGAACTGATCCCCCTGGATGTGTCGCGCCAGGGGTCTGCCGAGGTGAAAAGCCTCGTCGCCGAGCTTGATGCCGTACGGCCACCCGAGCTGCGGCGCGGCGTGGCCGCCGGTGACGCCGGACGTCCCGCTTATCTGAAGGGGCACCCAGGCGCCGACAGTGGGGAGCGGCGGGCTCCCGCTCCAGGTGATGGCGGCCACCGAGATTGTGCCGTTGAGGGACGTATCCGCCAGCAGCCATTCCGGATCCTTCGAGCCGGCGGCATCGAAGTTCTGCGCCGGCACGACGGCGTTAACGCTCGTATTCGCCGTGATGTACAGCTGTGCGTCAACCACGGGCGGGGCAGTATGGTCGAGGTATCCCGCCTTTGGGATGGCGGCGATGTAGGTCGGATTGCTGACGGCGATGTAAATTCCGTTGTCATCGACGCCGAGCCTCGGCTGGTCTATGGCGGTGAGGTTGAACGGCACTAGGTAGTTCGTCCAGTTATCCGCTACCCAGTTATCCCCGCCGTTGCCGACAGGGTCAGAACCCAGGCTGACGCCCAGGACAACATTCCACGGGCTGTTGTATTCCTGCGCGAGCCCGCATGCGATCCAACGCTGGCTTCGCGGGTCGTAAAGGACTCGCGGGTCAGCGGTGGCCTGGTGCGTTCCGGCGAAAGGACCGTCGGGTACGACGACTGTGAGGAACTGCCCGAGGCTCGTAGGCGGCGTCAGGCGCTGGCCAGTAATCTTGTCATACACTGCCACCTGTTGGTTTTGGACCGCCACGAAGTAGTTCGGTCCAACGGCGCCGCCGTCGTCGCCGGCGCCTCCCTCCGCCTGGCCCAAGCCGGCAAAATTCGCTGACACGTGCGGGTCGGTGCTGCCGGGGCAGACGTCCAGGAGTGTGCCGGAGATGCAACCGCCCGTTGAGCCATAGGGGGTCTGCACGTCGCACACTGTCCCGTCCACGACGATGCCCTGGGCGCCACAATTGGCGGAATAGACGCCCGTCTGCGACTGCTCGAAATGGCAGTCGGTGACGAAGCCCCCATTGGCGCCGTCAATCTGCACACCGATGTTTGCCCAGCGGATGCGCATCCCGCTGATGTAGGCGGGATTGCTCATGTAGCTGACATTTTGGCGCTAATTTTGGCCTCGGCGGGGGTCACAAGTAGCCCAATTCCTCGGCCTTCAGTTGCACGGACACCTGTTGGGGAGTGATGTGCAGGGCTTGGTT